>NZ_JBHZPY010000002.1:0-398010 GCF_042787235.1 Flavobacterium zhoui
TTGATAGGCTATAGGTGTAAAGGCAGTAATGTCATAGCCGAGTAGTACTAATAACCCGTAAGCTTATGTACGCTTTTCCTCTCCCGTCTTTTGGGACGAGAGAGGAAGAAACTTTCTAATAAAAAAATTTTTCTTTATCTCAGTATGTTAAGATATTATTGCAATTTTTAATTTTTAATTCAAAATTTTTAATTGCAAAATAATTGCCCAAAGCAATTATAACCTCTTAAGGTGGTTATTGCGGCGGGGCTCACCTCTTCCCATCCCGAACAGAGTAGTTAAGCCCGCCTGCGCAGATGGTACTGCAGTTATGTGGGAGAGTATGTCGTCGCCTTTCTTTGTGGAACCCCAGTTTGAAAAAGCTGGGGTTCTTTTTTTTTATAGGTACGACGTGTTCGGCTAATGCCTCGGTTCGTCGCCTTTCTTTAATCTGAACTAGTTTTAGATTCTATTAAATCCTCATCATTCATTTTGATGGGGATTTTTTTCGTTGTGATTTTTTTGGTTTTGTAGATTAGAAGTTAAATGGTTATATAAATGCTTTTTTTGCTGTATTTGGATGGTAAAATTGTAGGAACGAAGTGGTTTAAATAATATTTTGTAACGTTTTGTATATTTAACATATTCATATATTTTTTTCTTTCAAATATATTTTTAGTAAATTACTTCTCATTGATGCTTATGTCTAAGTTTTTTTTAGATAAATTTCCGAAATTACTTTCTTTAGCTCTATAAGCTCTGCCCATTGTGCTTATAATAATTCTTCAGACAAATAATTTAAGGTATTTTGAATTTAATCTTGCGTAATGCAATTAGAAAAGTCTTTTATATTTAAATACTTATCTTTTTTTGAGGTCTGATTTTAATTGAGTTAAGTGAAAATTAATTTATTGTGTTTAAGTTTTTGTTAGGTCCTTTTTTTAAACATTATATTGTATTTTTGGGGAACTATATAAAAATATAATATGAGAAAATTAGTCTTGTTTTTAACGTTTGTAATAATTTCAAACATTCAAGCGCAAGAGCGTCCAAAATTGGTTGTTGGTATTGTTGTAGATCAAATGAAAATGGAGTATTTATACCGTTTTTCTGATGATTTTTCTCCTAATGGTTTTAAAAAGTTGATGAACAATGGTTATACTTTTCACAACATGCATTACAATTATGTTCCAACATATACCGCTCCAGGTCACGCCTCTATTTATACGGGTACTACTCCGGCGACACACGGAATTGTAGGCAACGAATGGTTTAGCAGGAGTCTAGGAAAAGACGTGTATTGTACTGATGATGCTTCAGTGAAAATTGTTGGTGATGGTACCGAAAAGGAGGGGGCTATGTCTCCAAAAAACCTTTTGACCACTACCATTACCGATGAATTGCGCATGGCTACCAATTTTAAAGGAAAGGTAATTGGAATGAGTATTAAAGACCGTGGCGCGATTTTGCCGGCGGGACATTTTGCAAATTGGGCATTTTGGTTCAGTAAAACAGGTGCTTTTATTTCGAGCACTTTTTATGGTGAAAAATTACCAGATTGGGTAACCCAATTCAATCAAGAGAAACATTATATGCCTTACATTACCAAAGGCTGGGATTTATTAAAACCGAAAGCAGTTTACAACGAAAGTCTTCCTGACGATAATCCGTACGAAGGGAAAATTGATAAAAGTTCTGGACCTGTTTTTCCATATGATTTAAGTAGAATATATGCCGAAAAAGGAGCCGATGTTTTGAGAACGACCCCTTTCGGTAATGATATTTTGGCAGAATTAGCCATGAAAGCCATTGAAAAAGAAGAATTGGGGAAAGATGATATTACCGATTTTCTTACGGTTAGTTTTTCTTCAACAGATTATGTTGGGCATACTTTTGGACCCCGTTCTATGGAATTGCAAGATACCTACTTGCGTTTAGACCAGACGCTGGAAACCTTTTTGACCTATTTGGACAAAACTGTTGGGAAAGACAATTATTTGCTTTTCTTGACCGCAGATCATGCTGGTGCTGAAAATCCAAATTATTTAAAAGATAATAAATACAATGTGAAAAATGTTCCTGCAAAGGATATTGTTGCTTCGTTAAACAAATATTCGATAGATACTTTTGGTGTTAATCTGGTTTTGGATTATTCTAATTTCAATCTTTTCTTTAATAAGGAAATTATAAAAGAAAAAGGATTAGAATTGACTAAAGTAAAACAAAGTTTTAAGGAATTCCTGATGACACAAGAACAAGTGAAAAGAGTCTATACCGAAGAAGAAATTCTAGCTTCTTCCGGAAATGATTATTTTTTAAGTTTTATAGCAAAAGGTTACGACCCCAAACAAAATGGAGATATTGTAATTCTGGACAAAGCTGGTTATATGCAATATCAACCAACAGGAACTACACATGGGACACCTAATAGTTATGATACCCATGTACCACTTCTTTTTTATGGATGGCAAGTGCCAAAAGGAGAAAGTCATGGTAAAAAGTACATTACACAAATTGCTCCTACGCTTTCGCAAATGCTAAAGATCCCGTTTACTAATGGAACAGAATCGGAAGTATTAGAAAGTCTTTTGGATAAAAAATAAGCTAATTCTATTTGAGTGTCTTGCACTGAAAATAGCACATTTCGGATTAGAAAAAAATCCCGTCTCTTTAACTAGACGGGATTTATAATTTAACTTAAACTGTTATTTCTGTTGGTAGTGGAATTTGATTTCTCAATAAATCTTCAAAAGTTTCTTGAGCACGGATTAGATAACCTTGACCATTCATCCATAAAACTTCAGCAGGTTTGTATCTAGAATTATAATTAGATGCCATAGAAAAGCAATAAGCTCCAGCATTTCTAAAACTTAAAATATCACCTTCTTTTATTTCGGTAATTCTTCTATTATTAGCAAAAGTATCTGTTTCACAAATATATCCAACAACGGAATAAAAGCGTTCTTTTCCTTTTGGGTGTGAAATGTTTTCAATATGATGTTGTGAACCGTAAAACATTGGACGAATCAAATGATTGAAACCACTGTCAATTCCCGCAAAGACAGTAGAAGTAGTTTGTTTCACCACATTTACTTTAGCCAAAAAGAAACCGGCTTCGCTTACCAAAAATTTACCTGGTTCAAATATCAAGGTTAATTCTTTGCCGTATTCAACACAAAAGGCATTAAATCTTTTTGAGAGTTTTTTACCTAATTCTTCAATATCAGTTTCTATATCATCTTTTTTGTAAGGCACTTTAAAACCACTTCCAAAGTCTAGAAATTCTAAATTTTTAAAGTTTTTTGCAGCGTCGAATAATATTTCAGCAGCATATAAAAATACTTCGATATCAAGAATATCAGAACCAGTATGCATGTGGATACCAACAATATTCATTTTTGTATTTTCAACAATACGAACTAAGTGAGGTAGTTGGTGAACAGAAATACCAAATTTACTATCGATATGACCAACAGATATATTTGCATTTCCACCTGCCATTACATGTGGATTTATTCTAATACAGACAGGAACATTTGGATATTTAGTTCCGAACTGCTCTAATATTGATAAATTGTCAATATTTATTTGAACACCCATCGCATTAACTTCTTCAATTTCTTCTAAAGAGACTCCGTTAGGTGTATAGAAAATTTTTTCGGGGTCGTAACCGGCATGAAGTCCTAACATAACTTCTTGAATGGATACAGTGTCTAAACCAGATCCCATTTCTTTTAATAATTGAAGGATCGCAACATTAGACAATGCCTTCATCGCATAATTAATGCGCAACTTATTTACCTTAGAAAAAGCTTTTGATAATCTGTTGTATTGAGATTGTATTTTTTCGGCATCATAAACATATAATGGGTTTCCGAATTGTTCCGCTAATTGTAGTAAGTCTTTTGCTTGCATTGTTATTAATTTTTAGCAAATTTATTATTCTTTATCAACACAAACAAATAATAATACAGATTATAACAAATTGTAACAAAATGTTGTAATTGCAACAATTATTGTTGTTTATTTATTTTTTGTAACTTTCGTTAAAGTAAAAATCCCCTGACAAGTATTTTTATCAGGGGATTTTAAAAAAAACTATTTTTTATTATAAACTAGGTAAGTCACCATTACCTTTTGTTGGTAAATTAGTGTATCCCATCAAATAATTATCTACTTCCCTAGCGGCTTCACGACCTTCAGAAATTGCCCAAACAATTAGAGATTGACCTCTTCTCATATCACCAGCAGTAAATATGTGAGGAACATTCGTTTGGTAATTAGTTGCTTTATAATTGGTTCTAAAATCTACATCTAACCCCAACTGATCGCTTAATGTCTTTTCAGGACCTGTAAATCCTAAAGCCAGTAAAGCTAAATCACAAGGCCATATTTTTTCTGATCCGTCTTTTTCAATCAGTTCTGGTCTTTGGCCAGGTGTCATTTTCCACGCCACTTCAACGGTTTTCAAGCCTGTTAATTCCCCTTTTTCATTAGAAATAAATTCTTTGGTATTGATTAACCAGTTTCTGTCACATCCTTCTTCATGAGAAGAGGAAGTTTTTAATTGTAAAGGCCAAAATGGCCAAGGAGTAGTTTCACTTCTTCCAACGGGTGGTTTTGGTAAAATCTCAAAGTTAGTAACTGATTTAGCACCATGTCTGTTTGATGTTCCAACACAATCCGATCCTGTATCTCCACCACCAATAACAATAACATTTTTACCAGTTGCTTTGATTTGATCTGGAATAGATTCTCCGTATAGTACTTTGGTTTGTTGAGTTAAAAAGTCCATTGCCTGAACAACTCCTTTACTTTCAATTCCTTTAGTGGGTAAACTTCTTCTTTCAGTTGCACCACCACACAATACGATTGAATCAAAAGAATTTAGTTCTTCAATGCTGAAATTTACACCAACGTTTACATTAGTTTTGAATTCAATTCCTTCCGCTTCTAAAACCACAACACGTCTGTCAATGATTCCTTTTTCTAATTTGAAATTAGGAATTCCATAACGTAGTAAGCCTCCTATTGCATTGTCTCTTTCAAAAACCGTAACGTTATGTCCTGCACGATTTAATTGTTGTGCAGCTGCTAAACCAGCAGGGCCAGAGCCTATGACAGCTACTGTTTTACCTGTTCTTGTCGCTGGAATTTGTGGTTTGATCCATCCTTCTGCGAAACCTCTTTCGATAATATTTTTTTCAATATTTTCAATGGCAACTGGCTCACTGATTATACCCAATACACATGATTTTTCACAAGGAGCAGGGCATAATCTTCCTGTAAATTCCGGGAAGTTATTTGTTGATTGTAAAATCTCCAATGCACTTTGCCATTCTTCTTGATGAACCATGTCGTTAAAATCAGGAATCAAATTTCCTAATGGACAGGCACTGTGGCAAAAAGGGATGCCGCAATCCATACATCTTGATCCTTGTTCTTTAATTTTATCTTTGGCTAACGGAATTGTAAACTCATTATAGTTTGATACTCGTTCTACAACAGCTATATTATTTTCGTCACTTCTATTATACTCTTTAAATCCACCTATCTTTCCCATAACTATAGTGCTATTAGTTCTTCAATTTTTTTTTCTTCTGCTAATCTTTGTAATGCTTTTTTATAATCTGTTGGCATTACTTTTACAAAATGGTTGCGTTGATTTTCCCAATCTTCTAAAATTCTTTTAGCTAAAGGACTGTTGGTATACATAGAATGGTTTTTTATCAAACGTCTCAGTTTAGTAACGTCATCATTTTCTAATGTTTCAAAAGCGACCATTTCCATATTGCATACGGTAGCATCGAATTTTTTATTTGGATCATAAACATAAGCAATACCTCCACTCATACCTGCCGCGAAATTTCTTCCGGTTTTTCCTAGAACTACGACGGTTCCTCCAGTCATATATTCACAGCCGTGATCTCCAATTCCTTCCACAACGGCTGTTGCTCCAGAATTTCTCACACAAAAACGTTCTCCAGCCATACCATTGATATAAGCTTCACCAGTAATTGCTCCGTAAAGCGCCACGTTACCAATAATGATATTTTCTTCTGGTTTGAATGTAGCAGTAGGAGGTACCTTGATAATTAATTTACCACCCGAAAGTCCTTTTCCCAAATAATCATTACAGTTTCCATGAATTTTGAATGATAAACCGTTGGTCGCAAAAGCACCAAAACTTTGTCCAGCAGAACCTGTAAAATCTACTAAAATGGTGTCCTCAGGTAAACCTTGTGCTCCATATATTTTCGAAATTTCATTACTTAATATAGCACCAACCGAACGATCTGTATTTTTAATATCAAAAGTTACTCTTGTTTTTTCTTTTCTATAAATAGAAGGGATTGCCGCTTTTATAATTTCAAAATCAAGTACATTATCTAACGCATGATCTTGGGTAGTGGTATTATGATTTGGTACTACTTTAGCTTTTTCTGGTTTGTATAAAATCGAAGATAAATCTAATCCACTTGCTTTATAATGCTTGATCGCTTTGTTGACATTCAATTTTTGAGATTGTCCCACCATTTCTTTTAGCGTTCTAAATCCTAATTGAGCCATAATTTCTCTTAACTCTTCAGCAATAAAATACATGAAGTTAATAATATGTTCCGGAGTTCCTTTGAAATTTTTTCTCAATTCGGGATCTTGTGTCGCTATACCAACTGGACAAGTGTTTAAGTGACATGCTCTCATCATAATACAACCTGAAGCTACTAGTGGCGCAGTTGCGAAACCAAATTCTTCAGCTCCAAGTAGCGCAGCAACAGCAACATCACGACCTGTTTTCAATTGTCCGTCGCATTCTAAAACTACACGACTTCTTAAATCATTTAATATTAATGTTTGTTGTGCTTCAGCTAAACCAAGTTCCCAAGGAATACCTGTATGTTGCAGTGAAGTTAATGGAGCAGCTCCAGTTCCTCCATCGTATCCTGAAATCAAAATTACATCGGCTTTTGCTTTAGCAACACCGGCAGCAATTGTTCCAACTCCAACTTCAGATACCAACTTAACATTGATTCTCGCTTCGCGATTGGCATTCTTTAAGTCAAAAATCAATTGGGATAAATCTTCAATTGAATAAATATCGTGATGTGGCGGAGGCGATATCAATCCAACATAAGGAGTTGAATTTCTTACAGCAGCAATCCATGGAACTACTTTTTCTCCGGGTAATTGACCACCTTCTCCAGGTTTTGCACCCTGAGCCATTTTTATCTGAATTTCTTTGGCATTAGTCAAATAATTGATAGACACTCCAAATCTTCCAGAAGCGACTTGCTTAATGGCGCTATTTCTAGAATCACCGTTTAAGTCTTTTTGGAATCGTTTAGAATCTTCTCCACCTTCTCCAGAATTACTTTTCCCCCCAATTCTATTCATGGCAATGGCCAAGTTTTCGTGAGCTTCTTGACTAATAGACCCATAAGACATGGCGCCAGTTTTGAATTTTTTTACAATTTCGGTCCAAGGTTCTACTTCGTCAATAGAAATTGGATCCAAATTATTGAATTCAAATAAACCTCTAATAGTCATTAGGTTTTCACTTTGGTCATTAACCATATTTGAATATTCCTTATAACTTTCTGGACTGTTTAATCGAACTGCCTGCTGTAATTTAGAAATGGTCGTTGGGTTGAACATGTGTTTTTCCCCGGTTCTTCTCCATCTGTAAATTCCTCCAATTTCAAGGGGTAATAAATTAGCCACTTTTGAATTAGGAAAGGCTTTTTGATATCTTTTTTTGATTTCTTTTTCTACTTCGATCAGACCAATTCCTTCAATTCTAGAAGGTGTATATGGGAAATATTTAGAAGTTAACGTTTTATTTAATCCTAAAATTTCAAAAATTTGAGCAGCTCTGTATGAATGTAAAGTAGAGATGCCAATTTTATTCATGATTTTAAGGATACCTTTTGCAATCGCTTTATTGTAATTTTTAATTGCATAATCAGCTTTTATGCCAGTAATAAAACCTTCATTTACTTGGTCATGAATGATTTCATTTACCATGTAAGGATTTATTGCGCTTGCACCATAACCAAACAATAATGCAAAATGATGTGGTTCACGTGGTTCAGCTGATTCAATTATAATTCCAAATTTCGAACGAACTTTTAGAATGTTTAAGGAATGGTGAATGTAAGAGCAAGCCAATAACATTGGTATTGGAGCCATTTTTTCGCTTACACCTCTATCAGAAATGATTACGATATTGCAACCTTCAGAAACAGCTTTAAAAGTAGCTTGAACTGCTCTTTCCATAGCGCGTTCCAATCCATTTACACCTTTTTCAATATCATATAATGTAGAAATAGTCACCGATTTGAAATCAACATGATCAATATTTCTTATTTTATCTAAATCTTCATTTGAAATAACCGGATTTTGGATTTTTAATTTTTTACAATGTTTTGGTTCAATATCGAAAATATTGAAATCTCCTCCGATTGCCAAACTGATATCAGTAATGATTTCTTCTCGTATACCATCCAATGGTGGATTTGTAACCTGAGCAAATAATTGTTTGAAATAATTGTATAAAAGTTGTGGTTGGTCCGATAAGACCGCCAAAGGAGTATCATTACCCATTGAGCTTAAAGGTTCAGCACCTTGAGCTCCCATTGGGTTTATTATGGTTTTTAAGTCCTCAATTGTATAACCAAATAGGCGTTGTCGCGTTGCGAAGTCAATGCTTTCGGTTGGTATTGCGTTGTCAGTATATGGAATTTGTGCTAATTGCAACAAATTTTCATCCAACCATTTTTTGTACGGACGTTTAGTAACTATTGCATTTTTTATCTCATCATCTTCAATAATTCGGCCTTCGTTCATGTCGACCAAAAACATTTTTCCGGGCTCTAAACGACCATGTTTAATTACATCTTCGGGTTTGATGTCTAGAACCCCAATTTCTGAAGACATAATAACGAAGCCACTTTTTGTCAACGTATAACGAGAAGGTCTCAATCCATTTCTATCCAATAAGGCACCAATAACATTTCCATCCGTAAAAGGAATCGAAGCCGGACCATCCCAAGGTTCCATGATACAAGCATTATATTCGTAAAACGCTTTCTTATCTTCTGACATCGTTTGGTGTTTTTCCCAAGCTTCAGGAACGACCATCATCATGGCTTCCGGTAGAGATCGTCCTGTCATCAATAACAATTCGATTACCATATCCATTGAGGCAGAATCTGATTTGCCTTCTAATATAATAGGAAACAATTTTTTGATATCATCACCAAAAACATCACTTTGCATCAATTCTTCACGAGCACGCATTCTGCTAATGTTACCTCTAAGGGTATTTATCTCGCCATTGTGACACATATATCGGAACGGCTGTGCCAATTCCCAAGAAGGAAAAGTATTTGTCGAAAATCGTTGGTGAACCAAAGCCAGTCTGGTCACTAAGTCATCATCGGTTAAATCAGTATAATATCTGCTAATATCTTCGGGCATCAATAAGCCTTTGTATATTATCGTAGTTGTAGAAAAGCTGGAAAAATAGAACATATAGCTTTCTGAAATTCTTGAATTTCTAATAGTATGTTCTGCAATTTTTCTGGCAGCAAACATTTTTGCATTGAATTGTTGTTCCGTAAGGTCCAATCCATTTTTACCAACAAATACTTGTTTTACCGTGGGTTCTTTCTCCCCTGCAATTTGACCTAGATTGGATGCGTCAACGGGAACATCTCTCCATCCTATGATTTCTAAATTTTGATCTTGTATGGCCGTTTCAAAAGTTGTTTTGCAAAACGTTACCTGGTTTGTGCTTTTTGGCATGAAAACCATTCCTACCGCATATTGTCTAGTTTCAGGTAATTCGAAATCACAAACTTTCTTAAAAAAATCATGGGGAATGTCAAATAAAATTCCTGCTCCATCGCCAGTTCTACCATCAGCACTAACAGCTCCACGATGCTCTAATTTTATTAAAATATCTAATGCTTTATGAATAATATCATTGGACTTAATTCCATTTAAATTGCAAATAAATCCTGCGCCGCAGTTGTCGTGTTCAAATTCGGGCAAATAAAGGCCTTGTTCTTTAACTTTCATGCTTAATATTTTTTCTACAAAATTAAAGATTTAGTAGGATATAATAGGTGTAAAAGCTAAAACGGGTATATTTTTACAGTAATAACAGAAAAGGCTTAAATAAATCGCAAAAACAATATTTAAACACTTGCGAAATGATTTATTGATAAAAAGGATATGCATAAAATGCATTGAAGCTTATGATTTTGAAAGAAATGTTCTACTTAAGATTTCTTTTAAAGTTTTATAACAAATTTACATACATTTTTTAAATTTTATTTTTTTAATACGCGGTTATCCTAGTCTAGAAAAAACATAATTATTGTTGCATATTAAATTGAAAAAAAAATAACAGTTCTGTTTAATTTTGCTATTTTTGTGGCACTTTTATTCTGGAATAAATTCAGAATCCAGACAAATTCTATATTATGAACATACACGAATATCAAGGAAAAGAGATTTTAGCTAGTTACGGAGTTCGCATTCAACGCGGAATCGTTGCTAATAGCCCAGTAGAAGCGGTTGCTGCTGCTAAACAATTAACTACCGAAACTGGTACAAGTTGGTATGTTGTAAAAGCCCAAGTTCATGCAGGTGGACGTGGAAAAGGTGGTGGAGTTAAATTGGCAAAAAACTTACAACAAGTTGAAGAAATTGCAGAACAAATCATCGGAATGCAATTAATTACACCACAAACTTCTGCGGAAGGTAAAAAAGTACATAAAGTTTTAATCGCTGAAGATGTTTATTATCCTGGTGAAAGTGAAACTTCTGAATTTTATGTTTCTGTTTTATTAAATAGAGCTACAGGTCGTAATATGATTATGTATTCTACTGAAGGTGGAATGGATATTGAAGAAGTTGCGGAACATACGCCTCATTTAATTTTTACGGAAGAAATTGATCCGTCTGTTGGATTGCAAGGTTTTCAAGCAAGAAGAATCGCTTTTAACTTAGGTCTTTCTGGAAATGCGTTCAAAGAGATGGTGAAATTCATCGATTCTTTATACAATGCTTATATTGGATCGGATGCGTCGATGTTTGAAATCAACCCGGTTTTAAAAACATCTGACAATAAAATTATGGCTGTAGATGCTAAAGTAAATATCGATGACAATGCTTTATACAGACAAAAGAAATATGCTGATATGCGTGACATTCGTGAGGAGAACCCAATCGAAGTTGAAGCAAAAGAAGTAGGATTAAACTATGTAGATCTTGACGGTACAGTAGGATGTATGGTGAACGGAGCTGGTTTAGCAATGGCAACTATGGATTTAATCAAGTATGCTGGTTTTGAGCCTGCTAACTTCCTTGACGTAGGTGGAACTGCTGATGCAAAACGTGTTGAAACTGCTTTCCGTATTATCTTAAAAGATCCAAACGTAAAAGCAATTTTGATTAATATTTTTGGTGGAATCGTTCGTTGTGACCGTGTGGCGCAAGGAGTTGTTGATGCTTACAAAAATATGGGTGATGCAATTAAAGTGCCAATCATTGTTCGTTTACAAGGTACCAATGCAGCTATTGCAAAAGAATTAATTGATAATTCAGGAATGCCAATTTTATCTGCTGTTGAATTCCAAGAAGCAGCTGATCAAGTAAAAGCGGCTCTTTCTTAATTATAAATAGTTATATATTTAAAAATCCTGTTTGCTACGGCAAACAGGATTTTTTTTGTTAGAAATTTTTCTTTAGGATGATTCTAATAAATGAAGTTTTAATTTTAATAAGCAAAACGATTTTGGTCATCAATTAAAATTATCGTAAGAATTCAATTATGTGTCAGCTATCGAATATCTTTGTAGTGTACTAGTATTAATTATTTCTAGTTTATATAAATCCGTTACCAAATGAAACTCCATATACAAAATAATTTTACTGCTGAATTACCTGCTGACCCAAGTGAAATCAATACTCCGAGACAGGTTGAGCAAGCTTGTTTTTCTTATGTAGTACCAAAACAGCCTTCCAATCCTTCACTAATTCACGCTTCAGCAGAAGTGGCGAATCTTTTGGGACTGTCTGAGGAAGATACTCTTTCAGCTGATTTTTTAAATACTTTTTCAGGGAATACCGTTTATCCTGGCACGAAACCGTATGCTTTGAGTTATGCTGGACATCAATTTGGCAATTGGGCCGGACAATTAGGAGATGGGCGTGCAATCAATCTTACCGAAGTAAATCATGCTAATAAATCGTACACTTTACAGCTAAAAGGTGCAGGGCCGACGCCATATTCCAGAACTGCAGATGGTTTTGCAGTTTTACGTTCTTCCATTCGTGAGTACCTGTGTGCTGAAGCGATGCATTATTTGGGCATTCCTACAACACGTTCCCTTTCGTTGATGCTTTCTGGCGATCAGGTATTGCGTGATGTATTGTATAATGGAAATCCTGCCTATGAAAAAGGAGCAATTGTTTGCAGAGTAGCTCCATCTTTTATACGGTTTGGTAGCTTCGAACTGTTTTCTTCTCGAAAAGACTTAGTTAATCTCAAATTATTAGCTGATTTTACTATTAAACATCATTTCCCCCAAATTATAGAGGAGGGGATTAAAAAATATCTGGCCTTTTTTCAAGAAGTGACTAATACTACGCTCAAGATGATCGTCGAATGGCAAAGGGTAGGTTTTGTTCATGGAGTTATGAATACCGATAATATGTCTATTCACGGAATTACCATTGATTACGGGCCGTACGGTTGGTTAGAAGATTATAATTCCAATTGGACACCCAATACAACCGACAGGGAGCATAAAAGATACCGTTTTGGCAATCAACCAGAAATTGCGCTTTGGAATTTGTATCAATTAGCGAATGCTTTGTATCCTTTGATTGAGGATGCGAAACCTCTTGAAGCTATTTTAGATGCTTTTAGTGCAGATTACGAAAAGGAGTATTTGAATATGATGCAAAATAAACTCGGTTTCCAAATCAAAAGAGAACACGATATTGTTTTGATTCAGAGTTTGACCCAATTGCTGGAACGCGTAGAAACGGATATGACCATTTTCTTTAGAAATTTAAGTAATGTTACTAAAGCAGATAATGGATCAACAGCTTTCAACACCATAAAAGATGCTTTTTACAACGAAAAGGATTTGGATGAAACGATATTGAAAAACTGGCACGATTGGTTGGAGAATTACAGTATTCGAATCAATGAAGAAATACGTTCGGATTCTGAGAGAAAAAACAAAATGAATAAAGTGAATCCAAAATATGTGTTGCGAAATTACATGGCACAATTATGTATTGATGATGCAGATAAAGGAGACTTTTCTTTGCTAAACGAATTATTTGAAATGCTAAAAAATCCATACTCTGAACAACCGAATTTGCAAAAATGGTTTGCCAAAAGACCCGATTGGGCCAGAGATAAAGTAGGATGTTCGATGTTAAGTTGTAGTTCTTAAAAATTTATGAGCAAATACTTTTAAAGATATATCAAAAAAAATCCTGAGTGAAAGCTCAGGATTTTGTATTAGTTTCCAATTTCTTGAATCACATCCGATTCATATATTTTAAAACCTTTATTGTTTGTTTGGGCAATTTTCACAAGTGCTTTGGCTACTGTTTTACCTTCAATGGGTTTATACTTTTTCAAGTTTCCAAGTAATAAGAAAGAAAGTGTTTTCATAAAAAAGGCACCAACTTTTTCTCCCAATCTAAATTCAGTTCGGTTTCCTAATAGAAGGGAAGGTTGCAATACAGAAATGCTTTCGAAATCACAATCTTTAAGAAAATCTTGAATTTCTCCTTTTGTCTTCAAATAGAAATTTCCAGATTTTGCATCAGCACCAAGAGATGAAATAATCAAATACTGTTTGACTTTATTTAGCAAAGCAAAAGTGGCAAACTGGCGCGGATATTCAAAATCTACTTTTCTAAACGCGTCATTACTTCCCGCTTTTGTGATTGTTGTACCAATGGTGCAAAAGAAATCATCACCAACGATTAATTCTTTATAGGTTTCTGGCTTATCAAAATCAATCACGTGTTGCGTTAATTTTGGGTGCTTTATTCCGGTGTCTCTTTTTACGAAAGCGATTACTTTTAGATAGTCATTACTATCTAAAAGAAGATTCAATAGTTGTGAACCTATTAAACCGGTGCTACCAATAATCAATGCCGTTTTCACAGTTATGATTTTTTATTCTTGCCGAAATTAAATTTCACTTTCTCCACTACTTGGACTTTTGAATTTCCTTTTGGATATTGTTTTTTAGAAGTGTTTTTTGTTGCCGGTCTTGCTTTTGAGGGTGCTTCGTCACCTCTTGATTTTTCTTCGTCTCGTGGTTTTGCCTTAAACTCGGGTCTGTCTTTAGATCCTTCTTTTGCAGGAATTTGAGCTTTATGTTTTGCTAAAACATCATTTGGGTTTTTTGGATTTTCTTTCGTTCCACGCAAGTGAATTACCAATGCATTCAGAAAGTTACGCAACACTTGGTCACCACATTCCATATAATTTTCATGTTTTTCATCACGGAAAAAAGCACCTAATTCTGATTTAGTGATTCTAAAATCTACCAATTCTAATATTTCAACTATTTGATCGTCACGTAACATTAAAGCCACGCGAAGTTTTTTAAAGATATCGTTGTTTGTCATCATATTCTAATTTTTTACAAAGGTACGGTTTAAAAGCAATTGGACCACAATTTTAGATTTAGAATTGGTTTTGGTTCAGAATTTGAAGTATTTTATCCAAATCTTCTTTTTTGTGATTGGCAGTAATAACAATTCGATTTAAATCCTTGGTGTCAGTCGGGTATTTAAAATTAGTCATGATGATTTTATTCGCAGTGAAAATTTCATTTATTCCTTCGATTTCAGGATAAATTAACGGATAATTTGGATCAAAACGAACTTCTTTATTTTTAATCAAATGAACGTCTATATAGTTCAAATTGTTTTTTAATTTTTGATACTGTTGCAAATGAATTGCTGATGCATCAGCCATAGTTTGTACAAATGCGGCATTCATTCCGGCACTGGCCACAAAAGTATCATGGGTTGCCATCTGATTAATAAATTCGGAATCGCTGGCAATTACACCTCCCGTCAATCCGAAAGCTTTACCCAAAGAGGACGATATGATTTTTCTTTTAATATTGGGAAGATCAATATTCGAAAAAATCCCGCAACCATTCGTGCCTAAAATCCCAAGGGAATGTGATTCGTCTATAACTAAAGTAATTTCTTTATTGGGACGAATTAAATTTAGGACTGAAAGATCGATTGGTTTTACATTAAAAAAAGGAACTGCATCGGTTAGAATCGTAATTTTTTCATTTACGTTATCCAGCAAACGGGGATTTAATTTGTTGCCAATAAAAACAGGAAGACTATTTGGGGCTTTAATTGCAGTGTGCGTATCTGGAAAATGAAAAAAGCAATCGGTTTCAGGTGTTAATGCTTCAATTAATAATTTTCCCGCCAGCATGCCAGAAGAAACGGTAAGTGCAGCTTCTGCTTTGATGAATTTGGCTAAAAATCGTTCTCCGTTTTCGTAGGCGCTCAATTGAATATTGGCACTTCTGGAACTTCCGTAAGCTGTTCCCCATTGCAAAATATTTTTGATAAGCAGTTTTTGGAATTCAGGATGCGTTGGTAATCCTAAATAAGCCGTTCCTCCAAAATAAAGATATTCTTCATTGTCGATTTCAATTGTTCGATCTGGTGATTGGTTGACTTTCATTTAAAACTACATTAAAGTTACACCAGTTCCATTTAATTCAGAGTAGTTTATTTTTCCAAAATCAATAGTCACTCCGGTTGCAATATCTTCTGCCAAAAGCAATGCGCCGTCCATATCGACATAATCCAATTGTGGTAATAAATGCGCAATCGCGGATATTCCCACAGTTGATTCGGTCATGCAACCCACCATCGTTTTTAAGCCTAATTTCTTAGCTTCCTGAATCATTCGTTTTCCGGGAGTTAGTCCTCCACATTTTACTAATTTGACATTTACCCCATGAAAATGATGGTAACATTTGGCAACATCTTCTTCTATGATACAACTTTCGTCAGCTATTATTGGTAAAACAGAATGTTTGTAAACTTGCTTGTGTCCTTCCCAATTGTCAGCTTTCATGGGTTGTTCTAAAAATTCAACACCTAGTTTTTTTAACTCGATGGCATTATTGATGGTTTCTTCCACGCCCCAGCCGCAATTGGCGTCAATTCTAAAAATGGCATCGGTATGTTTCCGGAGTTCCCTTACAATGGCAATATCTTCTTTGGTTCCTAATTTTATTTTATAAATCGGCCAAGGCAATTCCTTCATTTTAGCGACCATTTTTTCGATGGAAGCAATTCCAATCGTGTAATCTGTCAATGGATTTTTGTCGGTGGTGTAATTCCACAATTCGTATAATTTCTTTCCTTTTTTACGCGCATATAAATCAGTATACGCCATATCCAAAGCGCATAACGCAAACATATCTTGTTTTAAATACGGATGAATCTTTGACCAAAATTCTTCGGGTGTTTCATTTGTCGTTGATTCAATTACGCTCCGAATTTTTTCCAAATCCTGCATCATTACCGGAACGGTTGTCTTGTAATACGGATTAGAAGTTGCTTCGCCAAAGCCAAAGAAACCATCACTTTTTAATTCTACAATTAAAGAAGGCTGAAAGTTTATCGATTCTCTTGAAATCGTGAATGTATGTTTTAATTTGAGATTGTATTCTCTTAAGATTAGTTCCATTTGAATCGGATTTTAGTACTTGAAATTAATGTATTTTTCTTTAAATGTATAATATTTAATAGCCGAGCCATAAAACTGCTTTTACAAAACCATCGCGCCATAATCTTTCATTGTGTTGTCCTCCTTTTACTATTTTCTTTTCGTTCAAATTGAGGCAATAGCATCTTTTTGTATTAATTAGACGCTCCATATTATTAAGGTCTGTAACCATAGAATCATCATCTCCTTCTTTATCCCCGCACAGGAAATAATATTTTGTTTTTTGTTTTTTTGTTTTTTGTTCTAGTTCGAAAATTTCTTTACGGTTAATCCAAAAAGCGGGCGAGAAAACACCTGCTTTACCAAACACTTCAGGATATTTTAAAGTAGCATAAAAGGAAGTCAATCCTCCCAAAGAACTTCCCATAATAATGGTGTTTTTCTTTTTAGTTTTGGTTCTATACGTTTTGTCAATTTGCGGCTTTAGCGTTTTAACAATAAATTCTAAATAATTATCCGCTTTTCCGCCGCCATATTTTTCATTTTTATAGGGAGTTAATTCTGCTAAACGCTTTTCGTTTCCGTGTTCTATTCCCACTACAATAACTTGTGCATGGAGACTGTCCAGTTTTTCATCGATATTCCATTCTCCGCTGTAGGATGTTTTAGTGTCGAATAAATTTTGGGCATCATGCATATAAATAACCGAAAATTTCTTTTTTGTGGTTAAATAATTTTCAGGTAAATACACCCATATTTTTTTATTTGAATGCAATTGAGGAGCTTCAACAGTAAAACTTGAAACTTGTTTTGACGCGGTACTTTTTTGAGCTATTGTATTTGTAAATGCAAAAAGTAGTACAAGAAGAAGGGGAAGTCGTCTAATCATTAAGTTATAATTTGTAATTTAATTTAGAAGGAATTTTTTAGCTAAAAATAGTAATTATTTTTATAATTTGATTTTGAATAAAATTATAATTGAGGATCTTTTATTAAAATAAAGGTCTTGTTATAGAAATCAAATTCATTCAGTGATTGATCTCTACTTTTATTTCGAATATATTGTTATTTATTGTTTCGAATTATAGTAGAAGTACTTCCCAAATTACTATCGTTCCAGTAATCGAATTTTGTTTTTTTGTTAAAGTTTCATTTTACTGTGTTTTTTTTATTTGGTTTAAATGTTTGATAATCTGAGTGATAATCTTTTTTTATTTCGATTTTTCTTATATTTCGTTGATTCGTGCTAATATTGAAATTATTTACTGGCACAGTTGTTGGATTTCGCAATAGTAGTTACTAATTAATATTTTGAAAAGATGAAAAAAATAAAGTTACTCGCATTATTAGGTATAGCCTTTTTTGCCACAAGCGCAATAAATGCACAGGTATCGTTTGGTTTAAATGTTGGACTTCCTACAGTAGTAGTATCAGGTCATTATGAGAGAGGGTATGCCCCTCAAAGAGTTTACAAAGAATATCACGATAATGATAGAGTCTACTGTAATCCTGGACGATATGAGAACCGGAGAGATTATGATAGGAGAAGATACGAAGCGCAAAGAAGGTATGAAGAGCAAAGAAGATATGAAGCGCAACAAAGATACGAAGCACAAAGAAGATATGAAGAAAGAGATAATCGTGGACATTGCGATAACGATGAGTACGATGATTAATTCCTATTAAATTTAAATAGAAAAGAGAGAGAATCAAAATTGATTCTCTCTCTTTTTTTGTATTTTCTATAGTTGTTCAAAAACAATATGAAAATCTATAAAAGATGTCTAATTAGTGACCAATTTTTTGTATTTTAATTTAAAAGAGATATTTTAGCAAAAAATAATTTGATGGATACTAACGAAGAAAAAGTAAGTTTGCTTTTAGAAATGATTGCATTTTCTACTGTTGATGGAAAGTTACATAAGAGAGAATATGGATTTTTGTTTATTGTTGCCAATGAGTTAAATATAGAAAAAGGAGGATTCAATGATTTGTTTCACCAAGAATTACCAAAATTGCCAATCAAATCAAATTTTCAACGCATTCAACAATTTTATAGATTGGCTTTATTAATGCATAGCGATGGTGTTTTGCATAAAAAAGAAACTGTCGCTATCCAACAAATAGCAATTGACATGGGACTCAATCCAGAAGCTACGAAACGTATTCTTAAGTTAATGAAGGAAGCGCCAAATGTAATTATTGATGGTGAAGTTTTATTAAATGTTTTTCAGGAAGAGCAGAATTAAGTCAATTGTCCTTGCAACGCTTTTATTTCATCACGTAATTTTGCGGCCTGCATAAAGTCCAATTCCTTTGCTGCTTTTTCCATGTTTTTTCGTTTTTCCCGAATGCGTTTTTCTATTTCCACTTTTGATAAATATTCAGTAACAGGTTCGGCTGCAATAGAATTAGTGTAGCCTAATTCATAATCTGCCAAAGGATTTTTAGTAAAGGCGCTCTCAATCTTTTTATTCAAAGCTTGAGGAACCAAATTGTTTGCAGTATTGTGATTCATTTGTTTTGTTCTGCGATAATTGGTTTCATCAATGGTTTTTTGCATGCTTGCCGTAATTTTATCAGCGTACATAATTGCTTTTCCATTCAGGTTTCTTGCTGCGCGACCTATTGTTTGCGTAAGCGAACGATGGCTTCGTAAAAAACCTTCTTTGTCTGCATCTAAAATTGCCACCAGAGAAACTTCGGGTAAATCCAGGCCTTCACGAAGTAAATTCACACCAATCAACACATCAAAAATTCCTTTCCGTAAATCTTGCATGATTTCTATTCGTTCCAAAGTATCTACTTCAGAATGAATATAACGGCAACGAATATTGACTTTGGTTAAATATTTGGCCAATTCTTCCGCCATTCTTTTGGTTAAAGTGGTCACCAAAACGCGTTCGTCAATTTCGGCTCGAACCTGAATTTCTTCGATTAAATCATCAATTTGGTTTAAACTTGGTCGGATTTCGATGATTGGATCCAATAATCCTGTCGGACGAATTACCTGTTCCACAACGACACCTTCCGTTTTTTGCAATTCATAATCGGCTGGTGTAGCCGAAACGTAAATTACTTGGTTCTGCATCGCTTCGAATTCTTCAAACTTCAAAGGACGATTGTCCATCGCTGCCGGAAGTCGGAAACCATATTCCACTAAATTTTCTTTTCGGCTTCTGTCCCCGCCATACATGGCGCTAACTTGAGAAAGAGTCACGTGACTTTCATCAACCACCATTAAGTAATCTTTTGGGAAATAATCCAATAAACAAAATGGTCTTGTTCCTGGTAAACGACCATCAAGGTAACGGGAATAATTTTCAATTCCGGAGCAATAACCGAGTTCACGAATCATTTCCAAATCAAAATTGGTGCGTTCTTCCAATCGTTTTGCTTCGAGATGTTTTCCAATTTCCTTGAAATAATCGACTTGTTTTACCAAATCCTGTTGTATTTCCCAAATTGCACCTTGCAGTACATCTGGCGAAGTCACAAACATATTGGCTGGATAAATCGTCAGTTTTTCAAATTTTTCTAGAACCTGAGAATTCTTTGGGTCGAAACTTTCAATTTCCTCGATTTCATCACCAAAAAAATGAACTCGATAGGCCTCATCTGCATAACTCGGATAAACATCTACTGTGTCGCCTTTTATTCTGAAACTTCCGGGATTAAAATCGGCTTCAGTTCTGGAATACAAACTTTGCACTAGTTGATGCAATAATTTAGTTCGGGAAATGATTTGTCCTTTCTCAATTGGAATCAAGTTTTTCTGAAATTCTATTGGATTTCCGATACCGTATAAACAGGAGACAGACGCTACAACTAAAATATCTCTTCGCCCAGAAAGTAACGAAGCCGTTGTTGACATTCTCATTTTTTCCAGTTCTTCATTGATGGATAAATCTTTTTCTATGAAAACGCCGGTTACGGGCATGAATGCTTCGGGCTGGTAATAATCGTAATAAGAAACGAAATATTCCACGGCATTATTTGGAAAAAACTGTTTGAATTCCGAGTACAATTGTGCCGCTAAGGTTTTATTATGTGCCAAAACCAAAGTTGGTCTTTGCACTTCCTGAATCACATTGGCAACTGTAAATGTTTTTCCAGATCCGGTAACTCCCAATAAAGTTTGGAATTTTTCACCATCAATAATCCCTTGAGTCAATTTTTCAATCGCTTGGGGTTGGTCGCCCTTAGGCTGGTAATCGGATACTACTTGGAAATTCATTTAAAAAATAGACAAAGGTTAAGAGGAACAAAGGTACAAAGTTTGAATTCTTTTTTTACCAAAGTTTAAGCCAAAAAAAAGCCATCAACTTTTTGTTGATGGCTTTCCATATTATAAAAATATTCTTCTAGAAGCTGAAGCTTAATCTGGCAAAAACAAAACGACCGTTTTGACCAAATTGAGATGTGTTTCTTGAATATACAAATTGATTTGCATTAGACAAATCGATTGTCGATGGAGCAGCTGTATAATCGATAGCTCCTGACACTAATCGTGGTTTGATTGCAGTTTGCGTTCCAAGATTCATATCTGGATAAATGTCAAAAATATTATTAGCTCCAATAACAATTTTTGCAGCATTGGTAATTTTGAAACCAACTGACAAATCAGTAATAATTTTTGCTCCCCAGATTGGGTGCTCAATTTCTACTGCTTGACCGTTTACTACAATACCTTCAACTCTTCCATCTCCATTTACGTCTGCTGTATTTGGATCTGTTACTTTACCAAAATAAACGTTTCTCAAGAAGAAATCGAATTTTTTGTAAGAAAGTGAATTTGTTAAATTAGCTTTAACTCTTGGCACTGCTTCTTGAAGATAAATTCTTGAGGATTCTGAATAGTATCTGTTTATCTGACCTGCTGCTTCAAGTATCGGCGATGCGTGTATTGAACCGACTCTTCTTGTATTAGAAATAGTACCAGATAAATCAGTTTTTAAAGATAACCCTTCACCGAAACTTGTTTTATGGCTAATTACAACATCAATTCCTTTTGACTCTGTGTCAATTGCATTCGCAAAGAAAGTTGCTGCAGTTGCTCCTGCGGCATCAAAGTATTGTTTAGTAACAGCATTCGAAGTAAATTGATCTGTAAGAACGACTCTGTCATTTATTTTAACAACATAGGCATCAGCTGTTAAAGTGATATTTGCAGCAGGTATTTTTGCAGTAAATCCAATACTGACACTTTTAGATTCTTCTTGTTTTAATGTTGGAATTCCTAATGCTTTTGCAACTGGAGAATCATTGTTAAAAGTTCCAACTTCAAATGGAACACCGCCTACGAATTGAGTCGCTGTTGAATTAAAATAGATTTGATGTAATGATGGCGCTCTAAATCCTGTTGAAACAGCACCACGCAAATTGATGTTATCCGTTAGTTTGTAACGAGATGCCACTTTGAAATTAGTTGTATTTCCAAAATCAGAGTAATTCTCAAAACGAACCGCGCCATTAACTAACCATTTGTCAGTAAGATCTAATTCTAAATCAGTATAAACGGCTACACTATTACGTCCTTTGTCAATTGCATTTGCAGGTCTGAAACCTGGGAATACTTGTGCTCCACCTGGTCTATTAGCACCGTAAAAATCAGTAACTTTAATATTAGCAGGAGTTGTCCCCGTAACTGCTGTTCCATTGATGTCATATAGGTTATATGAATCTGGTTCACCAGCATTGATATTAAAGTTTTCATGTCTGTATTCAGCACCAAACGCAACGTTCAGTCCTTTCATAACATCAAATTTTCTATTCATATCAAAATTGGTTGTATTTTGAGAGAAACCTAAACCTCCAGCATCAAACTGAGTTGCAGATTTTTCTCTTAAGGAAGCATTCACAGTGTTTTCGATGTTATAATCAAAAGTATTTTTTCCAAAAGTATTACTTAAATCAAAATTCCAGTTTTCGAATAAAAGACCTCTAAGACCAGCGGCTACAGATACATCGCCAATTGTAGAATGAATTTCTGGTAAGAAGCCGTTTGCATATAATCCGGTATATGATCTGGCTTGATTTGGTTTTCTGTAAAAACCTGCAGCTTCGCCGGTTCTATAGCTAGTTCCGCCAAAAGCATACACTTCTAATTTATCATTGATTGGATAAGCGGCGTTCAAAAAGAATTGGGCGCTTCGCAAAGAAGATTGTCCCACTCTCATATTGAAATCTTTTCTTTCAAGACTTCTATACGCTAATTCTCCTGCTGTAGCATCAAAGTTTAATGCGGTTTGCATTTGAGGAATAGTTAGAGCACCTGTTATAGCAGTTTGTTGCGACGCTGTAAAATAACCTACTTGAGGAGCATACTGTTTTATTGTGGTAAGTATTTGTGTTGTATTAGGTGTATTAGTAATGTTTCCAAACAAGGCATTAATGTTTGTACCAGCTTCTGCAGCTCTTTGTTCAACCGCATTATAGGCATTGAATAGAGTACCAGTTACATCCTTTGCTCTGCTAGTAGCATCTCTAAGTTGAAAACTGGCAGTTGCATTAATAAAACTTTTCTCTTTGCCAAGACCTGTTCCGTAGTTTAAGTCTAATTGGTAGTTGCCACCATCAATACTACCAGTATGGTCATTAGCTCCTTTTGAAAGATTTCCTCCTCCAAAAAGGGCAACATCTAATTTATTGGTGTTTTTCTTTACATTAATATTGATTACACCTGCAATGGCATCAGAACCATACTGTGCGGAAGCTCCGTCTCTCAACACTTCGATTTTTTCGATCGCAAAAGCAGGAATAGCATTTAAATCTGTTCCTACTGATCCTCTACCTGGCGATCCATTAATATTTACCAAAGAAGAAGTATGTCTTCTTTTTCCGTTAACCAATACCAATACTTGATCTGGTCCTAAACCTCTTAATTGAGCAGGGTCGATGTGATCCGTTCCATCAGCTACAGTCGTAGTGTTTGATGTAAACGATGGCGCAACCATGTTTAAGATTTGGTTTAAGTTAACTTGTGGACCTTGTGAAGCAATCTCTTTCATGCTGATTACATCAATTGGCACCGCAGATTCTGTTACCGTTCTGGTAGGATTACGGGAACCTATTATAACAACATCTTGAAGTGTTTCACCACTTCCTGTTAAAATAACATTTACAGTATTTCCTGTTACTGTTACAGATTTAGTTTCTAAACCTACGTAAGAGAATTGTAAAACATCACCTGTTTTTGCAGTAATGGTAAATTTACCGTTAGCATCTGTAGTTGTGCCTTTGGCAGTTCCTTTAACAATTACAGTTGTGCTTGGTAAAGTAGCATTGGAGTCATCAGTTACGACTCCTGAAACTTTAATTTCCTGAGCAGTTAAGCCTGCCGAAAGAATAAAGGTTAGAATAAAAAAAAATTTTTTCATTTTTGGGTTTTTAGGGTTCTGACGGCTAAATTACTATTAAAATAACGTTAATTTTTATAAAATAATCAGAAATAGTCCATAAATAATGGATTATCATTATTTATGGACTATTTTATAGAAAAAGTAAAAGGATTTGTTTTTTTTGAAAATACAATAATTATATTATTGTAGATAATTTTTGAAAATAAATGAGAATAAGAAGTAATAAAAGTTATTTTTTAAAATTTCCAGGCTTTTTGCTGTGCTTCGCTCAAAAAAGTCCATGCTACAATTCGGCTTGTTTTTTGGCCTTGCGCCATGTCAATTGTCTTTATTTCCGCTGCACTTACTTTGTTTAACGTTTTGTAAATACTGGACAGATTATCTCTTTTGGAAACAAGAGTAGTAAACCAAAGACATTGCATTGGATATTTTGCGCTTTCGTAAATCATTTGGGTAACAAAACCTAGTTCGCCACCTTCACACCATAACTCGGCATTATGGCCACCAAAATTCAAAACGGGTTTTGTGGTTTTTGTCGCGAGGCTTCGGGATTCTAAATTGTTTATTTTTCGCACGGAGCTTTTAGTAGCTTCATCTTGGGAAGCATGAAAAGGAGGATTGCAAATAGTAAATGTAAATTTATCTTCGGGAGTGATTATGTTTTTAAAAATAAAACGGGATTCCGTTTGTAATTGCAAACTAATTGGATCAATTAACTTTGGGTTTGCTTCAATAATTTTTTTACAATTTTGAATTGCATTTTCGTCAATATCTGTACCAACAAAACTCCAGCCATAAGAAGCGTTTCCTATTATAGGGTAAATACAGTTTGCACCAATGCCGATATCTAAACCTTGTACTGTTTCTCCTTGCGGAATGATTCCGTTATTGCTTGAAGCTAATAAATCAGCTAAATAATGAATGTAATCAGCTCTTCCCGGGATGGGAGGACAAAGATAGTTTTTAGGGATATCCCAATCTTGTATGTCGTAATGATTGATTAATAAACCTTTGTTTAATGCCTTTACAGCATCTGGATTACTAAAATCGATCGTTTCGATATTGTGCTCATTGACAGCAACAAAATTTTTTAATTCAGGATTGTCTTTGATTAATTGTTCAAAATCGTACCCAAATCTATCAAGATTTCTCGGATGTAAATTAGTTTTTTCGGTAATTGTTTTCGCTTTCATTTTCTATAATTCGGATGCAAAGGTAGTCAATCTCTTTTTGGCAAGATATAAGAAGCATTTAATAGATTATGCTTGAGTATAAAATTGTTTTTCAAGATCAATCCATGCATTCCATCATTAATAAATCGCCTTCATTGTGTTCTATTGTAACGATACCATCTTTGGTGACGTGATTGCTGCTTCCGGTTCTATACCCAATAGTTAAACTGTCGTCTTTTAACGGATAAAATAAATTGTCAGAATGAATTCCGTTAACGTGGCCAATGGGAATTAACGAAATGGGTGTATTTGCCGAGTACCATTTTTCAAATTTATTGGGTAGCAAAAAAATTTTTGAATGGTCGTCCAGAATAACAATTTTCAATAAATTTCTATATCGAACAATATTTGTCAGATTGGTAATCGTATGATCTGCTCTTCTACCAGTTGCCCAAACTACATTTACCGCCGGGATTTTTCTTTGAATTAAATAATCAAATGCTTTTTCTAAATCCGTTTTATCTTGGTCCGGAGTATGAATAATTTCTATAGGGTATTGGGAAGTTTTATATTGTTCGGGATCAAATCCGCGATCGAAATCACCTAAAAGCACATCGACTTTGATATCTAATTGCATGACTCTTTCCATGGCAGAATCTAATACAATTACTAGGGGAGACCATTCTAGTAATTGTCCTAATAATTCCGGATGGCACGCGGCGCCATTAGCAATTATTAAAGCCGGTTCTTGGTCGTCGCGAACGATGTGATGTGAAGACATGGTTAATTATAAGTTATAAATTACAAATTAAAAATTATGAATACAAATATAGTTATTCAATCTTGTAATTCTTAATGTCAACTTCGCTTAGGGAAAAATAACCCAAAGGATAATCCGCTACATTTGTAGTGTTAATGATATTTCCTCGAACTGTTGCGGGAGGAGACTGAAATGGACCTCCGCCATTATTTCCGGCAATGCTGACCAGAACACTCATGTAATTATAATAGGTTTTAGAAATGCCGTAATGGATGACTTCTATCTTGTCGCCTACTTTTAAATCATTATTTTGGGAAATACTGAAGAATCTGTTGCCGTTAAAAAACTCGTCTTGATCTACATAAAAATTTGATTTAATTTGATTGGAATAAATGTATTTATACAAATAATAATTAGGTTCACTAGCTGGATCAGTAAAGTAAGACTTAATTTCTATTGTGTTTCCGGTAAATCCACCATTATTATTTTGAATGATTTCTGTTATTGGGGCAACTGATTTTAAAGATTCTTTGGCATTGTAAATTGATCCATTACTAATGATTGTTAACGTATAAACTTCATTTAATACCGGAACAAAATTGTAGCAGACATAATCTCCTTTTATTGCCGATTCAATAAAATCGAAAATAGTGTTAGAGCTATTTTTTATGTAAACAGTAGCTCCGGAAACCTTTGGAATTTGATTGCTGTAAAAATCAGTCGTTGTGGTTAATGTGATTTTTTGTTGATTTCCTGATGTTCCTTTTTTCCAGTTTATTGATGCTTCTATGACTAATTTTGGAGTAGCTGTATTTAAATTTACTGGAATAACATCTTCACAGCTCTTTAGAAAGAATGCCAGAATAATAACTAATAGTGATTTTATTTTGTTCATGATAATTAAAATTTGAAGTTATAACTAACGGCTGGAACTATTCCGAAAATGGAAGTTTTTACCGCCTCATTATTACCGGTATCTGTGTTTTGTCGGAAATTGATGGAAGCCGCATTTTTCCGGTTATACAAATTATAAATGCTGAAAACCCATTCTCCTTTCCAGTTTCTATCGGCATTTTTTCTAGGTGTCAATGTTGCAACAATGTCGAGATGATGATAAGCCGGAAGACGATTTTCATTCCTCAAACCATAACTTGGTACGTTTATTCCCAAGTATTCATATTGCCCGTTTGGATAAGTTACGGGTTGTCCGGTTTGTAAAGCAAAATTGGCTCCAAAAGACCATTTTTCATTCAAATTATAAGAACTGGTAATAGCAATATTGTGCAATTTATCGTACACTGAATTGTACCATGCTCCATTGTTTATTCCTTTTTCAACAGCTGTTCTTCCCGGAGTTTGCTGCGCAGATTTAGATAAGGTATAGGAAATCCAACCGTTAAATCTGCCTTCGTTTTTTCGGAACATTACTTCTAATCCGTACGATCTTAATTGTCCGTTGAGTATCACTTGTTCAATGGCTTTGTTAGCTATCAAATTTGCGCCGTCAATATAATCCAATCGGTTTTTTACTTTCTTGTAATACGTTTCCACTTCAAGTGAATACATTCCGTCTTTAAAATTTTTGAAATAACCCAAAGCGACTTGATCAGCAATTTGTGGTTTTATAAAATTATCACTTGGCGTCCACACATCAAGCGGAGTAGGAGATGAGGTGTTAGAGATTAATTGTAAATATTGCACCATTCTGTTATAGCTTGCTTTTACAGATTGGTCGTCATTGATTTGATAGGCAAATGAAAAACGTGGTTCCAGATTATTAAAGCTTTTCATAACTTTATTCTTCTCATAGAATTTTGTTTCAATAGGAGTCGCTTTTTCATAAATTTGTAAATCCGGATTGAATGTTACCGGATTGTCATTTTCATAAATATTTATGGTTGATTGTCCTAAACGGTAAAACATGCTATAGCGAATTCCGTAAGAAAGCGATATTTTATCCGAAATTTCATGATCAGCATTAATATATAATGCGGGTTCAAAAGAGTATTTTTTATCTAATTGATCAAAATTAATCCCGGAATTAGCGTCAGATGGTTTGATGGTTCCCGGATTAAAATCGTAGTAAATAGCATTTACACCATAATTTAATTTGAAAGAATCTGAAATGTAATTTTTAAAATCGTATTTAATATTGTAATTTTTGATTCCAGAATCCCATTTAAAACCAACAAAATCAAGATCTAAACCATAATAATAGTCACTGTAAATCAGCGATAAATTCGAAAATAATTTATCTGAAAATAAATGATTCCAACGTAAGTTTAAAGTGGAGTTTCCATAAATATTAGTAAAACTTTTGTTTAAGCTAAAAACGTCTCTCCCAAAATATCCGGATAAATATAAGTTATTATTTGGATTCAGTTTGTAACTCAATTTAGTGTTCAAATCATAGAAATAGGCCGAGTTGTTTTTTTGTTCTTCCGATAGTTTCAAGAATAAATGCGCATAGGAACTTCTGCCTCCAATAAGAAAAGAACCCTTGTCTTTTACTAATGGTCCTTCGACCAAAATCCTACTCGAGATTAATCCTATTCCTCCATTAACATGAAATCCTTTGCTGTTGCCATCCTTTTGATAAATGTCTAAAACTGACGAAGCTCTTCCTCCAAAACGAGCTGGAATTCCTCCTTTGTATAATTTTAAATCTTTAATCGCATCCGGATTAAAAACGGAAAAAAAACCAAAAACATGGGAGGAGTTAAATATGGTTGCTTCGTCCAATAGAATCAAATTTTGGTCTGCGCCACCACCGCGAACATTGAATCCTGAAGCGCCTTCGCCAGCATTAGTAACACCGGGAAGCATTAAAATAGATTTAAGAACATCAACCTCTCCAAGTACAACTGGCATTTTCTTAATGGTCGAAATAGAGAGTTTATTGACGCTCATTTCCGGTTTTCGAATATCAGTTTTGGTTTTATTATCGGTAATAATAACTTCTTTTAATGCTGTTTCATTACTGAATAGCTTGAAATTATTTTTTATGTTTTGGTTTAAATTTATAGATTCTTCAATGTTTTGGTATCCCAAATAAGTGATTTGAATTGCATAAATTCCTTGTGGTAAAGTAATGGAGTAAAACCCATATTCATTGGTAGTAACTCCCGTTTTTAACCCCGAGATTACAATGTTTACGCCAATTAAAGTTTCGTTACTGTTAGTATCGGTTATGATTCCGCTTAGTGTAAATTTTTGCTTCGTCAGGTCGCGTATGTTTGTATCTTGTGAAAAAGTAGCCAGAGAAGATAATAAAAGAATAAAAAAGACAATATTTTTCTTAGTAATCATTTCTTAGATTTTGATTTTGCAAATTTGAACTAATGGAAGTTAATTCTTGTTTAACAATTGTTAATGTATTGCTAAGATAAAAAAAAAGACAACCGTTTCGGGTTGTCTTTTTTGTGGTATGGAAAAAGATAGATTATGCTAATTTAGCATCTAAATTTTCTTTTATCGCTGCTAAGAAATTCTCAGTAGTCAAGTAATCAGCTTCAGTCAATCCTTCTGGTTTAACTAGCATAGCTAAATCTTTAGTCATTTTACCGCTTTCAACAGTGTCAATACAAACTTGTTCTAAAGCATGACAGAAATCAATTAATGGTTGATTTTCGTCTAATTTGCCTCTGTGTTCCAATCCTCTTGTCCAAGCAAAGATAGATGCGATTGGATTGGTAGAAGTTGCTCTTCCTTGTTGGTGTTGTCTAAAGTGTCTTGTAACCGTTCCGTGAGCAGCTTCAGCTTCTACTGTTTTTCCGTCAGGTGTAACTAATACAGAAGCCATCAATCCTAATGAACCAAATCCTTGTGCAACAGTGTCAGATTGTACATCACCATCATAGTTTTTACAAGCCCAAACAAAACCACCACTCCATTTCATTACGGAAGCAACCATGTCATCGATTAATCGGTGCTCATAAGTAATTCCTGCTTCAACGAATTGAGTTTTGTACTCTTTTTGGTAAACTTCTTCAAAAATATCTTTGAAACGCCCATCATAAGCTTTCAAGATTGTGTTTTTTGTAGAAAGGTATAATGGCCATTTTTTAGTCAATGCCATTTGGAAAGATGAATGAGCAAAACCATAAATGCTTTCGTCCGTATTGTACATTGCCATAGCAACTCCATCACCTTCATAATCGTAAACTTCCCAAGTTTTTGTTTCTCCTTCTTCAGGAACAAAAGTCATGGTTAATTTTCCTTTTCCTTTTATAACGGTATCAGTTGCTTTGTATTGATCTCCAAAAGCATGACGACCAATAACGATTGGCTGCGTCCATCCTTGCACATAACGAGGAACATTTTTCATGATAATTGGTTCACGGAAAACAGTACCACCTACGATGTTACGGATAGTTCCGTTTGGTGATTTCCACATTTTCTTTAAACCAAATTCTTTTACACGATCTTCATCAGGAGTAATGGTCGCGCATTTAATCCCTACATTGTATTTTTTTATTGCTTCTGCTGAATCAATAGTGATTTGATCATTAGTTGCATCTCTATTTTCAATCCCTAAATCGTAATATTTAATGTCTAAATCTAAATAAGGAAGAATTAGTTTTTCTTTAATAAAAGACCAAATAATTCGTGTCATTTCATCTCCATCCAATTCAACCACTGGATTGGCTACTTTAATTTTTGTCATAATGTATTGATGTGTAATTTATTTATTTTAAAAACGTGGCTACAAATATAATAAAACGGTATCGTAAAAGGAAATACGTTTGTGTTAAGTTTAATATGGAATAAATTGAATTACGTAATTATTGTTTTTGTACGTTTTAAAAGAGAATATGAAAAATTTAATATTCTTTTTTTGTCAAATAAAAACTCAAGAAAACGCGTAAATAATGTAAATGGAAATATTTGAATTTATATCAAAAAAAAATCCCCAACAATGTTGGGGATTTTTATGGTAAAGAGATAGCGGACTATCTTCTTTTGTCTTTAATTTTAGCTTTTTTACCAGTAAGTTCTCTGAAGTAGAAAATTCTAGCTCTACGAACTGCACCTTTTTTGTTAATTTCAATTTTTTGCAAAGCAGGCAAGTTAACTGGGAAGATACGCTCAACTCCAACAGCACCTGACATTTTACGAATAGTAAAAGTTTCTGTATTAGCAGAACCTCTTCTTTGAATAACAACTCCTTTAAAAAACTGTGTTCTAGTTTTTTCACCCTCTCTAATTTCGTAGTAAACGGTAATAGTGTCTCCAGCTGCAAAAACTGGGAAATCTTTTCTTGTTACGAATTCGTCTTGAACGAATTTCATTAAATCTGCCATGATATATTTAATTATGGTTTTTATATCAAATCAACATTCGCGGATCTCGCCAGAGGTTAACCTGAATTTGGGTGCAAAGATAAAAAAAATGTTTAAAGTTTAAAGTTTTTCTTGTTTAAAGTTGAGAAGTTGTTGATAGCCAACTTTAAACCTCAAACTTTAAACTAATTTTTACTCCTCAAGCAAATCCGGTCTTCTATTCTTTGTATGTTCGTACGCCGTATCTTCTCGCCATTTATCAATTTTGGCAAAATTCCCGCTGGTTAATACTTCAGGAACTTTCCAGCCTTTATAATCTGCAGGGCGCGTGTAAATAGGGCCCGATAATAATCCATCCTGAAAACTATCCGTCAATGCTGAGGTTTCATCACTCAAAACACCCGGAATCAATCGGATTAATGCATCCGATAAAACCAAAGCCCCCAATTCTCCACCGGACAATACATAATCACCAATAGAGATTTCTTTAGTGATAAAATGATCACGAACTCGTTGGTCAACGCCTTTATAATGCCCACACAAAATGATGATATTCTCATACATCGACATGGTATTGGCCATTTTTTGGTTCAAAGTTTCTCCGTCCGGAGACATATAAATGATTTCGTCGTAGGTTCTTTCGCTTTTCAAATGCGTGATACAGGCATCAATAGGTTGCACCGTCATCACCATGCCAGCACCACCGCCGTAGGGATAATCGTCTACACTTTTTTGTCTATTCGTGGTGTAATCCCGCAAATTATGAAAATGAACTTCTACCAATCCTTTATCGATGGCACGTTTCATAATCGAAGCCTCAAACGGACTTCTCAATAATTCAGGTAAAACGGTAACAATATCAATACGCATAATTTTACATCTTAATTTTAAAGGTGCAAAGGTACAAAGTTTTAAAGAGTCAAAATTTAAAGATTTAAAGATTGAAATTAAATTATTCAATTGTACTATTTAACTATAAGCTTATTTCAACTACTTTTATCGCTACAAATAATTTAATCTTAAACAATGATTTCAAAAATAACCAAAGCTAGTATAATGCTTGTTTTTATTGCTTCCCTGCAAAATCAAGCGCTTCACGCTCAAAATAATTCTATTAAAATGACTAACCCACTTTTGCAAAAAAGCGCGTTGCAGTATCAAGCACCGCCTTTTAATTTAATTAAAGACGAGAATTTTAAGCCTGCTTTCGAATATGCCTTAAAAAGCCATGATCAGGAAATAAACAAAATAGCAACTAATCCTGCTAAACCAACGTTCAAAAATACGGTGTTGGCACTCGAAATTTGCGGGGTCGATTTAGTTAGGGCTACAGGAGTTTTTTATAATCTAACGGGTTCAAATACTAATCCCACTTTGCAAGCGATTGAAGCAGAATATGCTCCGATTTTTTCCGCTCACAATGACAAAATATATTTGAACAGCCAGTTATACAAACGTTTCAAAGCGTTAAACCTGGCTACTCTAAAAGGAGAAGACAAGAGATTGACGCAATATTACTTGCAATTGTTTGAATTGGCGGGTGCAAATTTATCGCCTGCTGATAAAGAAAAGATGAAGAAAATAAACGAAGAGTTGGCCAGTTTGGGTACACTCTTTGGCAACAAATTATTGATTGCCCGTAAAAATGGAGCCGTTTTATTTGACAATGTAAAGGATTTAGACGGTTTGAGTTCAGACGAAATAGCCGCTGCAAAAGCAAAAGCTACCGAGGCAGGCCACGATGGTAAATATTTGATTGGATTATTGAATACAACGCAACAACCCTTATTGGCAAGTCTTAAAAACAGAGCCACAAGAGAAAAAATATTCAAGTCGTCTTGGACTCGTGCGGAGAAAAATGACGATGGTGATACTCGAGAAGTATTAGAAAAAATGGCCAAATTACGTTTGAAAAAAGCGAAATTAATGGGTAAGAAAAGTTTTGCTGAATGGAGATTGCAAGACCAAATGGCAAAATTACCAAGCACTGCGATGGACCTTTTAGCGAAAATTGCTACCCCAGCAGTTGCTAAAGCAAAAGTAGAAGCCAAGGAAATTCAAGACCTGATCGATGCTCAAAATGGAGGATTCAAATTGGAGCCTTGGGATTGGAATTTTTATTCCGAACAAGTTCGTAAAGCAAAATATGATTTGGACGAAAGTCAAGTAAAACCTTATTTTGAGTTAACGACTGTTTTAGAAAAAGGGGTATTTTTTGCAGCAAAACAAATGTATGGCATCACTTTCAAGGAAAGAAAAGATTTGCCGGTCTACAATCCGGATGTTGTGGCGTACGAAGTATTTGACAATGACGGAAAATCAATGGCGATTTATTACCTGGATTTTTACACCAGAGATAACAAAAACGGTGGTGCCTGGATGAATAATTTTGTGACTCAGTCTCATTATTTAAAACAAAAACCGGTGATTGTAAACGTTTATAATTTTTCTAAACCAGTTAATGGAAACCCATCATTGATTAGTTTTGATGATGTGACAACATTATTCCACGAGTTTGGACATACCTTGCATGGTTTGTTTGCCAATCAAAATTATCCAAGTATTTCAGGAACATCTGTGCCGCGTGATTATGTGGAATTTCCATCTCAAATCAACGAACATGCTGCACTGGATCCTACTGTCTTAAAAAATTATGCGATTCATTACAAAACAAAAGAAGTGATTCCTCAAGCTTTAATTGATAAAATTAAAAAAGCAGAGACATTCAACAAAGGATATGACGTGACCGAATTATTGGCCGCCTCAACGCTTGATATGGCTTGGCATAGTGTAGAAAAAGAAGCAGATTTTAAACCAACTTTGGTTTTTGAGAAAGAAGCACTTCAAAAATATGGTTTGTTGGTCAATGAAGTTCCAACAAGATATCACACGCCTTACTTTGCACACATTTGGAGCGGGGGTTATTCAGCTGGTTATTACGCTTACACCTGGTCAAAAACCTTGGATTATAATGCTTTCGATTGGATGCAGGCCAATGGTGGTATGACCAGAGCGAATTGCGAACGTTTCCGTAAATATATTTTATCAGTAGGGAACAGCGTCGATTTAAACCAAGCTTTCAAGGATTTTATTGGGCATGACATGCAAATCGAACCGTATTTGAAAAACGCGGGACTTTCAGACAAATAATCCTTTTTTAATTCACTACTAAAAATGGCATTCGTAAAGGATGTCATTTTTTTTGGGAGCTATTCCAGCTATTCGTTGCAATCTTTCTATTTTTAAAAAAAAATAAAAAGGATTTTCGCTTCTATCTGGGCTAGGATTTTGTAGAATTAAAGGTTTTAGATAACTAAATTAGTACGAAAGAGATTAATAAATAAAAGCCCTTAGGTGGTTTTTGTAATAAATTTATTATACATTTGAAATACAAATAATTAGATATTTGTCAGACAAAGACAGCCGGATTTGAGTAGATTGGAATGATTTTGTTATGACTATATGAAAGTTAGCGGTCAGTCGAAACCAAAATTACGCTGAAAATCAAAATTTTAAAATCAAACATTTTTTTTTACGCTTGAAATCGGAAAGTAAAAAACGTAAAAAGGCAAATAAAACAACAGTCGTTTAATGAAAGAGAAAATTCTGAATACAAAATTAATTTTATTAATTCCTGCATATTGGGCTTGCTTATTTGACGAAATTATTACAATTATAAATCAATCTGACGAATATTGGAAAGGAAACTTAAGTAAAGCAAACGAAGAAAATCCAATTGGTGCGTTTATGATGGCGAATCACACTTCGGGATTATTTATAATTTGTGCTTTATGGTTAATATTTATTGGAATAATTGGTAATAAACTACAAAATAGAAAACTGAAAATTTTCGCTCTTTTTGTTTTGATTTCACATTCATTTGGAGCATCAACTTGGTTAAGTTATTATTATGGTTTTTGGTATGCCATAATTTTCATATTCATTAATTCTATAATGTTTATTGAATTTGAAAATATGTACGAAATAAGAAAAAAAGAAAAAGCCAAGAAAAAATGCCCAGATAGTAAGAACGTCCCGCACGTAAACTTAAATTAAAAAGTAAAGGACTCATTAAAATATTCCGTTAGGAATTAAATGTTGGTAGAAAAAAAGTTAACCCCAGCAAATAAAGTCCCGTAAGGCATATGCGTCAACTTAAAGTTACAAAGCCTCTAAATTGAGGCTTTTTTTATGCGTTTTAAAATGTACGTGTCTTTATCTTGAATAACCCACTCCATCTCCTCTCCTTTGTTAATTTCCCCAGCTTCTGCAAGTGCGGCAGGGAAATTTATATAAAAAGATTTCGTTTTTCCTCTATCTACTCTTTGAACTTTTACCTTGTATCCCATTTTTTTTATTTATTTTTATTAATAGTATATATACTATTAACAAAAATAATAAAAATGATAAACTTTAAAGCTGTTAGTGATGTTAATTTTTTGAATTTTTTAAAAATAGAGGGATTGACAGATGAAAAAATATTGACCCTTGCATTTAATGTCCGATTTTCGAAAAGGAAACCCAAGAAAATATTCCCTCAAATACTATTAAAAATATTGTGTTTAGAATCAGTAAATGGCACTCCCAGCTATAATGATTTAGCATCAAGAATGGAAACTTTATCTGGCTTTTTTACTTCAAAGCAATCTATTTGGAAGCGGGTAAATGAGCAATGCGTTCATTTTTTTCAATCGGTTTTGTTAGTCATTCTAACTTCAAAAGTGCAAAGCCATGAAAACCAATTAAGGGACAACTTCGGATTTAAACGGATACTGGTTCAAGACAGTACGATTTTAAAAATCCCGTTCCGGCTTTTCAATATTTTTTCGGGCGTGTCAAATGCTACCACTACTGTTTGCAACACACGTATCCAAGCCGTTTATGATTATGTTTCCGGCAATTTCATTGCATTTTCGATTGATCCATACAGCAAAAATGATTTGACTTCTGCTCCGGAATTAGAAGTAAAAAAAGGCGACCTAATATTGAGGGATAGGGGATATTACACAAATGCAGAAATAAAAAGGCATATAGATGCGGAAGTCGATTGTATTTACCGATTTAAGCACAGGTCTGTTTTTTTGAACATTACGGACAAGAAAGAAATAGATTTGGCAAAACTGCTAAAGAAGAAAAATTCCATTGACATGGAAGTTTGTTTAAACGACAACAAATCACATACCGTTGTAAGGATTGTTGCAGAACCAGTAAGTGCTGAAATTGCAAATACTAGAAGAATGAATGCTAAAAAAAATGCTAGAAAATCAATTCCTTCACAGAACTATTTAGCATTAATGGGTTGGTCTATTTATATAACGACGTTGCCAAAAGAGAAAGCAGATTATGAGAGAATAATGAATTTATATTCCCTAAGATGGAGAATTGAAACAATCTTCAAATCATGGAAAAGCAACATGAATTTTTCTAAAATCCAAAATGTTTCCGAAAAGCAATTGTGTGTTTTATTAAGCGCAAGATTGATAATGATAGTTTTATGTACACAATATTTATACCAGAGCTATTGCTCTAGAATTTATAAAAATCACGGGCGAGATCTCAGTTTAATTAAATTCATAAAGTACATTTGCAAAAACATAGAGAAGTTAATTCCGCTTATAGCAGCATTGCAAAACAAGGATGATATACGGTGTGAAATGGAAGAAATCCTTGCCAAATATTGCTCTTATGATAAGAAGAAAAGATGCAATTTTAACCAGAGATTCAATTCGCTATTCCCGTAAGTTGACGCATATGCCCGTAGGGACGAAACATATGGCAAATACCTACACACAAATACACATTCATTTTGTTTTTTCGGTAAAATTCAGGCATGGAATTATACAATCTAAATGGAAAGAAGACTTGTATAAATATATAGCGGGTGTAATTCAAAATAATAATCATAAGCTTTTGGCAATAAACGGAATGCCAGATCATATTCATATTTTGATTGGGCTAAGACCAGCACAATCCGTTTCCGATTTAATGAAGGACTTAAAACAAAGTTCTTCAAAATGGATTAATGAAAGTAAACTAACAAACGGACATTTTGAATGGCAAGAAGGATATGGTGCTTTTTCATATAGTAAATCTGAAATAAACCAAGTAATAAGTTATATTCACAACCAAGAATTACATCATAAAAAGAAAATATTTAGAGAAGAATACCTTGATTTTCTTGAAAAATTTGAAATCGATTATGATGAAAAATTTATTTTCAAAGAATTGATTTAAGGTTGTATAGTCCCTTACGGGACAAAAATAAGAAGTGAAATGTGTGTTTCTACCAATATTTAGTCCCTAACGGGACAAATGAAACGATTAGTTTTTTCTTTCGATATTTAGTTCCTACGGAACAAATAAAGCAAATTAAAGAAATGGTCAAATAGATATTAACAAATCTTTTCTATTGCTAAAAAAATAATTTTAGATAATCTGCAAATTCCCAAATTCTCAAATTTCCAAATTCCCAAATTCTCAAATCAACGAATAACTAAATCAACCAATTCCGCAATTCCCTTTTTAAAATTAATTTCGTAAATTTGCCTTTCAATAAAAATTAAACACAATGGAAAACGGAATATACGCTAAATTCAACACCGCAAAAGGTGCTATTTTAGTAAAGCTAACACACGATTTAACACCGGGAACAGTAGGGAACTTCGTAGCTCTTGCTGAAGGAAATATGGAAAACAAAATAAAACCTCAAGGACAAAAATTCTATGATGGTTTAAATTTTCATAGAGTTATTCCTGATTTTATGATTCAAGGAGGATGTCCTCAAGGAACAGGAACTGGAGATCCAGGTTACAAATTTGAGGATGAATTCCACAAAGATTTACGTCACGATGCACCTGGTGTTTTGTCGATGGCAAATTCAGGTCCAGGCTCAAATGGGTCACAGTTTTTTATCACGCATGTGGCTACACCATGGCTAGATGATAAACATACTATTTTCGGAAATGTTATAGAAGGCCAAGATGTTGTAGATGCTATTGCACAAGGAGATGCTTTAGAGTCAGTTGAAATCATCAGAGTAGGAGACGAAGCTAAAAAGTGGAATGCTATTGAAGCATTTGTAGGTTTAAAAGGTGCCCGTAACAAACGTGACGCTTCTTTGAAAGCAGATGCAGAAGCTGAAATGGATAAATTAGCGGCTGGTTTCGAAAAAACAGAAAGCGGTTTGCGTTACCAATTTATCCAAAGAGGGGAAGGTAAAAAAGCAGCAAATGGTAAAATAGTTTCGGTGCATTATACAGGACAACTTCCAGACGGAAAAGTTTTTGACAGTTCTTACCCAAGAAAAAAACCAATTGAATTTCCATTAGGAAAAGGAAATGTAATCGAAGGATGGGATGAAGGTATTGCCTTGTTACGAGTAGGTGATAAAGCACGTTTCGTAATTCCATCACATTTAGGTTACGGATCTCGTGGTGCTGGAGGAGCAATTCCACCAAATGCTACTTTGATTTTTGACGTCGAATTAATGGATGTGAAGTAATAGTATTCAGTGTTCATCGCAGGTTGCAGTATTGAACAATCCAATTCATTTAGAATCCCAAAGCGAGAGTTTTGGGATTTCTTTATGTTCATTTATAAATATAATTTATTATTTCCACTTAATATTACAACCTAAACTCGGTTTTTGATCGGGATTAATAGTTCTATTGTAGATTACGCTATCAATTGCACCGCGCAAATCGTTTCCACTTAATGGAATTCCGTTTCCCGGTCGGCTGTCGTCTAATTGTCCATGATAGACTAATTTATCTTGATTGTCAAATAAGAAAAAATCGGGTGTACAAACTGCATCATACTCTTTTGCCACTTCCTGTGTATCATCATAAAGATAGGGAAACTCAAATTTATTTTGGAACGCAAACTCGGTCATCAATTCCGGTGCATCTTCCGGGAATTTTATCACATCATTACTGGAAATGGCAACGATACCAATGCCTTGTACCCGATAATCATTGGCAATCATAACAATTTCATCAATTACATGATGAACAAATAGGCAATGATTACAAATAAATACTACTAAAGTCCCCTTTTCTTTTTTTAAATCCTGAAAAGAAAACCATTCGCTCGAATTGGTGTCTTTTAAATTGAAATTTGGAGCCAAAGTTCCCAGTGCTACTGTATGTGAAGTTGTTCGTGTCATTGAAGTTGATATTGCTTTTACCAAATTACAATAAAAAATGCAGTATTAAAAAAGATTCGTCTTTTTACTAAAATATTTTAGAATCAAAATAATAAAAGTACGATCTGAAGCTACCAATATACGTAAATAGACATATGGATTTACTAGATTTTTAGTGCGCTTACAGCTTTTTATAAAAAAAATAAATCAACACCATTTTCACTAATTACCACCAATTAATTCGTGTAAATTAGTGAAATTCGTGTTTAAATATTTTGTCTAATATTTGTCTCCAGACGAAAGGCTCTGAGGAGCGTTGTTTGATTGACAAATTACCCTTTCGGAGCGTACTTTTTAATGATTCAATTTAAATTTCAGAGTTTAAAAATTTAATCAAATCTCTATTTAATTTTTCTTTTTCTACATAAAATAATCCGTGTGGCGCGTCATCGTAAATAATAAAGATATTATCAGGGATTAATTTAGTGGCAATTTCAGAAGTGATTTCTATCGGAACAGTTTTGTCTTCATCTCCATGAATGATTAATGTAGGTACATTTACAGAGGACATTTCATGCGTAAAATCAGTTGTAGAAAAAGACTTTGCACATTCTAAGGTGGCACGGGGAGAAGCAAGTGAACACAGCATTCTGTAATAATCCAATAGTGGCGTGCTGATAGGCTTGCTAATAAAGCTCACACCGAAAAACGTTTTCCCAAAGGCATCCATAAACCCAATTCGGTCGTCTTTAATTTGTTCCGCCATTGCATCATATTTTTCTTGAGGAACTCCTTCTGGATTAGCATCGGTTTTTAATAAATGTGGAGTTACTGCAGATATTAGCACTGCTTTGGCAATTTTTTCTCCGCCGTGACGACTGAAATAGCGCACGACTTCTCCACCACCCATAGAAAATCCAACTAGAGTAACATCTTGCAGTTCTAACTGATCGATAATTGCTTTTAAATCATCTGCCAAAGTATCATAATCGTATCCGTTCCAAGGTTGTGAAGATTTTCCAAAACCTCGGCGGTCATAAGCGATAACTCTAAAGTTATTTTCGACCAAAGCCTCGATTTGATATTCCCACATTTCGCTAGATAGCGGCCAGCCGTGGATAAGAATTACCGGTTTTCCTTGACCATAATCCTTTACATATAATTTTATGTTTGTTTCCGTCTCAAGATATTTATCAGTTGCCATTTTTGATTTAGAAAAGCTACCATTCCTTAACGATTCGCTTCCATTTGTTTGATTGTCTTCCATCTTACTACTAGTATTTATAATTTTTAAATAGTATTCCTACTTTGTAAATTTAAAGAGATAGGGAAAAAAATGTCTTATGAAATTAGTGTAAATAGTTGTAAAATTGATAGGTTTGTTAGAAATTAACATTTAATTAAAAACCATTAATACAATATAACCATGGAATTGACTTGGCAAGATTTTGAAAAAGTAGAAATGCGAGTTGGAACTATTTTGGAAGTCAATGATTTTCCTGAAGCACGAAAACCAGCATATCAACTTACGATAGATTTTGGTTCCACAATTGGAATTAGAAAAACATCGGCACAAATTACCAGACGATATCAAAAAGAAGATTTGGTTAACAGACAAATGATAGCTGTAGTTAATTTCCCTAAAAAACAAATTGGTAAATTCATGAGCGAGTGTCTGGTATTGGGAGCAGTAGGGGAGGAAGGTGATGTTATCTTATTAGCACCTGATTTTAAGATTGAAAATGGGTTGAGAATTGGATAACTTCAATAGCAGGATTTACTTAACTTCTTCAGTATAAATAGGTTATTAAAATGTTAATAATCTATTTATCAATCCTTTAAAATAATAAATATTGTAAATTTACTTTTCTATATCGGAGTTTTTTTACATACAATACCTTACTGAATGCGTGCTACAAATTCTTTTTTAAATTTTTAGGATTACAGTTAGTGTAAAGTTTCTCCAAAGCTATTTGCAGTACAATACGGTATTGTTAATGATGCATCAGCAGGTGCAGCCGTCATATTGTGAACCAGATGGAAATCAAATGCCGTAGCGTTTCCTTTTGGTGTTTTAAAATAGATTTTTAATTTAAATATACCTAAAAAATGGAAAAGCAAGGAATTATTGACGTATTGCATCTTTGTGCTGCACAATGCACACATTGTTATGATGCATGCCATTTAGAAAAAGAAATGGATATGGCTCGATGTATGATGAACGATCAGGATTGTGCAGATATATGCCGCTTAACAGCCCAGCTAATGGAACGAAATTCTGAAAACACAGCTATTTTCTTAAAATTATGTGCTGAAATGTGCGAAATATGTGCCGCTGAATGTGAAAAATATCCACAAATGGAACATTGTAAAAAATGTGCAGAAGCATGTCGTAAATGTGCAGAAATGTGTCATGAACAACAAATGGCACATTAATAATGAATCTTATTTATACGATTTATCATGTCAGTAACAGCCGGTACCACATTAGTTATAAAAAGTCCTGAATTTCTGGATAATGAATTTATTTCTTCGAAATATACATGTGACGGGGTAAATGTAAACCCAGAGATTAGTATAGACGAAATTCCTAAAAATACAAAGAGCCTGGCTATTATACTGGATGATCCAGATGCTCCAAATGGATCTTTTTGTCATTGGATAATGTGGAATATTACACCAAAAAACAGTATAAAAGAAAATTCTGCACCAGGAATTCAAGGCAGGAATAGTTTTGGGGAAAATAAATATGATGGGCCTTGCCCTCCAAGTGGCAAACATCATTATCATTTTAAAGTATACGCTTTAAATACTAAACTAAATTTACTTGTAAGTACTGATAAAAATGAACTTGAAAAGGCAATGAAAGAGCATATTATTGCCAGGGGAGAATTAGTCGGTTTGTATAAAAGATAATCAACCTTTTTAATCAAAATAAGAAGCTGCTTTTTTAATGAAGCAGTTTTTTTATGTCAAAATCAACAAAAACAAATCAATGAAGATCCAATTAGTATGAATTGTTGGTTCAGCTTAACCAATATCAATTTTAGTTATTAATTGTTCCAAAATCAATTGGCCTTCTTCCCAAAATTCAAGATTTGAATCGGAGTTGATATGGCCTTTTTTACCAATATTTATAAAATCACTACCCCAGATTTTAGCTAAATATTCAGCTCTTATCGGAGAAATATAGGGGTCATTAGCACTGGTGACAACAACGGATGGGAATTTTAATTTTTTAGTTGGCATTGGAGAAAAATTCCAAATGGTTTCAGGGGTGTGATCTGGAGAATCAACATCGGCAGGAGCGACCAATAATGCGCCAATTATGTTTGAATTAGTATTTGCTGCATCCCAATGCAAAACCATCGAAACAGCAAGACTGTGTGCTACCAGGATCGTTGGGGAGTCTAGGTTTGAAATAGCTTCCGTTAAATTACTAAGCCAATCCTCAAGTATAGGTTGTTCCCAATTTTTCTGAGCTAACTTGGAACTGTTTTTAAATTTCTGTAACCAATAGCTTTGCCAGTGTCTTTCTCCGGAATCGCCAAGTCCGGCCAGTATTAATAGTTTCGTTTCCATTAAACAAAAATACTTTTTAGAAATTAATTTAAAATATTTAATGTCTAAATTATTTATTGAATTTAAAAAAATGGTATTTGAACCAAAGTAGATGTACTACGAATGGAAGTGTTTTTTGAAAAACCAAACTTTTAACACATCCGCTGTCAGGATATAAATAGCGACAATTATTAGCATTATTATCATATTAAGGAAAGGAAGAGGAGATAATCCCACTTTGTCAGCGAAGGGAAGATAGGGGAGAATTAAGGTTAGTACTAATCCAATAAAACTCAAGATAAAAAGATATTTGCCTGGTCTGCTTTTAAAGAAGTTTTTGTGAGTTCGAATGATAAATAAAATGAACAATTCAGTAAGGATTGATTCTACAAACCAAGCAGTCTGGAATGCGGATTCTTTTACTTTTAGTACATAATACAGTATGAGAAAAGTAATAACATCAAAGACAGAACTATGTATGCCAAAAATGATCATATAATTGCGTATTAATTTCAAATTCCATTTGCCAGGTCTGTTTAGTTGTTCTTGGTCAACATTATCCGAAGCTATGGTAAGATATGGGAAATCAGTGATAAAGTTAGTCAATAGAATCTGCTTAGGAAGCATGGGCAAAAAAGGTAATAATAAGGACGCTATTGCTACGCTAAACATATTTCCAAAAGTTGATCCAGTGTTGATAAATATGTATTTCAAGGTATTTGCAAAAGTTTTTCGACCTTCTTTTATACCATCAATTATGACTTTCAAGTCTTTTTCCATTAGTACAAAATCAGCCGCTTCTCTGGCAACATCAACGGCATTTTCGACAGAAATTCCGATATCGGCAGCACTTAAAGCCGAAACATCATTAATGCCGTCACCCACATAGGCAACCGTATATGTTTTTCGTAAAACTTGGATAAGGTGTTCTTTTTGCTGCGGTTCCACTTCCGCGAAAATGTGTGTTTTTCTTACCAAATGTTTCAGTGCTTCCGGACTTGCACTAAAAAGATCTTGGCCTGTCATAACTATAGGGTTTTTGATTCCAATTTTTAATGCTGTTGAAAGTGCTACATTTTTGTTGTCGCCAGAAATTATTTTTAAATTTACTTGTAGTTTTTTTAGTTCTTCAATTATTTCTATGATTCCAGCTTTTACCGGATCCTCAAGTAATATAAAACCTGCGAAAATTAAGTCTGCTTCGTCTTCTTTTGAAATATGGTCGTTATTAATATTTTTGTAACTGACCGCTATTGTTCGCAAACCGTTAATTCCAAATTGATTGAATTTATCCTCAATTTCAGTTTTGTGGGATTCAATGTTTTCAATGCTCCCATTACTTAATCTTACGAATGTGCAAATGCTGATTATTTGTTTAAAAGCTCCTTTGCTAATCAATACTTTATCAGTGCCGGTAGTAATAGCGATGCTTAATCTTTTGCGAATAAAATCATAAGGAATCTCGCCAGTTTTCAAGGGCATTACTTTTGTTTCCAATTTTATCTTTTTTATGGCTTCATCAATTGGATTGGCGTAACCCGTTTCAAAATAAGCGTTCCAATACGCAAGTTCTTTGACATATTCGTTTTCGATGCCAAGACCATCCACTGCACCTGAAATTATTATTGCACCTTGAGTAATGGTTCCTGTTTTATCTGTACATAATAAATTAACTTCTCCTAGATTTTGAATAGAAGAAAGTTTTTTTACGATAACTTTTTTATCTAACATTCTTTTTGCTCCGGCACTCATTGCAATTGTTGTAATGGCAGGTAATAATTCAGGTGCCATTCCTACAGCTAAAGCCAAAGCAAATAAAGCCGAGTCAATAACATTTTTGTGGTATAATAAATTGACCACTAAAATAAAAATCGAAAGAATCAATGTGATTCTCATCAAAAAATAGCCAAAGTCTTTAATTCCTTTTTCAAATTTAGTTTCTATAATTGTGGTCGCACTTTTTGCAATATTGCCAAAAATGGTGTTTTTTCCTGTATTAATAACTAATGCTTTTGCTGTACCGCTTACTATATTTGTACCTTCCCAAAGAGAATTGGTTCTTTTAGCTAATGCGGTATTTTCGTCTAAAACTCCAACTAGTTTTGCTGTAGGATAAGATTCTCCAGTAAGACTTGCTTCGTTTGAATGCAATTCATTGGATTCAATAATCAAGCAGTCTGCGGGAAGCATATCTCCAGCATTCAGTATAATAATGTCGCCTGGAACTACATTATAGGAATTAATTTCTTGTAGTTTTCCGTCTCTAAGAACAGTACTCTTTAATGCAATCATTGATTGCAATTTCTCTACAAATCGTCCCGCATTTCTTTCCTGAAAAAAACTAAGGAATCCAGTAGACAAAACGATGAAAAGAATAATAAATACATCGGAGGTATCTCCAAGAAAAGCCGAAAGCAGAACTGCTCCTATAAGTAATAGCATCAATGGGCTTTTGAATTGTCCGATAAAAAGAGTTGCTTCTTTTCTAAAAGCCGACTTGCTTTTTTTTATATGTCCGGATTCTGATAGTATTTTAGCAGCTTCAGTTTTAGATAATCCCAATGCAGAACTGTTTAGTTTTTTAAACCAATAGTCGGGGTTAAATTGCCAAAAATTATTTATTGGAGTAGTTTGCATAAATTGAAGTTCTTAAGAGTTTGAACTGTAAATTAATAAAAGCAACAACCTGATTTTTAGAATTATAATCGAAATAAAAACAACTACTTTTGTAGCTTATTCTGAAATATAAAGTAAATTATTGTACTGATACTAAGTTGATTAGTAAAGTTAATCAATTCTGAATTACAACTGGTAAAGACTTGTTGTATTTTAACTCGAAAGAGTTTTTTAAATACAAAAAAGTCCAAAAATCAAATGACTTTTGGACTTTTTAGGTGTGTAAGTAGGTAATTAACAATTAAATATCATCAAATTCAATATCAGTAAAAGAGGATGTTTTTGGTATGAATTCGTCTTCAACTTTATCAGAAGCATATTCTTTTTTAAAATCTTTTTGGTGTCTTTCAGAGATTACTTCTTCCCCTTTGTGGTTCAAAACATAAGAGGTCATTTCTCCTAAAATTTCTGCGAAAGCAGCAAAATCTTCTTTGTACAAATAAATTTTGTGTTTCTTGAAGTGGAACGAGCCATCTTCTTCAGTAAATTTTTTACTTTCGGTAATCGTAATATAATAATCATCTGCTTTTGTAGCCCTCACATCAAAGAAATAAGTTCTTCTTCCAGCTCGTAGAACTTTAGAAAATATCTCTTCTTTTTCTAACATGTCATTTTCTCTCATAATCCTTTCTATCAATTTATGGTTGTTAAGTAGTACTCAAAAATCTAAAAAATATATGTATTACACAACAATTAAAGCAATTCTTTTTCTGAAAGTTGTTTTAAATATAGGGATGCATAGTACCCTTCTTGATTTATCAATTGATTATGAGAACCTTGTTGGATAATTTTTCCGTCTTCAAGAATGATAATATTGTCTGCATTTTTGGCTGATGAAACTCTATGACTTACGATAATGGTAGTTTTATCCTTGCAAATTTCAGATAAATTATTCAAAATAGCTTCTTCAGTCTCTGTATCTACTGCCGACAAACAATCGTCAAAAAGTAATATAGGAGGGTTTTTAATAATTGCTCTGGCAATAGAAACGCGTTGTTTTTGTCCTCCGGAAAGTGTAATTCCTCTTTCGCCTAATATGGTGTCATATTGTTTATTAAAACCAATAATGTTATCATGTACAACAGCATTTTTTGCAGCTGATTCTACTTCTTCATCAGTTGCGTTTTCTTTACCAAACTTTATATTGTTTTTTATGCTGTCCGAAAATAAGAAGGCATCTTGCGGTACAATCCCAATGCTGTTTCGTAAATCATAAAGGTTTACGGTCCTTATTTCGTTTCCATCAATGTTTATTTTTCCGCCTGTTACATCGTACAATCTAGATATTAATGAAGAGATTGTTGATTTTCCGGATCCTGTTTTTCCTAGAATTGCTAGTGTTTCTCCTTTTTTGACTGTAAAAGTGACATTTTTTAATGCTTCAATATTAGTGTCTTCGTACGTGTAACTTACATTTTCGAAAGAAATAGTACCTTCAATAATAGATTTATTTGGATTGTTGTTTTTTATTTCAGGTTCGATTTTAAGGAATTCGTTAAGACGTTTTTGAGAGGCTTCGGCTTCTTGAACCATAGAGGAGACCCATCCTAAAGAAGCTACTGGCCAAGTAAGCATGTTGACATACAGGATAAATTCTGCTATTGTTCCAATGCTTTTTATGGTACCATCAATGTACATTAATCCTCCAAAGTAAATAACAACTAAGTTACTTATTCCTATAAGTGCCAGCATCAACGGTCCAAATAAAGACTGAACTTTGGCTAAGTTTAAACTTTTGCTTTTGCTCTCATTGGCCAGGTTTACCATATTGTTTTGATGCTGATCTTCTAATGAATAGGCTTTTATCACACGGATTCCAGAAAATATTTCTTGCGAGAAACTGGAAACTTTAGATAAATATTGTTGGAATATGGTGCTTCGCTTATTGATTTCGGAGCTTAATTTGAAAATGCAATATGATAATAGTGGTAATGGAAGAATGGTATATAAAGTCAAGCGAGGCGAAACATTATACATATATACGATGACAATTGTAAATCGTATGAAGGTATTGATCGTGTACATAACCGCCGGTCCTACATACATTCTTACTTTTGAAACATCTTCACTGATGCGGTTCATTAAATCACCCGTACGATTTTGTTTATAAAAGTTCTGCGATAAGTTTTCGTATTGTCGGAAAACTTCATTTTTCAAATCGAATTCAATGTGTCGTGACATAACAATAAGCGTTTGTCGCATCAAAAAAGTAAGAAAACCAGCTATGATAGTGGTAGCGATAATCAATAAAATATTCGAAATTAGTTCTTCGCGAATTACTGAAATGGCTACATTTTTGTCTTTAGAAAAGGATTCAATTACTTTGAATGATTTGCTAATTAGTTTTGGTGTAAACAAAGAAAATATTTGGGCAATGATGGTAAATATAATACCGAGCGAAAAGCTGTATTTATATTTGATAAAGTATTTATTTAAATAACGTAATTCTTTCATGTTTTTAAGATATTCTTTATTGAAATAGTTTTATTTTTTGTTTTTTAGTTAATTTTTGATAAAGTTTAAAACTATAATTTATTCGTAATAATTACCATATTGATAAATTTTAACTAAAATATTAGTGTATATGTATTTTTTGTGTAAATTTGATTTGTCTTTTTGACAAATTCATAATTTTATCACTATAAAAATTAATACTATGAATGCAGCTTTCACATCTGGAAAGGAACTTCAAAAAATGGATCCCGTTTTTGGTCAACTATCATTTAATGATCACGAACAAATTGTATTTTGCAACGACAAAGATACAGGTTTAAAAGCAATTATTGGTATTCATAATTCGGTTATGGGTCCTGCTTTAGGAGGTACTCGTATGTATAATTATGCTAACGAATGGGAAGCTTTAAATGATGTATTGCGACTTTCTCGCGGTATGACTTATAAAGCAGCCATTACAGGATTAAATATCGGTGGAGGTAAGGCGGTTATCATTGGCGATGCCAAAACCCAAAAAACACCGGAATTGATGCGTAAATTTGGTGAGTTTGTACATTCATTAAGCGGAAGATATATCACTGCCGAAGATGTAGGAATGGAAACTGCAGATATGGACACCGTTAGAGACGTTACGCCTTATGTGACCGGAATTTCTGAATCAAGAGGCGGTTCTGGAAATCCATCGCCTGTAACAGCTTACGGCGTATATCTTGGTATGAAAGCAGCTGCAAAACAGCAGTTTGGTTCAGATATACTTAGCGGGAAAAAAGTGTTGGTACAAGGGATTGGTCATGTTGGAGAAACTTTAGTTGATTATTTGACAAAAGAGGGAGCAATAGTTACTATCGCAGACATTAATGAAGAAAAATTGTACGAAGTTGGATCAAAGTACGGTGCTACAATTTTTACCGGGGATGATTTATATTCTGCCGATGTTGATATTTATGCTCCTTGTGCTATGGGTGCGACTATAAATGATGCCACTGTGCATAAAATTAAAGCTAAAGTAATTGCTGGTGCAGCCAATAACCAATTAGCAAATGAGAATATTCATGGTGCAATTTTGCAAGAAAGAGGGATTCTTTATGCCCCTGATTTTTTGATTAATGCTGGTGGAATTATCAATGTTTATGCGGAATTAGCGCATTATGACAAAGCAGAGATTATGCGTAAAACAGAGAATATTTACAATACAACTCTAGAGATTTTTGCATTTGCCATTGCTAACGGAATTACTACGCATCATGCGGCTCTGACTATTGCTCAAAATCGTATTGATCAAAGAAAGATAGAGAATAGTAAAAAGTAGTTTTCAGTGTTCAGTTATCAGTATTTAGTGTCCAATAATTGCCGTTCACTGAATACTGATCACTGAATACTTTTAAAATAAGCGATTATATATTTTATTTACAAGGATGAAATTCTTATTTTTGCACTCTAATTAATAAAAGTTCTTACAAGGTGGTAAATAGAAGACACATACGCGTTAAAGTTATGCAATCCATTTATGCGATGCATCAAAACGGTTCTGATAATCTGGAAAAAGAAGAAAAATTTCTTTTCTATAGTATCGACAATATTCAAGATTTATACCTAATAATGCTTTCTTCCCTGATTGAAATTTGTAAAAAAGAAACCATCTTTTTGCATAAATCATCTCTGAAACATCTTGCTACTGCTGAGGAGCGTAAGCCAAATGAAAAATTTATTAAAAATAGTATTTTTCAAATTCTTTCAGAAAACAATTCACTTAGTATTGCTCTTGAAAATCGTAAAATTGACAATTGGACAAAAAACGATGATTATATCTTGTTGCTTCTTAATGATATAAAAGCAAGTAAGTTGTATGAAAAATACATGAGTAATTCAATCAACACATTCGAAGAGGATAAACAATTTATTGTTGATTTATTTATGGATGTAATTGTTCCTAATGAAAAACTTTATGAATATTTAGAAGATGATAAATTAACTTGGGTAGACGATATTCCATTAGTTAATACACATATCATCAAGCAATTGAAAGTTATTAAATCTGGTGAAGATGATAATTTCAGAGTGCCAAAATTGTATAAAGACAACGAGGACAAGGATTTTGTGAAAGATTTGTTTAGAAAAACAGTCTTGAACGAAGCAGAATTTGCTAAAGAATATGTTGATAAAACGCCAAATTGGGACAGCGATAGAATTGCCGAGATTGATACCATTATTCTTAAAATGGCCATTTGTGAATTTCTTAAATTTCCATCAATTCCAGTAAAAGTTACCCTTAACGAATATTTAGAAGTTGCCAAAGAGTATTCTACACCAAAAAGTAGTATTTTTATCAACGGAATTTTAGATAATTTAGTAAAAGAGCTACAGGCTAGCAAAAAGATGATTAAAGCTGGTCGTGGTTTAATGTAATATTAATAAACAAAAAAGAGATTTTAAAATTATGGGACAATTAACTCAATTTGCGCCGTTTCTATTAATGTTTGTGGTAATCTATTTCTTTATGATAAGACCGCAACAAAAGAAAGCTAAAAGCGAAAAAGAATTTGAAAGCAGCTTGAAAGTAGGCGACAAAATTATTACAAAAAGTGGTCTTCACGGAAAAGTTTCTGAATTAGCTGATACTACAGTTATCGTTGAAACTATGTCAGGAAAATTAAAAATGGAGCGTTCCGCTATCTCTATGGAAATGAGTGCAGCATTAAATACTCCAGCTGTAAAAAAATAATAGTTCTTTTTGAACTAGTAAAAAATGCCCTGAATTTCAGGGCATTTTGTATTTAAAAGAATCGGGTTATTTTTTATTCTTCTTGTTTTTTTTATTCTTTTTCGCTTTTTTAGATTTCGCTTTAGCCTTTTTTTCTTTTGCTTTCGCTTTTACTTTGGCTTTTTTTGCTTTCTCTTTTTTTGCTTTTTTAGCCTTTTTTGCTTTTGTTTTCGCTTTTTGTTTTGCTTTTTCTTTCGCGTCAGCCTTTTTAGCTTTTTCTTTTGCTTTCATTTTCGCTTTCTTTTTAGTCTTGTTTTTATCATCTTTCTTTTTTGAAGATTTACTGTTTTCATCTGGATTAGTAGGTGAGACTTCTACATTTTCGGTGCTAGTTTCTTCAATTTTTGGTTCTTCAATTGCAACCGCTTCCATAACATGTTCGACAATTTTTGTTGTCCGAGTTCTAACTGGCTTATCGATTTTAGGTTTTGCTGGCGATACTGAATCAGTTTGCGCTTCTTTTTTTTGTATCATAATTTATATTTTTAGTATTAGTTTTTTATGAAATTATACGAATAGTTATCTGTGGTGTTAATAGATTGTTAAGCAGTTGTTAGTAAATATAGTGATTTAACAAACTGGTCAATGTTAAGGTTTTCAGTATAATACTAATATTTTGATGCGCTTTACAATAAAAACAATGCACATAAAGATGTCAAAAAGGATATAATTCCTTTTCAATAGTTTTCAAAAGATATCGGGGTTATGAATTTGAATGCAATTTTCATCGAATGATTATTAAATTGCATTTATGTAATATAATATGATTTTAAAAAAAAAAGCCCAACTCTGATTTTTCAGAATTGGGTCTTAATTTTATCGATATTTGTCATTTAAACCAATGTTTTCGAGTATCATTGGCTTTATCTTTTCTAGTCTGGAACGTTTAGTCTCTTCTCGTTTTGCTTCAACTATGTATTCTAAAAACTCCTTTTGTTTGTATGGTGAGAATTTTAGAAAAGCGTCGGCTAAATTCGGATTAACATCTAATTCCTTCTGAAAAATTTCGGGCATCTCAATTGTAAGTTCCGCTTTAGTGGGTTTAATTATTTTTCCCTGCTTTTCATTTTCAATTGCTTCCTGAATATATTCCAAAACCAAAGATTCATTTACATCATCTTTTGATGTAAAGCGCCATTGTCGTAATGATTTAGTAACGCCTTCTTGCGCGTTAACTAAAACTTTTTTTTCATCTTTTAGAAAAACGCCATTAAAAAACCAGATTGTAAAATAATTTTTAAATCCTCCTATCCCGATCACATTTTTATTGTCTAAGACATAAACGCAACCTCCCCATTTCGTAGTTTCGATGAGTTCCGTCTGGGCAACAATTGATTTAAGTAATTCTAATTCTTCTGACCAACCATTGATTTTATCCCAAATACGTGTATCGGTTTTTGATGATTCCAATTATTTTTTATTTTTAATGGTTTCTTCCGTTTTAATATAATCGCCTATTGCGGTAAGTTCAGCAATTTTCACGATAACTTCTACTGCTTTTTGCATGCTTTCAACGGGAACATATTCGTATTTTCCATGAAAATTATGTCCACCAGCAAAAATATTTGGGCATGGCAATCCTTTATATGACAATTGGGAACCGTCAGTCCCTCCGCGAATAGGTTTAATAAGTGGTTTAATACCTATTTCTCTCATTGCTTTTTCAGCAATGTCCACAATATGTTTTACAGGCGTTACCTTTTCTTTCATATTGTAATATTGATCTTTTATCTCGGCTTTAACTATATCAGCACCAAATTGTTTCGCAAATTTCTTGTTGATTTTTCGAGTGATTTTTTCTACTAATTCTTTGCGTTTTTCAAATTTTTTCTTGTTATGATCTCTGATAATCAGTTCCAAAACGGTTTCTTCAATACTGCCAGTAAGGTGATGTACATGGAAAAAGCCTTCATATCCTTTAGTTGTTTCTGGTGTTTCATCATCAGGTAATTCATTGATGAAATCATTAGCAATCAGCATAGAATTGATCATTTTTCCTTTGGCGTAACCAGGATGAACACTTTTTCCTTTGAAAATAATTTTGGCGCCAGCCGCGTTAAAATTCTCATATTCCAGTTCGCCTATTTGGCTACCATCCATCGTATAAGCCCATTCAGCTCCAAATTTCTCTACATCAAAATGATGTGCACCACGACCAATTTCTTCATCAGGTGTAAAACCCACTCTGATTTTTCCGTGTTTGATTTCGGGATTTTTGATAAGGAATTCCATTGCGGTAACAATCTCGGTGATTCCGGCTTTATCATCGGCACCTAATAATGTCGTTCCGTCAGTTGTAATCAAGGTTTGTCCCTTATACAATAATAAATCTTTAAAATAATTAGGTGATAATATAATGTTTTGTTCAGCATTTAAGACAATGTCTTTACCATCATAATTTGAGATAATTTGAGGCTTTACATTGGCACCGGTAAAATCGGGCGTGGTGTCAAAGTGGGAAATAAATCCAATAGTTGGTACTTCATGGATAACATTGCTTGGCAAAGTAGCCATGATGTACGCTTTGTCGTCTATTGTTACATCTTGCATGCCAATAGCTTTTAATTCTTCAACTAGTTTATTGGCTAGGTCCCATTGTTTAGGGGTACTTGGCGTGGTTTCCGAATTGGCGTCAGATTCTGTATCAATAGTTACGTAACTGATGAATCGGTCTATAATATGTTGCATTTTTTATTTGTTTTATGCAAATATAATCATTTTTTCAGAAGCTATTTTCGGTATCCTTCAAGAGTGGACATGCTAACTTAGCAGTCACAGAAAGTTAAGAAATAATCTTAATTGTAGCCTATGAAACAAGTCCGCAAAATTTATGACAAAGCTTTCAAAGAAAATAATTCCGAGGACTTATTTAGTTTCTTTCATTTCTTTCAACAAGGAAATTATTACATCTAGTTTTTCGACTTCTAATTTATTTAGTTGAATTGTCAAGGCTTCTATTTCTAGTTTTGCGTCAATATTTGTTTGGTAATCTGCTTGCGCCTGTAATCTGTCTCTTTCACTTTGACGGTTTTGGGACATCATGATGATAGGCGCGGCATAAGCAGCCTGAGTAGAAAAAAGAAGATTTAGGAGGATAAATGGATATACATCCCAGTGGTAAGTAAAAGCAGCAATGTTTAATGTCATCCAAAGCAGTACTAATATGGTTTGAACTATAATGAACCTCCAGGAACCCATTCCTTTGGCTACAGAGTCAGCTAAACGACTTCCTACATTTAATGTTGCTGTATGTTTTTCGTGCCAATTTGTATCATTAATCATTTTCAAAGTGTTTTATTTTAAATTTTGGAAAATAGCTTTTAAGAATTATCAAATGGTAACCACCTTCTGTTTTAATTGTCGAATAAAAAGGAAATATTATTACAAGCGTTAAAACAAAAATTAGATTATAGTAAATATATTAGGATTTATGATACTTAACTATTTTTTTGTATAAATTTTGGCTTACTAGTTGTTGATTACTCTATAATTGGATTAATTGTACTGTTAATTTTAGTAATTACTTTTTTCCAATCATCAGCTGAGGTTTTAAAATCATTATTTGTTTCCACAAAAAACAGTTCAATTGTTGGCGCAAGCTCATATTTTGTATCAATTTCACTCCCGACATAAGCATCATTTGTACCTTGAATTATAATGAAGGGAGTGTTTAAGTTCTTTAAATGCATAAATCGGTGAGATTCCTCTTCTTTTTCAGGATGTTGAAAAGGATAACCCAAACAAATAATATGTTTTATATTTAACTCATCCGCAATTTGTGTTGCTATTAATCCACCAGCTGAACTTTAAATTATGATTATTTCTTTTTTAGTGCCCAATTTTAAGAGAAACTGTTTTAATATTTTTGAATGAAATTCTATAGTATTTATATTCTTGCGGAAGGATTTTAAAAAAAGAATAAAATTAAGAATAGTATATCTCAAAAGATAAATTCTCCAAAATATTTTTTTAAAATTGCAGGGAACCATTTATATTTCCTTTCAATATTACTCAAATGATATATTTCCTGACCAATTGGTTCGTAAAGAATATATAATTTTGCTGGTATAAATAGGCTAATAATGCGGTGTTTAGTGAGCCGTATTTTTGTAGATTTCCCCGACCAACTATTAAGATGATTGTATTATGCATGCTTTTTTTAATATAAGGCCTTTAGTTTGCTAATTTATAAATAGATCTTTAGAAATCTGTAAACAGGATTTCTTTTTTTTGTAAAGGGCGCTCCTGCGTGTTGTAATTATTAGTTTAGATTTTTTTTGTGAATTAAAAATTAAAAAGAGTTTCTTATAACTATTTTTTTTTGTAATTTTAATAATGTAAAAAACTAAAAATCAATATATTATGAAAAATTTATTTATTTTATTAGCAGTGGTTATTTGTACTTTAGGCGCTACGGCTAAGGATGCTAAAATGTATGATTCCAAAATGTACGATCCAAAAATGGTCCAAATGAAAGATCATTTAATGATGAAAAATGGTAAAATGATGATGATGAAAGGAGAAAGGATGATTATTATGGAAAAAAAAATGACTATGCCTAATGGTTCTGTTGTTTCTCCAAACGGGATGGTAAAAATGAAAGATGGGAAAACCATTATGTTCAAAAACGGAGATATGATGGATATGAATGGCATGATGATGATGATGAATAAAATGGAAGGGTATGTAAAGATGAAAGACGGAAAAATGATGATGATGAAAAACGGTAAGATGATGATGATGGAAAATGAAATGATGATGTCTAATGGTGCAATGGTTTTTCCTAACGGAATGGTAAAGATGAAAAACGGGAAAACCATGATGATGAAAAATGGGGACAAAATGGATATGAATGGAATGATGATGAAAAGAACGAAAATGAAAATGGAAAACTAAAAAGTAAAGACATTCAAAATTTTAGTGTGAAACTAATTTTTCAATTGCAGAAAAGAAGAAACCGAAACCATATTTATAGTTTCGGTTTTTTTTAAATTCATTTTGTAAATAGAAAAATAATTTCATTTTACTTAGGCATTGGCATATCAGAATTATAGCAATCACGGAACATTTTCCACTTTCCATCTTCCTTTTTCCATACGACTAATGATTTTCCACGGTCTAATACTTTGCCCGATTTGTCGGTAAATGTCCATTCGTCCTCTGAAACTAATAGATCATTATTTCCCCAAACTTCCTTAGTATTCAAACTAAATTTGGGCATGCCAGATTTCATAAAATTCGAAATAACATGAAGTATGTTATTTCTACCAACAGTTGCTTTTGTGTTGGGCTGCATAAATTTTGCATCTGTAGTGTAACAATTGGCTGCAGATACGGAGTCACTTTTGTTCATCGCCTCGGTAAAAATAAAGTTTTGCTCTTCAATACTTTTTTTGGCTTCAGCCATATCAAAGCTTTCTTTCTTCTCTTTTTTGGGAGAATCACAGCTTGCTACCATAAATATGCATCCAATGATAGTGATGCAAAAAGACAAGAATCTACGGAAATTTAAATCTTTTTTCATTGCTTTTTTTTTAAATTAAATAATAAAACCTATAATAGTAGTTTATTCAGAATGACGTATTATACTTAAAATTAGTCATTTATAATTAATTATTCAGATTATTTCTATAAAAAAACAAAACGGGCCTATTAAATTAGCTATAAATTGAAGTTGAATATTTTAAGTTTGTTTTTAAAGAGCAAAATGATTTATTAAAATTATTTTCCAAATATTTATTTATCGAGTAGATAGTTCTATTTTTGCACGAACAAGACAACAAACATGTATAAATTAATAATTCGTCCTATACTTTTCTGGTTTGACCCAGAAAAAATTCATTATTTTACTTTTTCATTGATTCGCTTTTTATCAAAAATCCCTGGATTTTCATTCCTTTTCAAATCACTTTATGATATTGATGACCCCAGACTGGAAACAGAAGTGTTTGGATTGAAATTCAAAAACCCAGTTGGATTGGCTGCAGGTTTTGATAAAGATGCCAAGTTATATAAAGAATTGTCCAACTTTGGTTTCGGTTTTATCGAAATAGGAACACTTACTCCTGTAGGTCAGGAAGGAAATCCTAAAAAACGATTGTTCCGTCTTAAAGAAGATAGTGCCATAATTAACCGAATGGGTTTTAATAACGGTGGTGTTCAAGAAGCAGTAGAACGTTTGAAAAAAAACACAGGTGTATTAATTGGTGGAAATATTGGTAAAAACAAACTGACTCCTAATGAAGAAGCAACTTCTGATTACGAAATTTGTTTTGATGCGTTATATGATTATGTAGATTATTTTGTAGTTAATGTGAGTTCGCCAAACACACCAAATCTTCGTGCCTTGCAAGACAAAGAGCCATTGACTCAATTGTTGCAAACACTGCAAAATAAGAATTTGGCTAAGCCAAAACAAAAACCTATTCTGTTAAAAATTGCTCCTGATTTGACGGATGATCAATTGCTGGATATCATAGATATTATTAAGGAAACAAAGATTGCAGGAGTTATTGCTACGAATACAACTATTTCTCGCGAAGGATTGCAATCCGAAAATAAATCAGAAATGGGAGGTTTATCCGGAAAACCATTGGCAAAACGTTCTACTGAAGTTATTCGTTTTCTATCTCAAAAAAGCAAAAAAGCATTTCCTATTATTGGAGTAGGAGGTATCCATTCTGCCGAAGATGCTATCGAAAAACTAGAAGCAGGAGCGTGTTTAATACAATTATACACTGGTTTTATTTATGAAGGGCCAGCTTTAGTAAAAGCCATAAACAAAGAAATTTTAAAACGCTTACAGCCCTCACGCTACTAAAAGGCCTGTTAGCATGGCGATTCCAAAACTCAGTAAAGTTCCAATAAGGACATATTCAGTAAGTTTTCGGTCTTTTGCTTCTTTCAAATCTCCAAAACGAAAAATTGATTTTGCGGCCAATAAAAAGCCAATCGCTTCAAAGTGATTGGTAATTATGAAACAAAATACAAATAAGCGCTCTAATATTCCAATGTAATTGCCAGCATTGGATAATGAGTCGTCACTTTTTTTACTTTCGGGTGTCCAAATGGAGATAATGTTCTTTATAAGAATTGAAGTTGGTTTTGTCAGTAGTAGCAGGCCTGTGCCAAATATCCAAAATTGATTGTCGAATCCTGTGAAATCAATAGTTTCATTTTGATAAACCATTGTAATAAATATGATTACGAGAATATGCATGGCTTGATCCACGAGGAACCAAGTACGTTTTGTTTTCTTTTTCTGAAATCTTAGTTTCAAGTAATCAATTCCTCCGTGTGTTAGTGCCAATAGAACTGCAAACCATATAAAATCTATTTCTGCAATTATGATCCAAGCTAACACACCATGCAATAGTGTATGAAGATAAAGGAAAATGCTTTTGTGTTTTTTATCTTCCTTGTTTAGAACCCATGTAGTAGGCTGCAGTAAAAAATCACCAAGTAAATGCGCCAGAAGCAGTTTTATGAAAATAATCATATGGTAATGGTTTTAATTTTTTTTCTGAAATAATTATCTAATTCCATCATCAGGTCAAATTGTGCTCGTTTTCGTCTTCGGCTTACGGCAGCTTGATTTATGCCTAGTTTTACACCTATTTCTTCTTGCGATAATCCTTTATTTTGTATGGCTGTCAAAACAAATTCTGCTGATTGAACCAACCAATTATCCATAAAAGTCAATCCTAAGCGAAGCATTAGATTGATGTCAGAATCAATGTTAGGATTATCGGAATTGATTGCTAAGGTAGTTTTTTGTTTTTTTAAAGTGTCAAAAAGTTCACCAGAACGAACAAATGCAGTTCCATTACTTTCAGAAATTTTATCTGCTTGATAGGTTTTATCGCCAATTCCAATACTCATCCTTGCATCAAGTTTGATACTTTTCAGATAAGCTTTAATTTCTAAAGCTGCTCGCAGCACTTCCTCTACATTTTCAATTTCCAGTTGAAATTCATCGCCGCGATAAATTTCCCATTCTATTGGATTTTCTCCTTTAGTATTGAATAGTTTTTTTAAGCCGTCAATCCAAATGTTAGAAGGTAGCTTTCTTGAATTAACGATGTCTCCTGTGATTATGCTTGTCATATTCAAATGTAATTAAAAAGTTAAGTTCCGATTAAATTATAAATATTACCAAATAACGTAATAATATTTATTATTACCAAATAATGTAATATATTATTTTATTACCGATATACGTAATATAGTCAATTTTCATAAATTTGAAATTCATAATTTAAAATTCATAATTGTTTTTCTATCTTTGGCTTTCTATGGAGCCAATAAAAATTATAGAATGTCCACGCGATGCCATGCAAGGCATAAAGCCATTTATACCTACTGAAAGAAAAGTGGCCTACATCCAAGCTTTATTGCGTGTAGGATTTGATTCCATAGATTTTGGTAGTTTTGTTTCGCCAAAAGCGATTCCGCAAATGCAGGATACTGCCGAAGTGCTTGCACAACTTGATTTATCTCAAACCCGAAGTAAATTATTGGCAATTATTGCGAATACTCAAGGGGCGACATTAGCTGCTGTTCATCCTGAAATACAATATTTAGGTTTTCCTTTTTCGATTTCAGAGAATTTCCAAATGCGGAATACTCATAAAACCATAGCGGAATCATTAATCACTTTACAAGAGATTTTAGAAATTGCGGATAAAAGCAAAAAAGAAGTAGTAGCTTATCTTTCTATGGGATTCGGGAATCCATACGGTGACCCATGGAACACGGAAATTGTAGGCGAATGGACTCAAAAATTATCTGATATGGGAGTGAAAATCCTTTCACTTTCGGACACCGTAGGAAGTTCAACTCCTGATGTGATTGGGTATTTGTTTTCGAATTTAATTCCAAAATATCCTGAAATAGAGTTTGGAGCCCATCTTCATACCACACCAGATAAATGGTTTGAGAAAATTGATGCGGCTTACAAAGCGGGTTGCCGTCGTTATGATGGTGCAATTCAGGGTTTTGGCGGGTGTCCTATGGCAACAGATGATTTGACAGGTAATATGCCAACAGAGAAATTACTATCGTATTTTACTTCAAAAAAAGAAAACACTAATCTAAGTCCAATGAGTTTTGAAAGTGCTTATAATGAAGCTTCTAAGTTGTTTGGGGAGTTTCATTAGTGAATACGCTTAATTGCGTTAAATATTACCATTTGGTGAGTAAAATAATAAGTAATCAATTGATGCGTTGGTATTGATATTATTGAGATTGATTTTAATAAATTTAAATTATGAAACTAGTGTTTTCCAATAGAATTTTATTGTTATTTATTATATCCTTATTCTCTTTTTCATGTTCAAGTGATTTAGATTTCAACCAAGCTAATGATTTGAAATTAGAACCGATTTTTGTTGCAAATTTAGCCTACTTTGAAATTCCTGCACATGAATTTGTGGCAAATGGAATAGAGCAGAATTTAACGGTTGCTTCTGCAACAGTGGATGTGTTTAATGACGCGTTTTTTAAAATGCATCTTACAAAAGCTGATTTATCTTTTGAAATAGACAATACAATTAATAGAGGTTATACGTTAGATATCATATTGCAGGACAGAAACAATCAGCCACTTTATACGATAAACTTCAATATTCCGGCGTATACTGGTGTAGCGAATCCAATTACAAAAATAGTGACATTTGAAAATGCAAAACTGGATTTATTGAAAAGCACCACTAAAATGACTTTTGTTCTAAAAATGCTTGCTGGTCCGCCATTAAGCGCAAATAGTATCGGTAGTTTTAAATTACGCTCAGATGTCACTGCTTATCTAATAGTTCAATGAGAAAAATAATCCTGCTTTTTATTCTATTTATGTCGGTTAAAAGTATTTCACAAAACAAACAACTTTTATATAATTTTACGTCAGTACCACAGTCTTTGATGACTAATCCAGGTGCTGATGTTACTTATAAATTCTATTTTGGGATTCCATTATTATCAGGGGTTTCGACAAATGTAGGTTCCAGCGGTTTCTCTGCGTATGATTTATTTGCAGACAATGGAGTCGATTTTAATGTAAAATTGCGCGATGTAGTGTTTTCTACCACAAGAAAAGATAGAGCAGCAATAAACGAACAAATAGAGTTATTCAGCGGAGGATTCAGGATTAAAGGAGGGCAAGATCAATATGATTCTTATGTTTCTTTTGGAATGTGTCAGGAATTTGATTTCCTAAGCTACATGCCTAAAGATCTCGCTATCCTGGCTTTAGACGGAAATGAAAGATATCTGGGAAAAGTATTTGATTTGGGGGATTTGAATGTAAAAGCAGAAATGCTGACGGCGCTACATATCGGTTATCACAAAAATATAAATGAGAGGCTGACAGTAGGATTTAGAGGGAAAATTTATTCTAGTATTTTCGATGCCTCTTCAACAAAAAATTCAGGATATATTTACACAATTCCTTCCAATGTTAATAGGTACGAACAAGTTATCTACTCTAATTTGCAACTCAATACGTCAGGTATTGCTAAGTATAACGATAAGAATTATGATGGTGAAGTGGCAAAAGACATTAAAAGTAAAGCTTTATTTGGTGGTAATTTAGGCTTAGGTTTTGATGCGGGACTTACGTACTATCCAAAAAAAAATATCCAGTTCACAGCAAGCATTGTTGATGTTGGTTTTATAAAGCATACTAAAGAGGTAGAGAGTTTAACTTACAAAGGATATTATAAGTATGATGGAATAAATCCTAAATTCAATGGAGGAAATACTGGGGGGGATGTATATCAGCAATTTAAAGATGCTATACCTTTAGATACTTTGCACAATAAATATACCACATGGCGACCTGCAAAGTTCAACTCCTCTATTCAATATTCTTTTGAAGAAGAACGCCCTACAGATTGTGATTGTACGGACTATAATCCAGAAACTATCTATAAAAGTGCCGTTGGTGCGCAGTTGTTTGTCATGACAACACCGAGGACTCCTTTGATCGCTTTTACGACCTATTACAGCCGAAAAATTTTCAATGCACTGCAAGTGAAAGCTACCTATACAATAGATTCGTATTCCAATAAAAACATAGGATTGGGATTGTCAAGTAATTTTGGACCTGTAAATTTTTACATTCTTGCGGACAACCTTTTAGAATATAGAGATGTTTCAAAAGCCAACAGTTTATCTTTTCAATTGGGTTTAAATATTATTTTTAAGGATAAATTAGCATCTAATTAGCTTGATTTATTGAGATTTTCTACGTTTGAACCATTTGTATATTTCTATCCAAAGAACCGAAACAAATCCAACTAAAATACTCAAACCAATTTGGCTTCCCGAGACTGTTTCAAATTGGAAAAAATGTGAAAATGCAGGGACAAATAGTAGTAAAGCGGTGATTAGGATGGTTAAGGAAATAATCATTAGAACTAAATTATTTTTATAACCTAAAGTGGTAAATATGGAATAATAAAAAGAACGATTAACAAGTGTCAGAAAGATGTTTGACGATATTAATGTTAGAAAAACAGTTGTTCTTGTTACGCTTTCGATACAATTAGTTGCCACACAAAATTGATAAACAAATAAGAGTCCTATAGTGATCATAAGTCCCTGAATGATGCTAATGGTAATTTCTTTCAGATTAAAAAAAGTAGTCGTAAAAGGCCTTGGTTTTAACAGCATCAGATTTCGTTCCATAGGTTCATTTTCATAAATGATGGAACAGGTGGGACCCATTATTATCTCCAGGAAAATAACGTGAACCGGAGAGAAAATATTTGGATAAACCCAACCCAATGCCAGAGGAATAAAGACAATTAGTATTATAGGAATATGTATAGAAATGATATATTGAATCGCTTTTTTTAGATTGATATAGATTTTTCTTCCCATAGCGATGGCATCCGTCATTTTAGAAAAATCATCGTCAATCAGAATTAAATTTGCCGCTTCTTTGGCAATTTCCGTTCCTTTTTTGCCCATAGCAATACCTATATGAGCTGATTTTAATGCTGGACCATCATTAACGCCATCACCAGTCATGGCCACAATTTGATTATTATCTTTTAATGCTTTAATGATTTTAAGTTTGGCCTCGGGAAACATTCTCGTAAAGATGGTGGTTTCCATTACTTTTTCTTTTAAAGTAGCTTCATCCATTTCCATTAATTGATCTCCATTTAATACTTTTTCGGCATTTCTGAAGTCAACTTGCTTTGCTATAGTAGATGTTGTGACAGCATTATCGCCAGTTACTATTTTCACTACAATTCCTGCGTTATAAAACGTTTCGAAAACGGCTTTAATATTCTCTTTTGGGGGATCGTAAAAAGCAACTAAACCCTTGAAATGAAAAGCAAAGTCTTGCTGTTTTTTTGGAAAATTATCCCCTGAAAATTCCGTGAGGCCAACACCTAAAACTCGAAAACCTTTATTTGCCATAGATTCAACAGCTTTACAAACTTGTTCGGTTTCCTCTTGTGATAGATTCGAACATGCAATTAGTGCTTCCGGAGCGCCTTTAGCAGCAATAATTCTTGTTCCTTCTTGGTTCTCAAAAACATGGGTCATCATAGGAGGTTTTCCGTCCAAAGGATATTCGTGGATTAATCTGAAATTGCTTCTCTCATCAGTAATTTTTAATTTAGTGTAGGCTTCGTGCAAAGCAATTTCCATTCCGTCAAAAGGGATAGGTTCACTGGCCCACATTGAAATGCTCAGTAATTCTTGTTCTTCTTTACTTAAATTAGGACTTTCATTCTCGTTTATAATTTCTTTTATTTCATTTAATGAAAAAGTATACCATTGCGCCAGACTCATTTTATTTTGAGTAATAGTTCCAGTTTTATCTGTACAGATTACGGTGGCACTCCCAAGAGTTTCTACCGTTTTAGTTTGTTTTACAATAATCCCCATTTTCATTAAACGCCAGGCACCTAAAGCCATAAAAGTGGTAAAGGCAACCGGAATTTCCTCTGGAATAATGCTCATTGCCAGTGTTAATGCTTTTAAGAGACTGTCTAAAATATTTTTCGAATTGTAATAATTAATGCCCCAGACGATCCCAAAAATGACCAAACCTACAAGAGACATTTTCTTTACAAAATTGCCAATTTGTAATTGTAAAGGTGTTTTTTCTTCAGTAATTGTTTCAATGCTTTTGCCGATTTTACCAATTTTTGTCTCTCCACCAATAGCATTAACTTCACAAATGGCCAGTCCGCTGGCTGCAATAGTTCCACGAAATACCTGATTATTTTCAGACTGTTCATTTTTAAAAACAGCAAGCGATTCGCCTGTAAGTATCGATTCATTGGCTGAAAAATCGTTGGATTGAATAATTGTGGCATCAGCCGGTATAAATGTGCCTTCTTCAATTTGAATGAAATCACCCAACACAATTTCTTCACTGGGAATTTCTAGAATTTCGTTATTGCGAATGACTTTACTTTTAGGCTGGGATAATTTTTTTAGGGATTCAATGGCATTTCTGCTTTTGGATTCCTGATAAAGTGAAATGGTAGAAACTAGTAGAATAGCTACTGTCATAAAAATTCCGTTTCCATAATCTCCAGTAATAAAATAAATTCCTGTCGCCGTCATCAATAACAAAAACATCGGTTCTTTAACCATTTCTATTAAGGAAGTCAGAAAGTTATTTTTGTCCTGATGATCTAAAGAATTAGATCCGTTTTTAGCTCTTGATTCTTTTACTTGGTCCTCTAAAAGCCCCTTTATTTGTTGTTTGGATTCTGTCATTGCAAAGAAATTAATTAATTTTTTTTAGGTAGCAACAATGAAAGTGTCTAGTGGCAGTGATTACCCTTGATACTGCAATTTAATCATTTATTGTAAAAAGTAGTCGTTTTTTTGCTTAAGATTATCTATATTTGCACGCAATTTAACTACAATTGCAATGATCGCACACAATTCTAAGATTATCGGTGAAGGATTAACTTACGATGATGTACTATTAGTTCCTAATTACTCAGAGGTTCTTCCTCGCGAAGTGAGTATCAAATCAAAATTTTCAAGAAACATAACACTTAATGTTCCAATAGTGTCCGCAGCTATGGATACTGTTACCGAAAGTGCTATGGCAATTGCCATGGCTCAAGAAGGTGGTATTGGTGTCTTGCACAAAAATATGACGATCGAGCAACAAGCTGCTAAGGTGAGAAAAGTAAAAAGAGCCGAATCCGGTATGATAATCGATCCGGTTACTTTGCCTTTGACCTCTACTGTTGCTGATGCCAAAAATGCAATGAAAGAATATGGTATTGGAGGCATTCCGATCGTGGATGAAAACAAAATACTAAAAGGAATTGTCACTAATCGTGATTTACGTTTCGAAAAAAACAATGCAAGACCTATCGTTGAGGTAATGACAAGTGAAAACTTGGTAACAGTTGCCGAAGGAACTTCACTCGAACAAGCTGAAGTTGTTTTGCAAGGTTATAAAATAGAAAAACTTCCGGTCGTAGATGCTGCTAATAAGTTAGTGGGCTTAATTACGTTTAGAGATATTACTAAATTGACCCAAAAACCAAATGCAAATAAAGACAAATACGGACGTTTGCGTGTTGCTGCGGCATTAGGAGTTACTGCAGATGCTGTAGAAAGAGCGACTGCTTTGGTTAATGCTGGAGTGGATGCGGTTATAATCGATACTGCTCACGGACATACAAAAGGAGTTGTGGATGTGCTAAAATTAGTGAAAGCAAAATTTCCTGACTTAGACGTTATTGTTGGTAATATTGCCACCGCTGAAGCGGCTAAATATCTTGTGGAAAATGGTGCAGATGGTGTGAAAGTAGGAATTGGACCAGGTTCTATTTGTACAACTCGTATCGTTGCAGGTGTTGGTTTTCCTCAGTTTTCAGCTGTTCTTGAAGTTGCTGCTGCGATAAAAGGTTCGGGAGTTCCTGTAATTGCTGATGGTGGAATTCGTTATACAGGTGATATCCCTAAAGCTATCGCTGCAGGTGCTGATTGTGTGATGTTAGGTTCTTTGCTAGCCGGAACTATGGAATCTCCTGGAGAAACTATTATTTTCGAAGGAAGAAAATTCAAATCATACCGTGGTATGGGTTCTGTTGAAGCGATGCAAGAAGGATCAAAAGATCGTTATTTCCAAGATGTTGAAGATGACGTTAAGAAATTGGTTCCAGAAGGAATTGTAGGTCGTGTACCTTACAAAGGAGAATTGAATGAAAGCATGCAACAATTCGTTGGTGGTCTTCGTGCTGGAATGGGATATTGTGGATCGAAAGATATTCCGACTTTACAGGAAACAGGTCGTTTTGTTCGCATCACTGCAAGCGGTATCAACGAAAGTCATCCTCATAATGTAACAATTACTAAAGAAGCTCCGAATTACTCGAGATAAAATAGTCTGAAAAAGACAAAATAAAAAAGTGCAAGATTCATTTCTCGCACTTTTTTTATGTCTAATTATGAACCAAATCAGCTAGTAACTTTTTATTTCCAACAATCCAAAGAATATCATCTTTCTCTAATACTATATTTGATTCGGGATTTAAGATTCTTTTTCCCTTTTTTTCGATGCCTACAACCAAACCGTTAGTTTTCTCCCGCAATTTGGAGTCCCGAATACTTTTGCCAATATAAGATTCATTTTTTAATTCTATTTGTCGTAATACAATTTCGGCTTCGGTAAGCGTATCGGGAACATCAATTTCATGTTGGTCTAAATATGATTTGAATTCTTTTACCTGCGCATCAGTACCTATAACACATATTTCATCACCTGGAAATAATCGTTCGTTTTTATTGGGAATATTGATCATAATATCACCTCGCTTAATAAAAGCAATATTTATTCCTATTTGTTCCCTAATTTTTAATTCCTCCAATGTCTTTCCTACAATATTGGATTCTGTGGCAATGTCGAAAAAAGTCATGTGTCCATCCCAAGGAGATAAATCGCTTCGGCTTCTTTTGGCTTTTGTTATTTCTCTGGCATTTAGGTTTTTTAAGAAATGATTTTCAATTCGATGATATTGTGCATTTAGTCTTTTTTGGAAAACAAAATAAACGATCAACGCTACAATTAGTGTTATAAAAGCAACAATTGGAGAGAAGAAAATATTTAATAAAAACCCGATAAAAAATATGGTAAGAAGTACTCTTAAGAGCAGCATCATCAGAATTGGCCCTCGATATTTTCTTTCTTCCAGCAAAACAGCGACTTCATTTACTGCAACACGACGTAAAGAAAGTGCCCATAAAAAAGGAGAAAGAACCACCAAAGTAATTAAGGCACCTATAGCATTACCAAATTGAAAATCAGTAACCAATGGCAAAAGATATTTAGAGGAGAGTAAAATGGCAGCAAATATTATTACCGAGTGAACAATGACTTGAACGAGATAAGCATTAATTACAATCTGCCAATTGCTAACAGATTTAATGGCTTGGGCATTCGCACTGTAACGTTCAATTCTTTTGGTCCATTTTCTAGGCAATTTTTTAGATAAATATTCTGAAAATGGCGTGGACAATTTGATCATAAACGGAGTAGTAAATGTCGTCACCGCCGAAACTGCTACCACTATCGGATACAAAAATGAACTCGTTACATTTAGGGTCATTCCTAATGTCGCAATGATAAAGGAGAATTCTCCAATCTGCGACAAACTCATTCCCGTTTGAACGGATTGTTTTAAGGGTTGTCCAGAAAGTAATGCACCAGCGGTCGAGCTTATTGATTGTCCGAAAATGGTTATAAGAGAAAGAATAAGCACTGGAATTGCGTGCTCATACAAAGTTTGAGGATTGATTAACATTCCAACAGACACAAAGAAAACTGCTCCAAATAAATCTTTAACCGGTTTTACTAAATGCTCTATGTGTTCTGCTTGCGTAGTCTCGGCAATTATAGAACCCATAATAAAGGCGCCAAGGGCAGGTGAAAAACCAACATCGGCAGCCAGAATAACCATCATCAAACATAAAGCAAGCGAAATAATAAGCAACATTTCGTCGGATAGTAAATGCTTCGCTCTTTTAAGTAAGGTTGGAATAAAAAATATACCGCCAACAAACCAAATCGTTAAGAAAAACACCAGTTTCAAGACTGATTGCAATAATTCGCCTCCTGAAAATTGATTGCTAACGGCAACAGTCGATAATAATACCATCATTAATATGGCAATAATATCCTGAACAATAAGGGAGCCAATTACTATTCCGGCAAAATTCTGAGCCTTAACGCCTAATTCTTCAAAGGTTTTGAGAATAATAGTAGTAGATGAAATCGAAAGAATAACCCCTAAAAAGACACTGTCCATTTTAGACCAATCCATCCATTGGCCAACAAAATAACCAACTATGACCATTGTAACAATTTGTGTAATCGCGGTTATTGAAGCGGTTCCGCCCACTTTCATCAATTTCTTAAAACTGAATTCCAGTCCAAGACTGAACAATAAAAAGATCACTCCAATCTCTGCCCAAACTTCCACGCTTTTAATATCAGTCACCGAAGGGAAAAAATCAAAATGATTTCCTGCCAAAAATCCCGCTATCAAATACCCCAAAACCAGCGGTTGTTTGATTTTTTTAAACAACAAAACGGCAACTCCTGCTGTCATCAGGATTAATCCCAAATCGCTTATCAATGGCTGTAGGTGATGTGTCGTTTCCGCTACTATTGCTTCAGTATCCATAGTTTTATTTTTATTTGGGAGCTATTCCAGCCATCCATTTCATCGCGACGCTTCGGGACTCAGTCATAAATCGTTTTTCTATTCCCTTTGCAGGAGCTTCCTTTGGTCGCTCTCCAAGTGCAAGAAAAAATGATTTTTTCCCTCAAGGCTTTTCACTTTTGTCTTGGCTAAATTGCCAGAAGCATTTGTGTTTTTATAAAATTAATAGATTTCACTCTTGCAATGAAATGTTATTTTAAATTGTTTAATTCAGACAAACTATAAAACGTCATATTATGTTGTTTGACATAATTGCAAATCAGTTTTAATGTTTCCATTTTAGTTTGATAATTGGCTGTTACTTTCAGAACCGGTTTGTGACCAAACAATACCAGAATTTTATGCTTTTGTTTAGCATAATCCAATAATCTCACAAGATACGGAATGCTGAAATTGGGATGATCCGTATCAATACCTATTCCATAAACTACTCTGGAGTTATTGTAATAGCAATTTTGGAAAAATGGATCTTGCGCTCCATAGGTTGTTCCCCTAATAATTTTAAACTTTTTCAAAAGTGCTTGATCAATGTCAGCATTTCTAAAACCGAAAGGATAAGCAAATGAAGTTACTTTAAAATTATAAAAAAGCATTAAAGCAAGCATCGGATTTATTTCCTGCTGAATGTAGGCGTCAATCCCGTTTTTAGCAACAAATTTAGGTGCGTCAAAATGGTGGAAACCATGTCCTGCAATTTCGTGTCCCTCTTTTTGCAATTGCTTGAGTTTCTTTATTTCAGAATGGCTTAACGTATTAATTTTTGAAACACAAAAAGTAGCTTTCCAGGAATATTCACGCAAGATTTTATTTGCATGATACCATTCATTAATATTGGTGTCATCAAAAGAAATAACAACTCCTGCGTTAGCATGTGTAAGGTTGCTTTTTTTAGAAGTTTTTTTATTCTCACAGGAAAATAAAAAAAAAGTACAAAGTAATATGAATTTAAAAATATTTTTGTTCATGTTGCTTTGTACTTTGTCAGTGTTTTGTTTTTATATGCCCAGAAAATTACTAGGAGTGATTTGCATTAATTCGGCTTTAATCGCTTCAGAAACGTCTAAGGTAGCAATAAAACCGTGAATTGCTTTTTTATCAATAGCTTCATTGGTTCTGGTCAATCCTTTAAGGGCTTCATAAGGGTTAGGATATCCTTCACGACGTAAAATGGTTTGAATTGCTTCGGCAACAACAGCCCAGTTTTTCTCTAAATCTTCGTGAAATTTTGGTTCGTTAAGTAATAATTTGTTTAATCCTTTCAAAGTAGCTTCAAAAGCAATTAAAGTATGTCCCATTGGTACACCAATATTTCTCAAAACAGTACTGTCTGTTAAATCACGTTGTAATCTTGACAACGGTAATTTAGCTGATAAATGTTCGAAAATAGCATTGGCAATTCCTAAATTCCCTTCTGAATTTTCAAAGTCAATTGGGTTTACTTTATGTGGCATAGCAGAGGAACCTATTTCTCCCGCTTTGATTTTTTGTTTGAAATATTCCATGGAGACATATGTCCAAATATCTCTGTCTAAATCAATAATAATTGTATTTATTCTTTTCAAAGCATCAAAAAATGCTGCGAAATGATCGTAATGTTCAATTTGTGTAGTAGGGAAGGAGTGGTGTAAACCAAGGTTTTCCTCCACAAATTTCCCTCCAAATGTTCTCCAGTCAATTTGTGGATATGCCACGTGATGCGCATTATAATTTCCTGTTGCCCCTCCAAATTTAGCTGCAAAAGGAATGTTAAACAACAAACGCATTTGTTCCTCTAGGCGTTCTACAAAAACACCAATTTCTTTACCCAAACGAGTTGGCGAAGCCGGTTGTCCGTGTGTACGGGCAAGCATTGGGATATCCTTCCATTCTACACTTAAATCTTTCAATTTTGAAGTTAAAGTAATTAATGAAGGCATGTACACTTTCTCGAAAGCTTCTTTTGTAGAAAGCGGAATCGCTGTGTTATTTATGTCTTGAGAAGTCAAGCCAAAGTGAATGAACTCTTTATATTGGGATAATCCTAATTTTTCAAAAGCGTCTTTGATAAAGTATTCTACTGCTTTTACATCGTGGTTGGTTACTTTCTCCGTTTCTTTGATCCAAAGCGCATCTTCAGTAGAGAAATTTTTATAAATGTTACGTAAACTTTCAAATAAATCTGGGTTTACAGTTGTAAGTTGTGGCAAAGGAACTTCGCACAAAGCAATAAAATATTCAATTTCAACCAATACGCGGTATTTGATTAAAGCTTCTTCAGAGAAAAAAGGAGCTAGCGAAATAGTCTTGTTTCTATATCTTCCGTCGATTGGCGATATAGCATTCAATTCGTTTAAAGTAGTCATTGTTGTGTTGTTTGTTCGAAAGGCACAAATATAAACCTTTCGTGGCAAAATAGAAAACGAATGGTTTTTAAATAAGCCCGATTAGCTTCTTTTTTAGCGTTTTCATTCCTTCAGAAGAGACTTCCGCAATCACATCCAATGGATTTCGGAGATTTGGGATTTTTATGGGTTTTGGATCAATATAAAAAAACAGGAGTTTCAGGAGCTGTAAAGTCTATTAATCCTGCCGCAGGATAGACTTGCAGCGAAGTCCCGATAACAGCAAAATAATCCGCACTTTGAGTAATTGTTATTGCTTCATCAAGAGCAGGAACATCCTCACCAAACCAAACAATATGCGGACGCAATTGGTTTTTATTTTCATCGAAATCGCCAAAATTCAAATCCTCCCGCCAATCCAGAATATAATTTGGGTTTTTCGTACTTCGGACTTTCAATAATTCGCCATGCAAATGCAACACATTCGAACTTCCGGCGCGTTCGTGTAAATCATCTACATTTTGAGTAATGATATACACCTCAAATTCATTCTCTAATTCAGCCAGAATTTGATGACCTAAATTTGGTTGTACTTCTTTGAATTGTTTTCGTCTTTGATTGTAAAAATCAAGAACTAATGCCTGATTTTTATGCCAACCTTCTGGCGTTGCGACATCATTGACGTTATGGCCTTCCCATAATCCGTCACTGTCGCGAAAGGTTTTGATGCCACTTTCGGCACTAATTCCTGCTCCTGTCAAAACCACTAATTTCTTTTTCATTTTATATCAATTTGGGCGTGACCACAAGGGTCGGGCTTTCGGCTTTATCTTTTTGGCTAAAAAGCCAAAAAAGGATACCGCCTCTATCCCTCACGCGAATTCCGCAAACATTTACAATTCCACTTTCATGAAACAATCCCAAAAGCGGCAATCAGAATCTACTTTTGAAGGTATAAAGCTAGTCTTTTTTACTATTTTTGCAAAAATAAATATTCTAATGATCGACATTGATTACCTTAATTTCCTTGAAAATATTCTGACCGATAACCGAAAAGAAAAATTTCTGAAAGTATTGGAAAACAGAACCAAGCATTTTACGATTGCTGTCGAAGATATTTTTCAAATGCATAATACGAGTGCAGTTATGCGCAGTTGCGAGGTTTTTGGGATTCAGGAATTGAATGTGATTGAGCAGCGATACGGAAAAAGTATCGATAAGGAAATTGCGATGGGCGCTCAAAAATGGGTTGACATCAACACTTTTGACAGTATTACGAATTGTGTGGATACTTTAAAAAGTAAAGGCTACCAAATCATTGCTACTACGCCTCACGAGAATGATTGTTTGATGGATGATTTTGATATCACAAAACCTAGCGCTCTGTTTTTTGGAACCGAAAGAGACGGATTGTCTGAAGAAATTTTGCAACGCGCCGATGGTTTTCTTAAAATTCCTATGGTAGGTTTTACGGAGAGTTTGAACATCTCGGTTTCAGCATCAATTATAATTCAAAACTTGACGAATCGATTGCGCAACTCCGAAATTAATTGGCATTTATCTGAAAATGAAATTTTAGAAAAACGTTTGTCTTGGGCCAAAAATTCAATAAAAGACATCAAGCGAATTGAAGAACGCTATTTTTCTGAAAACGTGAAATAGTTGTTTCATATAATGGTACGGTAATGTTTTTTATTTTAAAAAATATCATGTAACTTGTACTGTTTTCACGAAACAAGATACTTTGTCGTATATTTTATTTAACGCATGATTTAAAAAGAAAAACAATGGAAGAATTTAAAAATAGCAACCAAGATTTAATAAATACTACATTGCCAGTTGGAGGAGAAGGAGTAATTGCGCCTAATTTGATTACAAAGGCGGATCCAGCCAATAATGATAAATATAATACTGTATATTTCCAGAGACCCAAGGTTTTATTTTTTGATGTAAATGAAACGTTGCTGGATCTTAATGTGATGAAAAGAAGTATTGGCGCAGCGCTTGGCGATCGTCCTGAATTGATGTCCTTGTGGTTCACTACAATGCTTCAATATTCATTGGTTACAACAGTAGCAAACCAATATCAAGATTTCGGAATAATTGGAGCCGCTGCACTCATAATGGTTGCCCACAAAAATGGAATTACTATAACGGATAAACAAGCCAAAGATGCTGTTGCCGCAATTTTATCATTGCCTGCACATCCAGAAGTAAAAGAAGCACTCTTACTTTTGAAAAAAGAAGGTTTTAAATTGGTTGCTTTCACTAACTCATCCAATAAAGCAGTAGAAACGCAACTTAAATATGCGGGAATTCATGATCTATTTGACGATGTTTTAAGTATAGAAGACGTAGGTAAATTCAAGCCACATGTAGATACTTATAATTGGGCTGCTAGAAAAATGGGATTAAAATCGAATGATTGTATGTTGATAGCGGCGCATGGTTGGGATGTTGCCGGTGCAAATTGGGCAGGTTGGCAAACGGCATTTGTTAGTCGTCCGGGACAGCAATTGTTTCCTCTTGCAAATTTACCTGAAATTAATGAAGAGAATATTTTATCAGTTGCCCATAAACTAATTTCAATACGGTTTCAGTAATTATAATCATTGAAAAATTAGCGAACCGATTGTGTAATTTAAACATTGATTGGCATTTATCCAAAAATGAAATCTTAAAAAAATGTTTGGCTTTGGCAAAAATTCCATAAAAGACATTAAACGAATTGAAGGACGGTATTTTGAGGAAAACCCAAGATAGATTGGCATTGTTATAAAAAAAACAGTCAAATTTATTTTATGTGCTTTTCTAATTGGTCTGGATTTTGTCTTGTATCAAAAACGGTGATAATCTCAATCTCTTTTTTGTCAAAGTTTCTCTATAGTGGAAAGTGGTTTGTTTTGTTGCAACACATTTAAAAAGCCTTAAAATACGCAAGATTGCGGGCAACTTTCAGGTTGATTAGAAATTTGTTCAATTTTAGAAGTAACTTTTTAATAAAATCATTTCGAACTTTCAAATTCCAATTCTCTAAAAGAAAATCATTCAACTTTAAAAGCTTATTTTCAGCTAATTCTGATAAAAATACTTTCATTAAGAGATTTTTTTCAAAAAGTCATTGAACTCAACTCTTTTTCCTTTATTCAATTCTTTTATTCCTTTCTCAATTTCCTCTTGCTCAGAAACACTCAATTCATCCCAAAAATCTAGTTTTTCTTTTTGAATAAATTCCGTAATTTTTTCGATAAATTTATCATTCTCAATGTTGAGAATGATTTTTACCAATTCTATTTTAGAAGATTGAATATCCATATCATTTATTCTTAAATTCAAAGTTACGAAAAAATAGTCACAGATATTCCCATCGCTTTGTCTTTCCAACGAAGGAGGAATCGTAGTAAGTTTTTTGACAAAGTATAGTTTACTCAACTTTTTTTTACCGTTAGCTGAATCATTGCGAGGAACGAAGCAATCAACATCTAGAGTTTTCTTTTGATTAGGAGCTTATCGTTGTTGGCACGGATTACAAATCCGCGCAATCGGGTCATTGCGAGGAACGAAGCAATCACATCTAATATTTTTTTTTGAATAAGTGCTTACAGTTGTGGGCACGGATTGCAAATCCGCGCAATCGGGTTTCCGTTCAACACAGCTTTCATTGTTCGTGCTGCGCACGCAACGAAAACTTAGCTGTTGTGCGTTCGTTTTTTATAAACTCTTAATTTTAGTCCAACTTTTTAGCATTCATGTCTTTTCCCATATTCAATGTCAAACTATCAATATGCCCATTTTCATCGCTATTAAAAGTAAACTGAGCTGTAATTATCTTACTGTAAAATCTATTTTGCGCCATTGGATATACAGTTGTAATTTTTTCTCCCGTTCCTTGTATATACAACTGCCCTTTGTCTTCGGTTACCGTAAAAGAATAATTTTCATTTAACTGATATTTTCCCAAATAGGTTTTAAGAACTTCTGGCGCAACTTTTACTTCAGTAATCATGTCAGTTGTCTCAATACCTAATTTTTTTAAAACCTTTATTGCATTTGCATTATCTGGATTTAAAGCTACTGATTTTTTATAATTTTCGATAGCATTGACCGTATCTTTTTGCAATAGATAAATTTCGCCTAGACTGTCATAAACATTTGAAGAATTTGGATTTAGTGCAACATTAAATTTGAAAATGGAGAAAGCATCTGCTAATTTTTTGTCGTTAAGGTATTTGTAACCCAATTCATTAATAGCGGCATCGTCCATCATATACAGATTTGGATTAGATTGTATAGATTTGGCCGTTTTGGTAATAGCATCATCCACAGAGCTTACTTCTAACGCTTTTTGAAATTCTGAAAAAACAGTAATCTTAGGTATTTCATAAGGCTTAGAAGCTAATATGTTCTCAATTGCAACATTCATCACATCTTTAGGAATAGCATTTCCAGCATTCGTAAGCCATATATAAGTGTTTTTTTTGTCTAAATCTCTCATGATAAATGTACGGTAACCAAAATCACTTCCTGAATGGTTAACTGATTTTTTTTCTGGAGTAAGAAACCATCCAAATCCGTAATTAGACAAAGAACCATTATTTAAAACTACAGGGGTAAATGCTTCCTCAATTGTTTTCTTTGAAACTAACTTTTCAGTATATAAAGCTTGATCCCACAAAAACAAATCATCAACGTTTGAAAACATACTAGTAGAACCAGTATGTGAAACTGTATAATCATCAAGCTCACCAATCACAGAATAACCCAGAGCCCTATTTTTTAAATCGATTTTTGGGGCATCACCAACCAAACTATTTTTCATTTTTAATGGTTTAAAAATATTTTCTTTCAAAAATTCCGCTAAGGACATATTCGAAACTTTTTCTATAATTAAACCCAACATCACGTAACCAGCATTATTGTAGAAATATCGCTCACCGATATTGGCGTCTAACGCTTCTCTTTCCTCAATTATTTTTAAAATTTCAGCATTCGTCAAGTTATCTTTAGTAGCGAATGACTGATATAAAGGCATTCCTGAGGTATTATTGAGTAAATTTCGTACCGTAATATCCTTCCCATAAGCAGGGAATTCAGGGAAATACTTCGTGATTTTATCATCGTAAGAAAGCTCATTTCTTTGTTTTAATATCATAATTCCCATAGCAGTAAATTGCTTTGAAACGGATGCCAAATCAAAACAAAATTCTGGTTTTAGTAACTGTTTTGTTTCTTTATTTGCATAACCAAAAGCTTTGCGATAAATAACTTTTCCTTTTTCAGCAACTAAAACACTTCCATTAAATACACCACTTGCGTGAGCTTGATTCATTAATTTATCTAGTTCAGCAGTTTTATTTTGCGCTACAGCATTTGTTAAAGTAGTCAAAAGAATAATAATACTTAAAAAAAATGTTTTTAAAATAGAAGGATTTGATTGTTTTTTCATAATGATTTTTAATGTGGATTGTAATTTTTTATCGGTTTAGCTAAAATGACGCAGAACTATTATATACTACTGACGATATCAGACTTATCACCCCAAAATTGGGAAGATAGGCTTGATAAAGGTCAGACTTTATTTATTTTCAAATATATAAATAAATCGCTGAAAATACTTATAAAAAAACAGTAATTCATTTATTTTCAAACATATATTCTTTCCATGCAGGATTATCACGGGAACCCGTCAACGGACTTATTTATCACATAATCCCTAGCCCCGACAGTAGTGGAAAGCCTATGCCGGTTGAAAACCGCTTTTTTCTGCTGGTGGCAGAGCGACCGAAGGAAGCTCCTGCCAGCGACTTGAAAAAGGGTTTGAAACCAAATAGCTTGCAGCGTAAGGCGGGAATTGCTTCTGAACATTAAGAACAAAAAAATTCCCCAACTACTTTTCGTAATTGGGGAATTTAATTTAAGGTATTGAAACGGTTATTAGTTAACGATAACCCATTGTCCTGAGGCGATTAAGCTTTCGGCTTTTTTGTATTTCATTTCTTGAATTTGTCCGTTTGCCACGTTTTGAATCGTTACATTATCATTACGGTTAATTTTAGGCATATCTCTCACGATAGTTTCCGTTACTTGTCGTTGTTGTGTTTGTCCCGCTTCACGATTTTCATTTTCGCTATTTGGACCCGAGGTCGAAGACCGAACTGGCGAAGCAATTTCGTCTTTACTCAATTTATAGTCTTCTTTCTGACGAACTTCTTTTGCTTCCTGAATTTGCTGATTTTGTTGAGCCGGTAAATCACCTTTAAACAAAAATGAAATTACGTCTTTGTTTACATTGTCTAACATCGATCTAAACAAATTGAATGCTTCCAGTTTGTAAATAAGCAATGGATCTTTTTGTTCGTGAACGGCAAGTTGAACCGATTGTTTCAACTCGTCCATTTTACGTAAATGTTTTTTCCAGGCTTCATCAACAATAGACAAAGTGATGTTTTTTTCGAAATCAGCAACTAATTGATTTCCTTTTGTATCGTATGCTTTCTTCAAATCAGTAACCACATTCAAGGTTTTGATGCCATCCGTAAATGGAACTACAATACGCTCAAACTGATTGTTTTTATCTTCGTAAACATCTTTTATTATAGGAAATGCTTCTCTGGCGCTTCTTTCTGTTTTTTCTGTATAAAATTCCAGCGTCGCTTTGTAAATTTTACCAGTCAATTCTATTTCTGTCAATTTACTAAACTCTGCTTGAGTAACCGGAGAGGTAATAGAGAAATAACGAATCAATTCGAATTCGAAATTTTTGAAATCGTTTGTCGCTTTATTTTCATCTATGATTAATTCGCAAGTATCATAAAGCATGTTGGCGATATCCAATTTCAAACGCTCTCCAAATAAAGCATGACGACGACGTTTGTAAACTACTTCACGTTGTGCATTCATAACATCATCATATTCTAATAAACGTTTACGAACACCAAAGTTATTTTCTTCTACTTTTTTCTGTGCACGTTCGATAGATTTTGTCATCATCGAATGTTGGATTACTTCACCTTCTTGTAATCCCATTCTATCCATTACTTTAGCCACTCTTTCAGAACCAAACAAACGCATTAGGTTGTCTTCAAGAGAAACATAAAACTGAGAACTTCCCGGATCACCTTGACGACCGGCACGACCACGTAACTGACGGTCAACACGACGTGAATCATGACGTTCCGTACCTACAATGGCTAATCCACCTGCCGCTTTTACTTCGGCAGATAATTTAATATCAGTACCACGACCAGCCATGTTCGTAGCAATTGTTACAACACCTGGTTTCCCCGCTTCTTCAACAATCTGAGCTTCTTGTTTGTGCATTTTTGCATTCAATACATTATGCGTAACACCTCTCATTTTAAGCATTCGGCTTAATAATTCTGAAATCTCCACAGAAGTTGTTCCAATAAGTACCGGTCTTCCTGCATTTGATAATTGAGTTACATCCTCGATTACTGCATTGAATTTTTCACGAGTAGTTTTATATATAAAATCTTCTTTGTCTAATCTAGCCATTCCTCTGTTAGTAGGAATTTCTACCACATCCAGTTTGTAGATTTGCCATAACTCGCCAGCCTCAGTTGAAGCTGTTCCAGTCATACCACCCAGTTTGTTGTACATTCTGAAGTAATTCTGTAAAGTTACAGTAGCAAATGTTTGTGTAGCAGCTTCGATTTTTACGTTTTCTTTGGCTTCGATAGCTTGATGTAATCCGTCAGAATAACGACGTCCGTCCATGATACGACCCGTTTGTTCATCGACAATCATGATTTTGTTATCCATGATTACATATTCTACATCTTTTTCGAATAAAGCATAAGCTTTCAAAAGCTGCGTCAAAGTATGAATACGCTCACTTTTTACACCAAAATCCTGAAATAATCTTTCTTTTTCTTCTGCCTCGATATCTTTGTCTAGTTTTTTCTTTTCGATAGCTGCAATTTCAGTTCCAATATCTGGAAGAACGAAAAAGTTATTATCATCAGAATCCGAAGACAAGTATTTAATTCCGTTGTCAGTCAGTTCAACTTGGTTATTTTTTTCTTCAATTACAAAATACATCGCTTCATCAATCTTGTGCATTTCACGATTGTTATCTTGCATGTATTGATTTTCGGTTTTTTGAAGTAATTGTTTAATTCCTTCTTCACTTAAAAATTTGATAAGTGCTTTGTTTTTAGGCAATGCTCTGTACGCTCTTAATAAGTTGAATCCACCTTCTTTAGTGTTTCCTTCCTTGATTAATTTTTTAGCTTCAGATAAGAAACCGTTAGCCAATTGTCTTTGTAAACTAACCAAGTTTTCAATTTTTGGTTTCATTTCCATAAATTCATGACGATCTCCTTGTGGAACGGGTCCTGAAATAATCAATGGTGTACGCGCATCGTCAATCAAAACAGAATCGACCTCATCAACAATGGCATAATTATGTTTTCTTTGAACTAATTCATCTGGCGTATGCGCCATATTATCTCTTAAGTAGTCAAAACCAAACTCGTTATTTGTTCCGTAAGTAATGTCAGCATTATATGCTTTTTTTCGTCCTTCAGAACTTGGTTGGTAATTGTCAATACATTCCACTGTCAATCCATGAAATTCGAATAAAGGCGCTTTCCATGTGCTATCACGTTTAGCCAAATAATCATTGACAGTAACTAAGTGCACACCGTTTCCAGTCAAGGCATTTAAATAAAGAGGTAAAGTTGCCACCAACGTTTTTCCCTCACCCGTCTGCATTTCGGCTACTTTTCCTTCATGCAAAACCATTCCACCAATTAATTGAACATCATAGTGAATCATGTCCCAAGTAATTTCTTTACCCGCAGCACTCCATGAATTAGCCCAAATCGCTTTATCACCATCAAGGGTTATATAGCTTTTTGTAGCAGAAAGTTCACGGTCTTGAGAAGTTGCAGTTACTTCTATTTGAGAGTTGTCTTTAAATCGTCTTGCTGTTTCTTTTACAACAGCAAAAGCTTCAGGAAGAATTTCCATCAAGGTTTTTTCCGAAATGTCGTATGCTTCTTTTTCAAGAGCGTCAATAGCAACATAGATATCTTCTCTTTTGTCAATATCTTCAATGCTTTCTACTTCTTGTTTTAATGTGTCGATTTTCGCGTCTTTGTCTGCACGAGCTTCTTTTATTCTGTCTTTAAAAAAAGTGGTACGAGCTCTTAAGTCATCATTAGACAATGACATTAAACTCGTTTCAAAAGTTTTAATTTTGTTAAGATACGGTTGTAAAGCTTTGACATCTTTTTGAGATTTATCTCCAACAAAGACTTTTATGATGCTATTTATGAAACTCATGATATGATTTTATTTCTATTTGTATAATTGTGTAAATTTAACCAAAAAAAAAGCCTCTTTTGAGACTTTTTCTTGGTTTACTTTTTAATATTCATCCTCATTCCAAAGATAATCTTCGTCTGTAGGATAATCTGGCCAAATTTCTTCCATTGATTCATATATCTCGCCTTCATCCTCTATAGATTGAAGGTTTTCTACTACTTCTAATGGAGCTCCTGCTCTAATAGCGTAGTCAATAAGTTCGTCTTTGTTAGCAGGCCACGGTGCATCACTTAAATATGAGGCTAATTCTAATGTCCAATACATCTGTTGTCGATTTAGTTTTGTGCAAAAATAAATTTTTTACTGAAAAAGACAAGTAAAAAATGATTTATTTTTAGTAAAAGTTAAGAACGTCTTTTTAAGTTTAATGTTTCAGGTTTAAAGTTTCAAGTTTCTGAAAGGAAAACTGCGACTGAAAACGGTATATTATTTCCTCGGAATCCATTGAACTTCCACGGCGTCCAAATCATGAGACAACTTCCGTGCCAACACAAAAAGGTAGTCAGAAAGTCGGTTTAGGTACTTAATTGCAATCTCAGCAACGGGTTCATTATGGCTTAAATGCACTGCTAAACGTTCAGCACGGCGACAAACGCAACGCGCTATATGACAATATGACACGGTAGCGTGCCCGCCAGGTAATACAAAATGAGTCATTTGCGGTAGCTCATTCTCCATAGCGTCTATTTCATTTTCCAGTAATTCAATATCAGTTTCTACAATACCCAATTTTTTTAAACGAAGTTCTCCGTTTTTCATTACCTCTTTTTCTGGTGGTGTGGCAAGAATCGCTCCCACAGTGAATAACCGATCTTGAATTTCGATTAAAATTTCTTTGTAGTGAACATTCATTTCCTGATCCCGGATTAATCCAATATGTGAATTCAATTCGTCGACAGTTCCGTAACTTTCTATTCGAGCGTGGTCTTTTGGAACTCTAGTTCCTCCAAAAAGTGACGTAGTGCCTTTATCTCCCGTTTTTGTATATACTTTCATTATATGCTATCAGTTTATTCTTTCGATCAATTTATAAAATGTAAACAACAAATTTAGGCTATTAATTCGACTATTGATGCGACAAATCGTTCAAGAGCGCCTTCACTGATGTCAAAATATAAATCGGGTTCAATACATTCAATTTCCATTAAGTATAATTCGTTATCGATTATAATTCCATCGACTCTGGCATATAATAATTTTTCAGGGAATGTATTCACGATTTTTTGTGCTTTTTCAATTAAATCCTGGATGGGTTGAACCAAAGTGTATTCTCCGCCAAATTGTGATTGCACCCTGAAATCTCCTTCAACGGGTTTCTTGTTTACCGCATGAGAGAATTTTTTATTGAAAAATATAAAAGAGGTTTCACCTGCTATTTGAATTTCGGGCATGAATTTCTGTAAAAGCAATTCTTTTTCTTGCGCTATACTTTTATAATCGGAGTTTATTTTTTGAATGTCTGCTACTTCAAAGACTTCCGTGAGGTAGGATCCGGCGGAAAATGCTGGTTTTATGACCGCTTTTTTCCAATGTGAAGGAATGAGTTCCGCAAGATTAAGCGAATTTGTTTTGTTTATGAAAACGGTGGGAAGGATTGGGATTCCCTGTTTTTCCATTTCACACAAATAAAATTTATGTTTGTTTTGCTTGATGGTTCCAATTGCATTAAGCGTTTTAATTCCTAATTTTTCTATTTGGTCAAGCCAAAGATTGAACTCGGTTTCTTTTTCAAAATAATCCCAAGTGTTGCGAAAAATCAAGTAATCATAATCGTTCCAATTGATGGTTTTGTTGCTCCAGATTACAGGTTTTGCCACAATATTATGTTTGGCTAATTCTGGAATTAAAAGTTGGTCTGCAACAGTTAATTCTGGAAGTTTTTCGCAGGTTAGTAAAGCGATTTTCATTTTAGATGAAGTATTATTGGAATTATAAATGTTGTTGTCAGTTCGATTGCCTAGCCCGGATAGAAGTGGAAATCCTTTTTCTTGTAATTCTTACGAAGGAAGAATTACAAGAAAAAGATTGTAACGTATAGCCGGAAATAGCTCGTGGAAAAACTATTTAACAGTATCACTTTCTATCAGTCCGTCTCTTAAACGAATGATTCGGTGTGCGTAAGCGGCAATCTCTTCTTCGTGAGTTACCAGAATCACCGTGTTACCGTTAGCGTGAATGTCCCCAAAAAGTTTCATGATTTCAAGCGATGTTTTGCTATCCAGATTCCCCGTAGGCTCATCGGCAAGGATGATTGACGGTTTGTTGACTAGAGCACGTGCAATTGCGACACGCTGTCTTTGTCCGCCCGAAAGTTGGTTAGGCTGGTGATCCATTCTATCAGCAAGATTTACTTGCTCTAATACTTCGGAAGCACGTTTATTTCTTTCTGATTTAGAAAATCCCGCATAAATCATGGGTAGAGCCACATTATCCAGTGCAGTTGTTCTGGGCAAAAGGTTAAAAGTCTGGAAAACGAAGCCTATTTCTTTGTTACGTATTTCGGCTAATTCATCATCTTTCATCTTACTCACATCTTTACCGTTCAAAATATAAGTTCCTGAGGTAGGCGTGTCCAAACAACCCAAAAGGTTCATCAAAGTTGATTTTCCGGAACCGGAAGGTCCCATTAATGCAACATATTCCCCTTTGTTTATTTCTAAATCAATGCCTTTTAGGACATAAACGATTTCGTTTCCGAGAACAAAATCCCGCTTTATATTGGATATTTTAATTAATGGATTGGCCATTTAGGTTTTAGATTTTAGAGATGGTATTCAGGTTTTAAAAGTACAAAAGACTTTTGGATTATAAATAAGTAGTTGTTTTTTAAATTTGTTACAGTATTGTTCCATAATTGGAATTCAAAAATGGTCTGAAATTCTTTTAAATTCCCGTTTTAGCTTTTTTCTTCAATTTTAATACCTAAAAAGACAGTTTTGTGTTTTATATAATTTCACCAATAAGTTATTTAATTATTTGTATAACTCTTTTTATTTCATAATTTATTTTATTATTTTCATAATTTTTGGTTAATTATTGAGTTTTTTGTAAATTGCTATACATTTGTACAAGAAATATTTTTAATTAAATCACTAAATTATGAAAAGTAGAAATTTATTATTAGGAACAGCAGTAATCGCATTAGGATTTACATCATGTAAGAACGAGAAAGCAACGGAAGCAGAGAAAAAAGTTGATACCTATGTTGTATATGTAGATTCAATTGGAAATGTTGCTGAAGCAGATGCTAAAACAAATTGGGAAGCAATTGATGCTTCATACCAAATGAGAATTAATGATGCAGAAGCTGCTTTAGAAAATTTAAAAGATAAAGAAAAAGCGCAGGAAAGAATAGATGCAAGTAAAGCTAAGTATGCTGCGTTAAGAGCTAAAATGCAAGCTGATATGGAAGTTAAAGTGGAAGCAGCTGCAACTCCTTCTCCAGTTAACTCAAAACAAAAGTTGAGAAATGCTTTGTTTGGACAAGGAAAAATTGGGGATGATATGAATTTTAGCTGGGTAAATAAAGACAATATTCATAGTGTTTACCAACAGTTTATTCATACTGCTGAAGACAATAAGGACAGTTATTCTCGTGAGGATTGGGACGAGATAAAAGTAATGTATGAAGCATTAGACAGTAGAAAAAATACCGTTGAAAAAGAAGGACTTTCTTCTGACGACAATAGAAAAATTGCGGGTTTGAAATTTAAATTTGCTCCAATGTTAAAAGTAAATAGAATGGGAGCAAAATCTGAAGAAATGAGAGATGCAAAACAATAAATAATTGTTGGTTTAAGTGAGAAATGATCGTCAGTAATGGCGGTCATTTTTTTTATACCCGAATTGTAAAATGTTCTTTTGGTTGTTCTCTTCTGAAAAATACCAAACCCCATTGAAAAGTGTCTATTGTAACGGTAACTGCAGGATGGTTTTTTATGATTTCCCATGCTTCTTCCATTTCTGACGACCAATGAATGTCATCGAAAATCCAAACGGTTTCTTTCGTAATTGTGGGCAATAAAAGTTCAAAATAGTCTAATGTAGCTTGTTTTTGATGGTTGCCGTCGAAGTAAATGAGTTGAAAGTCGAAAGTCGAAAGTCGAAAGTCACTCAAATAGCTGTTAAATTCTGTTACAATGGAATTTATATTGGTTAAACCAAATTGCATGAATTGTTCTTTAGCAATTTTTGCCGTTTCAGGGCAACCTTCGAGTGTGGTTATTTTTGCCTTTGTCCCGTCCCGAAGCGTCGGGATTCGGGATCCCAGCGATAGGGCAACAGTCGCTAATCCTAAAGAAGTTCCGATTTCTAAAATACTCTGAGGCTGAAAATAACTGACAATTCTAAACAGCAATTCAGCGCGTTTTGGGCTTATTCCAGCGGTTTTTGCAATCTTGGAGATTTCTCTTGTATTGGATTTGAAAACTTTCGAACCCGAACCAAAATCAGTTACTTCAATTGTATTGTTATTTTCTAAAAGTGAATTCCTGTACTTTTTTAAAATTGCATATTCCGGTTTTGTTTTAGTATTATAAAAACATTTTGTAATCAAGCTGAATACAAAAGGGGAGTGTACTGCATGTTCGTTTTTAGAATACCAAAGAAATTGTATGTACGTTTTGATCTGGAATAGCATAGCGTTTAGGAGACAGTGTTTCACAAAGTGGGCACGAAGATACAAAGCGATTTTACAAAAGAGGAATTATAATTCTATATTTAAAACTATATTTTGCATCCTTTTTGGTTAAACGAAAAAGAAATGGGAGCTTTGGGGTCATTTTATTAATTAATTTGCCAATAATTAATAATTTAAAGGCTATAATTCTGCAGTTTTCTTTTTTTTGTTATCTTTAATTTTGAATTCAGTAACTATAAAAGTTGAGCATAAATTTTAATTTAATCACATTTTAATTTTAAATACTATGGTAATAGAGTATCAAGGGGAACAAAACGGAATTCCGACAAAATTTACTATAAGGATCATCGGGAATAATCTATCGAAAACGAGTTCTAATTACCAAATTGATTTTTTGGTAGGAGACAAGCAATTGCCAACTTTTAAGACGTTAATTCATAAGAGGTTGTCAAACTGTTTGAAAGAAGTGTACTTGTTTCGTAAACACAACGGTATCAATTTTGATGCTGCTTCAGAAAAAGTAGCGCCTAAATTAACCCTTTACGATTCGATTTTATACAACTACCACAAACATACCTTGTTTATGGCATAAGTTATTTGCAAAGGATAAGTTATAAAGCAAGACCACAACAGAATTAGATTTTGTTGTGGTTTTTGTTTTAAAGACAGAAATAGTTACTGTTCCCCCAGCATTTTTTCGACCTCTTTCTGTAGAATGGGTAAATGTCTTATTACAATTCCCCAAATCACGTCGTCTGAAACCGAATCATAACCGTGAATTATTCTATTTCTAACATCTACTATTTTTCTGGAGTTAGAGATGATGATTTCGCTATCTTCTTTTAGAATCCGATTCATGGCTTCGCCAATGATTTCAATATTCCTTTCGACAGCTCTTTTAGTCCTTAGATCATTTTCATAGACTTTGAATTCTTTTGATCTATCAATAAAATAACTTTCTATTTCATTAATGGAACTTAAAATATCATAAAGCCAAGTTTTAATGTTATTGTCCATAAATCAGTTTTTTATTTTGATTTATAGCTTTTCTAAAATAAGGATTTTTGATTGCTTTTTCTTCAAGCAAATCAATTTCTCTTTTTAATATGGTCTCTAATGAAAATTTTAAATCATAATAGTTATCGGCATAATCTAAAACATCTAACGGTTGAAATTCAACGATTAAGTCAATGTCACTTTCCGTATTGAATTTTTCAGTTAAAACGGAGCCAAATGCATACAATGATTTAACATTATGCGTTTTACATAATTTTGTTATATCCGCGGTATGGCTTTCTATTGGATTCATGGTTTAAATAGTATAATTCAAAAATACGCAAAATAATTCATTTACCAGAATTTTTGACTAAGCGAATACTAATCTGATCAATTGTATGATTCACTTTTGTGGGCACAAAGTCAGAGACGTTTGCGCAGCTTTATCAAGAACTATTTTATACTTCGAAGAGCGGGTAAATTATCGATTTATTTGGATCTAATGGAATTTTAATATCAACTCCTTTAAATTTCTTATCATTCATACGTTTATGCATATGAAGTTCTTCAATATCAATTTTTCGTCCGTCACCAGCTTGATGAGTATCAAAACTAATAGTTTGGTTTTGAATAATTTGTTTCATTTAGTTGAATTAGTAATAATTTCCTTTATTTGGCTATATAATTTAACCCAATTTACATAGAGATTTATCAAAATAACAATCCACATATAATTGGGTAGTTTGGTCTGACATGTGCCATCTTTTTAATATAGCTAAAATAGGAATAAACAATTACAAATCATTAAAACAACTTTTTATCTATTGTAAATTTTCTGATGATTAAGAATCGTCTTTTCTTTTGTCTAAAAACAAACCCCAATATTTTCAGCGTTACCGCTAAAAGTGTTGGGGTTGTAAATAACGTAAAATATCTATTTCTATTCCCCCTTCGGGGGTTAGGGGGCTTTTATCCTTCTATCTTAGCACTCAGCTCAAACCATCTTTCCTCTTTATCTTCAATTTTATTGTTGATGTTTTCTAATTCCTTGGCTTTGGTCAATACATTGTTTTCTTCCACTTTTCCATCTGAAAATAATTTCTCGATGGCTACTTTCTGAATCTCTAAATCTTTGATTTCTCGCTCGATTTTCTGGAATTCTTTTTGCTCATTGAACGTCAGGTTTCCAGTTGGATTGTTTTGTTTCCAGTCTTTCTTATCGGCTTTGTTATCCTCTTTTTGAGCTACATCAACACTGTCTTCGTAGGCTCTAAAATCAGAATAGTTTCCTGGGAAATCTTCGACCACACCATCACCTCTAAAAATGAATAAGTGATCCACAATTTTATCCATGAAATATCTGTCGTGCGAAACCACGACCAAACAACCAGGATAGTCCAAAAGGAAGCTTTCCAATACATTCAGTGTTACGATATCTAAATCATTGGTAGGTTCATCCAGAATCAAGAAGTTTGGATTCTGAATCAAAACCGTACACAAGTACAAACGTTTCAATTCACCACCACTCAATCGATCCACAAAATCATATTGTTTTTTAGCATCAAACAAGAAACGCTCTAACAATTGCGAAGCCGAAATCAATTTTCCTTTCATCAACGGAATGAATTCTCCGTATTCTTTAATTACATCAATAACGCGCTGACCCGGTTTTGGGTTGATTCCGCTTTGGGTATAATAACCCACTTTTATCGTTTCACCGATTACCACTTTTCCCGCATCAAGTGGCAAAGTTCCGGTCAATAAATTCAAGAAAGTCGATTTTCCGGTTCCATTTTTTCCAATAATTCCAATACGTTCGCCACGTTGAAAATCAAAACTGAAATTATCCATGATCACATGATCCTTGAATTTTTTGGAGATTTTGTGAAGCTCGATAATCTTGCTTCCCATGCGTTCCATATTAATTTCAAGCTCCACTTTATTTTCACGACGACGGCTTTGTGCTTTCTCCTTAATGTCATAAAAATCATCCTGACGCGATTTCGATTTTGTCGTTCTCGCTTTTGGTTGACGGCGCATCCACTCCAGTTCTTTCACAAAAAGATTTTGCGCTTTATCCACACTCGAATTTTCAGATGCGATGCGTTCTTCTTTTTTCTCTAAATAGTAAGAGTAATTTCCTTTGTATTGGTATAATTTTCCGTTGTCTAATTCGATGATCTCATTACAAACACGTTCCAGGAAGAAACGGTCGTGCGTCACCATAAACAACGTAATATTTTCTTTGGTGAAGTAACTTTCTAGCCATTCAATCATCTCTAAATCCAAGTGATTTGTAGGTTCATCCAGAATTAATAAATCAGGACGATTAATCAAAATGATAGCCAATGACAAACGTTTTTTCTGTCCACCGCTAAGATTTTTTACTTTCAATTTGAAATCTTCCAACTTCAGTTTGAATAAAATTTGTTTGTACTGTGTCTCAAAATCCCATGCATTATGCTGATCCATTCCGTCAAAAGCTTTTTGGTACGCCTCTTCATCCTCCGGATTTTCTAATGCTTTTTCATACGCTTCAATCACTTTCAAAGTCTCATTATCCGAAGCGAAGATGCTTTCTTCAATCGTCAATTCTTCCTGCAAATTATTATTTTGCGACAAGAATGCCATTTTGATGCCTTTTCTCAAAACAACTTGACCGGTATCTGACTCTTCTAAACCATTAATGATACTCATAATAGTGGTTTTTCCAGAGCCATTTTTGGCTATAAAAGCTATTTTTTGGTCTTTATTAATTCCAAAAGAAATATTTTCAAAAAGCGTTCTCTCACCAAAAGATTTCGAGATATTTTCAACAGATAGGTAATTCACTTTGTAAGGTATGAGTTATAAATTATAAGGTATGAATTCGTAACGAAACATAACTTTTTTGCAAAAGTAATTCATTTAAACCAAGTTTCAAGTTTTTGTGGTTCAAGTAATGTTAAAACTAAAAAGGTTAGGCTAATTTATAGGAGCGAATGATTGGGTTTTATTTGGAAGCATCGTTCCCGCCTTCACCTTTATCTTTGTTCGTTCCTCTCAAAGGATATCGGCTCTGTCGGGGCTAAGGAGAAACATGTTTTTTGATTTTTTACACTTTGAATCTTTGGGTCTTTGCATCTTAAAATATATCTTTGAAAAATGCAGCTATCCGTCATTATTCTCAATTACAACGTTCGGTATTTTTTGGAACAATGTGTTTTAAGCGTTCAAAACGCATTAGAATCCATTGACGGCGAAATAATTGTAATCGATAATAATTCGCAAGACGACAGTTGTGACATGATGAGACAGCGTTTCCCGAACGTAAGACTCATTCGAAATAAAGAAAATTTAGGTTTCCCAAAAGGGAATAATATCGGCGTAGCCCATGCGCAAGGAGAATATGTTTGCATACTGAATCCCGATACGGTTGTCGCCGAAGATACATTCATTAAAGTGTTAAACTTCGCCTATAAGCAAACAGACTTAGGAATTGTAGGAGTGAAACTCATTGATGGCACCGGGAACTTCCTGCCGGAAAGTAAACGAGGTGTTCCAACACCTTTTGTGGCATTTACAAAGGTGGCAGGCCTGTATAAAATATTTCCTAAATCAAGAATCTTCGGGCAGTATTACGCGCAACATTTAGACGAAAACGAAAACGGAAAAGTTGAAATTCTTGTGGGGGCATTTATGTTTATAAAACGAGATTTGTATCAGCAAGTTGGTGGTTTTGATGAAGATTGTTTCATGTACTCAGACGATATTGATTTGTCTTATCGGGTACTGAAAACAGGAAAGTTGAATTATTATTTTCATGAAACAGCGATCATACATTATAAAGGCGAAAGTACAATTAAGGACGGAATTTATATGAAACGGTTTCAGGAAGCGATGAATTTCTTTTATAAAAAACACTTTAAGGCTTCGGTAGTCTTTTCTTTATTTATGAAAGCAGGAATTGTGTTTTTCTCTTTTGTGAAAATGTTTCAAGGTCAGCCTAAAATAAGAACAAGACCAAAATCTTTTATTTTTTATTCTTCGAACAAGGAAATAGCAAATAAACTGGCTCTGATTTTTCAAAATAAAGTCTCTTTTCACGATTTAAAAACAGAAAAAATGGTAATTTCGTCTTCTGTTAAAAGGGAAACAGAAACGGAAATCATGTTGGATAACGAATTTATTTCTTTCAAAGAATGCATACGTTTTATGGAATCATCAAAAAATAAAGGTTTTACCTTTAGAATTTTACCCAAAAATGCCAATTTTTTAATTGGAAGTGATAATTCGAGGGAAAGAGGAGAGGTAGTGAAAATTGAGTGAAAAATTACATTAAATGTAATTTATATTTAAAATATTTAGTAATTTCGCAAACTGAAAACAAAAAACACCTTTTAGGTTAACAATATGGCAAGATTTGAATTAAAACTTCCTAAAATGGGAGAAAGTGTCGCAGAAGCAACCATTACAAATTGGTTGAAAGAAGTTGGAGACAAAATTGAAGCAGATGAAGCGGTACTCGAAATAGCAACTGATAAAGTTGATAGTGAGGTGCCTAGCGAAGTTTCGGGTATTTTGGTAGAACAACTATTTGGTAAAGATGATTTAGTTCAGGTAGGGCAAACAATTGCTATTATTGAAACTGAAGGTGGAGAACTTGTACCTGTTGTTAAAGAAGCGGCTACCCCAGAGGCTGTTGCTGAAGTAACCAAAACGGTTGATGCAGCCAAAGAAAGTGTTGCAGCTCCAGTAAATTTCTCTGAATCTGAAAAATTCTTATCGCCATTGGTAAAAAATATTGCCAAAGAAGAAGGCGTTTCTGTTGCCGAATTAGACACGATTTCAGGAACTGGAAAAGAAGGAAGAGTTACTAAAAATGATATTTTAGAGCATGTTAAAAATAGAACAAGCCAACCGGTAGCTGTTACAGCTCCTGTGGCTGAAGTTCAAAAAACAGTTTCAGCTCCTGTCGCTCAAAAAGCGGCTCCCGTTTCTGTAAGCGGTGGTGATGAAATTGTTGAAATGGACAGAATGCGTAAGCTGATTGCGGGTTACATGGTCGCTTCAGTTCAAACTTCGGCTCACGTACAATCTTTCATTGAAGTTGATGTGACGAATATTGTGAAATGGAGAGAGAAAAATAAAGTTGCTTTCGAAAAAAGAGAAGGAGAAAAGTTGACGTACACGCCAATTTTTATGGAAGCAGTTGCAAAAGCTATAAAAGATTATCCGGGAATGAATATTTCTGTTGATGGAGATTTTATCATCAAAAAGAAAAATATTAACCTTGGAATGGCAGCTTCGTTACCAAACGGAAACTTGATTGTTCCAGTTATTAAAAATGCGGATCAATTGAACTTAGTTGGAATGGCAAAAGCAGTAAATGACTTAGGAGGTCGTGCTAAAGCGGGAAAACTAAAACCAGATGATACGCAAGGCGGAACGTATACTGTTACTAATGTGGGAACTTTTGGAAGTGTTTTTGGCACACCAATTTTGAATCAGCCGCAAGTAGGGATTTTAGCTCTTGGCGCAATCCGAAAAATGCCTGCCGTAATCGAAACTCCAGAAGGTGATTTCATCGGTATTCGTCAAAAAATGTTCTTGTCGCACAGTTACGACCATAGAGTTGTAGATGGTGCATTAGGAGGAAGTTTTGTAAAAAGAGTCGCTGAATACTTAGAAGCTTTTGATGTAAATAGAGATTTTTAAACGAAAATATAGAATGAAAAAAAGTCCGACTGAATTTATTCAGTCGGACTTTTTTATTTAGAATAAGCAGGTGTAAAGCTTTTTTAGAAGCTCATTTGTAGTTGTAATCTAAGTAAGTTGCCTTTTTGGTGATTGTCCAGTTTTATGGCATCCTCATATCTTCTGTTGGCGACCGTATAATCGGCTACGAGTTCCAGGTTTTTAAAGAATTGCCATTCAAAACCGATCTCTAAATCATTTACAGAATAGCTTCTGGCATCTAATTCATGTTTTTTACCACCGCGATACATTTGGTATTTTACAAAAGGTAAAAGAGTCTGTTTTTTCATGTCAATTTTGTAAAAAACCTGTGCATAACCTCCATATAATTTCTTTTGTTCGATGGTGTTATTGCTTGTATTAAATTCTGGACCGTTACCAATATTATATTCTGCCTGAAAACCAAATGGTTTTGGATACAGTACAACACTAGCTGCTACACGCTGATCTAAATATTCTGCATCAGTTTTTGTGATTACTTTGCTTGATATGGAATTGACTACATATTTTCCAGTATATCCTTGTAAGCCTAATTCAAGAACTTGGTTTCGGTTCAGTTCAAATGGATAAGATACTCTGGCGACTATATGTTTGTTTTTATTGGCTTCAGGTCTATTAGCAGTTTGTCCATTATAGATTCCTAATCCAAAAACACCATAATCTCCGGAACCTTTTAGTCCATCTTTTACTAATTTTGAGAATAAAGCTCTTTTTTCGGCTGGAGCCCAATAAAATGTTACTCCCAAATCTCGCTCGTTAGATACAGCACTGTTTAAAGCGTCGTTACGATCCAAAGTCAGTCGATTTTGACTTGATTGTAAATTTTCAAAGCCATAAGGTACTTTACTTTGTCCTATTCTGATTCGGTATTCTTTTTTTGAATCGAGAGACACATCAAAATAAGCATCTCTAATTTGTAGAATATTATTTGTTGTAGAAGCTGATGATGCAAAATCCGGTTGTATGTAAATATAGATGTGTTCGTTTATATCGCCAGAAATAACAATACGGCCGCGTCGTAAGGAGAATCCATTGTTGTCTCCTCCCCATGATCTGTCACATTGCTCACAACCTAAATCTGGATTCGTTTCTAATAATCCATTATATCGCACTTGCATGTAACCTCTTAAACTAATATTTTCGAACCATTTTTTTTGAATACCGAGAATTTCTTTTTTCTCTTCTTTTTTAGAAATACTGTCGATTTTTGAATCCAAATTTTGAGATTTTGCGGAATAAGTTGTAATTATACAAGCAATAATGGCAGTTATTGATTTCTTCATTTTTAAGTAAAAGTTATTTTTTTGCAAAAGTATCGTTATTATTTTCAGTGTATATTAAGGGAATGTTATCATTGCTTAATTGTAATTTTTTGGATAGTGTTATATTTTGAGCATTTTGTTAATTCACATAAAATCTAAGTTTGTTTTTTATTTGAAAGAGTGTCATAAAATAATTGTAAGTTGCTGTTGGCATTATAGTTGAAAATTTATTTATTTTTTTTTTAGGAATACAAGAAAGATTCTAATAACGAAATAGCTTCTGCCAATTTGATATTCATTCCAAACTCTTATATTTGTACTAATACAAAATAAAGACATGGAATTAAAGTTAAGTAAGCCAATTTGCTTTTTCGATCTGGAAACCACAGGAATTGATATCGGAAAAGACAGGATTGTAGAAATATCAATATTCAAAGTTTTTCCTAACGGAAATAAGGAAAGTAAAACTTGGTTAGTGAATCCCACTATTCCAATCCCTGCACAAACTACCGCCGTTCACGGGATTACTGATGAAAAAGTGGCAAATGAGCCAACATTTAATGAGTTGGCTTCACAGGTCTACGCAATGATTAAAGACAGTGATTTGGCTGGATTTAATTCAGATCGTTTTGATATTCCGTTATTGGCGGAAGAATTATTGCGTGCCGGAGTAGATTTTGATATGAAAGGAAAAGTTTCAGTAGATGTTCAAACGATTTTTCACAAAATGGAAGAACGTACCTTATCTGCAGCTTTGAAATTCTATTGTGGTAAGGGACTGGAAAATGCACATTCTGCAGAAGCGGATACGATGGCTACTTATGAAATCCTTAAAGCACAGTTAGATCGTTATCCGGAATTAGAAAATGACATGAAATTGCTTTCGGAATTTTCAACTAGAAAAAAGATTGCTGATTTTGCAGGAATGATTGCTTTTGATAAAGATAATGAAGAGATTTTTTCATTTGGAAAACACAAAGGAGTAAAAGTGGATAAGGTTTTAGAAACAGAACCAGGTTATTTTAGTTGGATTCAAAATGCCGATTTTCCTTTGTATACCAAAAAAGTTTTAACGGCAATCAAACTTCGAAAACTCAATAATAAATTAAATTAATTTTTGAATCTTTCAATCATTGAATAATTAATAAGAAATGAAAATAATCTGCATCGGTAGAAATTATACCAATCATATAGAAGAATTACAAAACGAAAGACCAACAGAACCGGTTGTTTTTATGAAGCCGGATTCTGCTATTTTGTTGAAGCAACATCCGTTTGTAATTCCTGAATTTTCGGAAGATGTTCACCACGAGATTGAAATTATTGTAAAAATTAATAAAGTTGGCAAGTATATTGAACCTAAGTTTGCTCATAAATATTATGATGAAATTAGTGTAGGAATAGATTTTACAGCTCGGGATTTACAAGATAAATTAAAATCAAAAGGGTTGCCGTGGGAAAAAGCAAAAGCATTTGATGGTTCAGCAGTTATAGGAGAATTTATACCAAAAAAACAATTTAATTCGTTAGAAAAACTTACATTTGAATTGAAGAACAATAATGAAACGGTGCAAAAAAGTAATTCGAGTCATATGTTGTGGAAAATTGATGAGCTAATTTCTTATGTTTCTCAGTTTTTTACGCTTAAAATTGGCGATATTATTTTCACTGGAACCCCAGAAGGAGTTGCTGCTGTAAAACCAGACGATGTTTTAGAAGGATTTTTAGAAGGACAACAACTCTTTAGAATACAAGTAAAATAATGGCTTTAAAATACAACCTTTCCAAAGTGTACGCACTTTCAGATAACGACCCAGAATTTGTAAATGAAATTCTGAATTTGTTCGTTACCGAAGTTCCTGAAGATTTAAAGCAAATCAAAGAAGGAATAAAAAAGAAAGATCATAAACATGCTTATGCTTATGCTCACAAAATTAAACCAACCCTCGATTTATTGGGACTGAATGTCGCTTTTGAGGAAATTCTTCAAATTGAAGCTTGGACAAAAGCGGAAGGAAAAAAGAAAGAAATAAAAGAGACTTTTAAAAGCGTAAAGAATCAGGTTAATGACGCTATCAAAGAAATCAAAAAAGACTTTGATTTGTGAAATTTGGGCGTGACCCGAAAAGCGGGTCGGGCTATCCGTTACAATCTCTCTCGTTAAAAAACGAGAGAGGATTTTTACTTTTATCCCTCACGCAAACTACAAATAAATAGTATCTTTTTAGCTATTAAGGATATTTACATTACTATATTTGCAAGCGTTTTTTGAATCAAAAGACAAATATGAAATACAAATTAATACTACTTCTTTTTTTGATATCTTCTATAAATAGCTACTCTCAAAAAAAATATTCTTTTGATTATATTATTGAATATAATTTCCAGAAAAATGAAACTTCAAAAATAGAGAAACGATATCTTTTAACCAATTCTGAAGATGATAGTTACAGTGTGTATGTCTATGAAGAAGATAATTTAAATTTCAAAATGGATTTTAAAGATGAAAAAGGTATTCGTAGTATTTCAATAATTGATAAAAGTCAGTTTTTTAAAGCAGAAACCATATCATTAGCATGTGAAAGTATTCACTATCAAAAAGAAAAACATAAGTATGATATGGGTAGATTTGACTTTATGAATAAAGAGGATACGCTAATTGATGGTGTTTCTTATAAAAATTATGTGATGAAGTATCATAAAAATTCAGAATCGAAAAGATATAATCGTGGAATTTCACATTATGTTGTAGAAAATAGTACAGAATTCCATCTGCCTTTAATGATGTTTTCAAGTATATTCGATGTTAGTGTAACAAGTAAAAACAGACCAAATGGGATTGCAAAAGAAATTTTCTCATTAAGCCATGATGAAAAGCATTACGAGTTTATATATAAACTATCGCAATTTGTAAAAACCAAAAAATATTTAGAAGTCCCAATAGAATGTGATTATACAAATCCTAAAATCAGTAAATATAAATAATAGATTTTAATAGGAAACACCAAATTTTAAACGCCAAATTAAATAAATGAAAGCAACTATAGTTACCATTGGTGATGAAATTTTAATAGGACAAATTGTTGATACGAATTCTGCTTTTATCGCCAAATCATTAGATAGAATTGGTGTTGAAATCAACGAAATGATTTCTATAAGTGATGATAAAAAGCATATTTTGGATACTTTTGCAAAGCTTCAAAATACGGTGGATTTAGTTATTATAACTGGTGGTTTAGGGCCTACAAAAGATGATATTACCAAGAAAACATTCTGTGACTATTTTGATGATGAATTGATTGTTGATGAAGAAGTCGAAAAACATGTTGTCGAGTTAATTGAGCGTGTGATGAATAGAAAAGCTTCGCAAATCAATAAAGATCAGGCTCTTGTTCCTTCTAAATGTACGGTGCTTCATAATCAGGTGGGAACAGCACCTGGAATGTGGATGAAAAAAGAAAATACTGTTTTCATTTCGCTTCCCGGTGTGCCCTATGAAATGAAATATTTAGTGGAGAATGGAATCATTCCAAAAGTAGTTCGGGAATACAAAAGACCTTATATTATTCATAAAACAATTCTTACTTACGGTCAGGGCGAAAGCCTAGTTGCTGAACGCATTGAAGACTGGGAAAATAGTCTTCCAGAATTTCTAAAATTAGCTTATTTGCCTGCTCCGGGAAGGGTTCGTTTGAGGCTTTCTGCCCGAGGTACTGATAAGGAAAAATTAGAGGCTTCCATTGCCGAAAATGTAAAATCGCTTGATGCAATAATTCACGATATTATCGTTGGTTTTGATGATGATGAAACCTTGGAAGTCGTAGTTGGAAAAATGCTTGCAGAACAAAACAAAACACTTTCAACCGCTGAAAGTTGCACCGGAGGTAAGATAGCTGAGGTTTTAACTTCTGTTCCTGGATCTTCCCATTATTTTAAAGGCAGTGTAGTTTCCTATGCTACGGAAACTAAAATCAATGTGCTTGGTATACCGGAAAGCCTCATTGAAGAGTATTCTGTGGTGAGTAGAGAAGTAGTTTCGGCTATGGCTTTGAGTGTTAAAAAAATGATGAAAACGGATTACGCAATTGCTACAACCGGAAACGCTGGACCGTCAAAAGGGGACTCAAAAGCTGAAATTGGAACTGTTTTTATAGCATTGGCTACGCCAAATGATATAATTGTTGAAGAATTTAATTTTGGACAACCACGTGAAAAAGTGATAGATAGAACAGTAATCAAGAGTTTAGAAATATTACAGAAAGAAATTTTGAAAAATGTACTTTAATTATTTTGCATAATAGGTTTATTTTTCTTTTCTTTGCACCCTCGATTTGAATAACGATAAAAGATAAGATAATGTCAAGAGTTTGTGACCTTACAGGTAAAAGAGCGATGGTAGGAAATAACGTTTCTCACGCTATGAATAAAACTAAGAGAAAATTTTCTGTAAACTTAGTTAAAAAGCGTTTTTATCTTCCAGAAGAAGATAGATGGATTACTCTTAGAGTAGCAGCATCTACGATAAAAACAATTAACAAAAATGGAATTGCTGCGGTTTTGAAAAAAGCACAGTCAGAAGGATTTATTAAATAATCCATTCCAAAATAAAAAAATAGCAAGATGGCAAAGAAAGGTAATAGAATCCAGGTAATTTTAGAATGTACTGAGCACAAGACTTCAGGTGTTGCAGGGACTTCAAGATACATCACAACAAAGAACAAAAAAAATACTCCAGACAGATTAGAGATTAAGAAATTTAATCCAATCTTGAAACGTGTAACAGTTCACAAAGAAATTAAGTAATAATTAGAGATTTTGATAAAAATATCAAATGGTGACATTTGGAGATTTTGTTAAAATACATATACATTTAAATCATGGCAAAGAAAACAGTAGCAACGTTACAGACATCTTCTAAGAGATTATCAAAAGCCATCAAAATGGTGAAATCTCCAGTAACAGGAGCATATACATTCGTAGAATCTATTATGGCTCCAGAAGCAGTTGATGAATTCTTGAAAAAGAAATAGTTAACAATCACATTATATAGAAAAGCTACTTTCATTCGGAAGTAGCTTTTTTATTTTCTATATTTACCGTTAGAAAATCGTATTGACTCTTTAAGTCTAAATACTTCATTTTTAATACTATTACACAATGAGTTTTTTCAAAAGAATATTTTCCCAAGAGAAAAAAGACCCGAGCTTTAGCGAACAGGCGAAGCAAACATTAGACAAAGGTCTGGAAAAATCAAAAACAACTTTCTTTTCAAAACTGAGCAAAGCGGTTGCCGGAAAGACTAAAGTTGATGATGACGTTTTAGACAATCTGGAAGAAATTCTTGTGGCTTCGGATGTGGGAGTTAATACCACATTGAAAATTATTACTCGAATAGAAAATCGTGTAGCTTCAGATAAATATCTTGGGATAGAAGAACTCAATCAAATCCTTAGAGAGGAAATAGCGAGTTTATTATCTGAAACAAACTCAGGTGAGGCAACGGAATTTGTCATTCCAACTCAAACCAAGCCTTATGTTTTAATGGTTGTTGGTGTCAACGGAGTTGGAAAAACTACTACTATCGGAAAGCTGGCATATCAATTTAAAAAACAAGGCTACAAAGTGGTTTTGGGTGCTGCAGATACTTTTCGTGCCGCAGCTATAGATCAATTGCAAATTTGGGCAGATAGAGTAGGTGTTCCTATTGTTCGTCAGGATATGGGAAGTGATCCTGCATCGGTAGCTTTTGATACTTTGCAATCAGCGGTTGCTCAAAATGCGGATATTGTCATTATTGATACGGCAGGACGTTTGCATAACAAAATTAATTTGATGAACGAATTGACAAAAGTAAAGCGAGTGATGCAAAAAGTAGTTGGAGATGCGCCTCACGATGTTTTGTTAGTTCTTGACGGTTCCACTGGTCAAAATGCTTTCGAACAGGCGAAGCAATTTACTGCCGCTACAGAGGTTACTTGTTTAGCTGTTACAAAATTGGACGGGACTGCTAAAGGTGGTGTAGTAATTGGCATTTCTGATCAATTTCAGATTCCTGTGAAATACATTGGTGTAGGGGAAAAAATTGAAGATTTACAAGTCTTTAATAAATACGAATTTGTAGATAGTTTCTTTAAATAATAAGTGCAATGAATTTTTCTTCTTTTAAAAATACAAACCCAATTTATTTTTATTTTATCAGTATTTCTTCTTTTGTTTTGGCCAATCTTGTCAGAAGCAAAAGTATTAATTTTTACTATTTTTTATTGCTGGTTGGTTTAGTTTTCTTTGTTCTGGGAATGGTAAAAAGAATGAAAAATAAATAAATTTTTATTGATATAAAGCGCTAATTTTCTCCCATAAAGTTTCATCAAAATCGGATAAAGCTAGGTTGTCATTATCAGCTGAAGGAAAGATATAGTGGACTATAGAAAACAGCTCCTGATTGCTTCGTTCCTCGCAATGGCAAATGGATAAAAAACAAATTAAATATGAAAAACGCATTTAGAATTTTATGTATTTCACTGTTTTTTGTTGCTTGTCAGCAAAAGATAACTCCTGCCGATGTTCCTAAAATTAATGGGTATTGGGAAATTGAAAAAGTAGTCTTTGATCAAGGAAAAGATAAGGATTATGGGATGAATGAAAGTTATGATTATTTTCAAATAGGCAAAAATAACAACGGAACCAGAAAGAAAGTTATGCCACAGCTAGATGGTACTTTTTTGGTTAACAATAGTTATGAAAATGTAACCATACGATTTGCAGGTGATAAAGCATTTTTAGATTATTCGACTCCGTTTACAAAATGGAGTGAGGAATTAATTTCCCTTTCTGAGGATAAGATGGTGCTTAAAAACCCAGAGAAAAAAGAATATCATTATAAGAAAACGGGACCAATAAACTTACTGGGCGATGGCAAAAAGACTAAATAATCAAAGTACGATAGGAGATGTTTTGAAACAAATTATCCAAGTAAACAAACTTCAACCCGGTATGGACCAGATTGATGTCAAAGATGCATGGAAAAATTTGATGGGGAACGGAGTTAACAGTTATACCAGAAATGTGGTTTTGAAAGGATCTACTTTATATGTTGAATTGACTTCATCGGTTTTGAGAGAAGAATTAAGTCATGGAAAGTCTAAAATAGTCGCGATGATTAATGAAGAATTACGTCGTGACGTTGTTAAGGATGTTGTTTTGAGATAATGAAGAAGTGTTCAGTATTCAGGGCTCAGTATTCAGTTGTGATTGTAAAATAAAAAAATCCCGTTTCAATTTTGAAACGGGATTTTTTTAATTATCTGTAACAGAATACTAGAACTGCTCTCTTCCAGCAAAATGGAAAGCACCTTCGATAGCTGCATTTTCATCGCTGTCAGAACCGTGAACTGCATTTTCTCCAATAGAAGTTGCGTATGCTTTACGGATAGTTCCTTCAGCAGCTTCAGCTGGGTTTGTAGCACCAATTAAAGTTCTGAAATCTTCAACAGCATTATCTTTTTCTAAAATAGCAGCAACAATAGGACCACGAGTCATGAATTCAACTAATTCACCGTAGAAAGGTCTTGCAGCGTGTACAGCATAAAATGCTTGTGCATCAGCAACAGTCAATTGCGTTAATTTCAAAGAAACAATTTTGAAACCAGCAGTTGTAATCATTGCTAATATATTTCCGATGTGTCCGTTTTCAACCCCATCAGGCTTAATCATTGTAAAAGTTCTATTAGTTGCCATTTTATTTTGTGTTTTTTAAATTTTGTGCAAAAATAGACTTTTTTTTGAATTAAAATTGTTAAATCAGCAGTTTGGCCTCTTTTATGTATTTAAAAATGCTGTCTTTATTATTTTATACTTTAAAAATTAATTTGTTTTTGTAAAATAACCACAAAATAAAAGACCAAATTCCAACATAAATTAAAGCTCCAACCAACGATGCCAATAAAGGATTAGTAAAAAATGGTTCAATCCAAAAAGTATAAATATATTTTTGCAGATCGATTTGCTCTGTTGGTATTTGAGGGTTTTGAAATTGAATCATTCGCAATCCTTGTGGAATTATGCCAGAGAAAAAGAATACTACCATTGGGTTTACTCCCCAAATTAGAAATAGTTTTGTCCATTTTTTATACTCTATTACTTCTATAACGTAAAATAAAATAGTCAAGCACAAAATGGCTAATCCGGAAGTGTATAAAACATAAGAGCTGGTCCAAAGTGATTTGTTGATAGGGAATATGATGTTCCAAAGTAGTCCCAATACAGTAAGTATTAAACCTATTATTGTCATTTTTTTGACAATTTTTAACTTTGGTAAAGGACGATTAATCAATTGGCCGATTAGTAACCCGATTATTCCTGAAGCAATTGCTGGAATAGTGCTTAATATTCCCTCGGGATCCCAAGTTTTTGAAAAAATCCACATGTATCCTTTTAATACTACGCTATCGAACCAAGCGCCCAAGTTGGTTCCTTTTTGAAAGTTTGCCGCTCCAATTCCCGGAACGGGTACTAAAGCCATTAATCCCCAATAAAGGAGTAATAGCGCTATAGCGGTTAAAAGTTGTGTTTTTTGACTAGTTTTTAAATAGAACAGCGAAACGAAAAAATAGACAATCCCGATGCGTTGAAGTACGCCTGGAATTCTAACCTCTTGATACGCTTCGATACCGCTATATGCTAAAAACAGTAAAATAACAAAAACAAAAAGTGTCAAATAAGTTTTGATTTTTAGACTGAAGTTTCCCAAAAGCGGATAACTTACTCCAATAGTTATAACTAATCGGCCCAATAATAATGGAATTCCTTCTAGTCCAAAAAGTTCTATTTTACCAAAAAAATTAAGAAATAATCCCAAACAAAAAATCCGTAAAGCGCGTATTGTTGTTTTATTGAAAGTTGCGCTGTCAAACTGTTTAGTTGGCATTGCAAAAGATATGGCAACGGCCATGATAAAAATAAAGAAAGGAAACACCAAATCGGTTGGGGTGCATCCGTTCCATTCTGCATGTTCTAACGGCGGATAAATGTGATCCCAACTTCCAGGATTATTTACAATTGTCATCAACAAAATTGTGAACCCTCTAAATACATCCAGCGAAATTAAGCGTTCTTTGGTCATTGGTTTTTGGTTGGTTTTGGTTAATAGAACTTGGACTTACGGTAACGTAATTATATCGAAATTTTGTTCCAAAGGTTTTAATTTATTGACAATCGCTGGAATTAAATCTGCTCCGTTTTCTAAATAAAATTCAGAGAAATTGGCCTGTCGTTCTTGCAAACTTTCATTTGGGAACAGCTCGTTTTGTAAGTCCGTGATGCGTTGTAATACTTCACTTAGCTTTCTTTTTTGTGCTTTTAGTAATCGTTTCTCCAGATTTTCCAATCCTTTGGTTTGTTTCACTTCTTGTGCTTTTACCGCTCCGATAAACGATTCATCGGTATGATTTGCGATTTCATAAAGTGCTTCAAATTGTTTCTGCAACTGTTCTTTCATCGGTGACAAATCGATTGGAAATTCAGATAGTTGTTTGGTTTTGAAATTTAATAATTCGGCTTGTTTTGAAAATAAATCTTTCCAACTTAAATTTATTTTGTCTGCTTTCTTGGCTTGTTTTTTGGTTGCAAGCAATACTGAATTTCGTAGTAAAAGCATTGGGAAAGTCACTTTTGCAGCAGCGAAAAATGATTTTAATTCTAACCAATATGCAATTTCTCCGCCTCCGCCAATGTAGCAAAGATTCGGTAAAATCGCTTCCTGATATAACGGACGCATAATCACGTTAGGACTGAATTTTTCAGGATGATTTTCTAATAACGCTAGAATTTCGCCTTCAGAGAATTCGATTTTAGTATGGTTTACTTTGTATTTTCCATTTTCAAGAATAATGCGTTCGCGCAACGTATCTTCAATGTAAAATAAATTGATTTCACGGGGATTTACCTGAATCGTATAGTTTTTTAGCTTTTCGGCAGTTTCAAGTACCAAATTATGGGAAGATTGATGCAGCAATTCTTCTTTAGCATAAGGAATAAAAGCTCGTTTTAAGTCGGAATTATCAGCATCCAAAATAACCAAACCGTATGCGCCAAATAATACATTAGCTAAATGTCTTGTAGCATCAGCTAAATTATCGTGATTGAGATACGATTCCTGAAACATTTTTTTTACGGCCTCGGCATTGGTACTGGAACCTAATTCCAAGGCAAATACCTCAAAGAAATCTTTTAAACCTTTAGTAGATAATCTCCCAACAGGACCTGTACTTTCAGTATTCCATCGGAATTTTTTTCCTTTGAAATTGAAATAATTAATCTCTTCAAAATCATGATCTTCGGTCGCCATCCAGTAAATGGGAACAAAGCTATAGGAAGGATATTTTGCTTTTAATTCAGTGGTTAAATTAATTGTTGAAATAATCTTGTATAAAAAATACAAAGGTCCACTTAATAAATTTAATTGATGACCAGTGGTTACCGTAAATGTATTTGGAAGTGCTAAATCTTCAATATTTTGTTTGGTTAAAGCAGAAGTTTCAACATTCAAATATTGTTTTTGTAAAACCGAGACTAAAACGGGTCTGTTATTATTGTCGAAATTGCTTTGCTTTTCAAGGATTTGATCTTCAAAGTTTTCAAGCTTTGGAAATCTATTGTATAAAGAATATAAATTGTTTTTTTGATCTAAATAATCGTTCATCAAAGAAGAGAAATATCCGGAATTTTGATAGCTGATACAGTCGGTTGGCATAATAAAGTTTTATATGTCGCTAATTTACCAATAATAATTGGAACTATAATATTTGTTACTTTCGAAAAATAGTATCAATTTTATCGAAATATTTTGACATTACTATGAAAGATAATTTAAAATCTATTTCAGAAAATTAATTAAAACACGTTCTTTTTGGCAGTTTAATTGGTACAACTATAGAATTTTTTGATTTTTATATTTATGCAAATGCGGCAGTTTTGGTTTTTCCGTAATTGTTTTTTCCTTCAAAAGATAGTACCAGTGCGGTTTTGCTGTCTCTTGCGACGTTTTCGATAGCGTTTCTTTCTCGACCTCTCGGTTCGGCAGTTTTTGGACATTATGGAGATAAAATCGGTCGCAAGACTACCTTAGTAATTGCTTTATTGACCATGGGTGTTTCAACGGTGAGTATTGGTTTCTTGCCGAGTTATGCCAGTATAGGACGAGCTGCTCCCTTATTATTAATGTTTTGCCGTTTTGGTCAAGGAGTTGGTTTAGGTGGCGAATGGGGTGGAGCGGTATTACTGGCAATCGAAAATGCTCGGCCTAATAAACGTGCTTGGTATGGTATGTTCCCCCAATTGAGAGATCCAATAGGTTTGTTGCTTTCAGGAGGGACTTTTTTGGTTTTGACAGATACAATGAGTGCGGATGCTTTTCTTGATTATGGTTGGAGGATTCCGTTTATAGCAAGTTCGTTATTGGTTGTAGTAGGTTTTTTTATTCGATTAAAAATTACCGAAACTCCTGCTTTCGAAAATTCTAAAAAAGAACAGGAAGAACTGAAAATCCCTTTTTTTTACTTTATTAAAATTTTATAAAAATCAGTTGATTTTTGGGACATTTGCGGCCATAACTACTTTTTTAGTGTTTTATCTCATGACGGTATTTACGCTAAGTTGGGCAACTTCGGATTTGGGTTATTCCAAAAGAGATTTTCTATTGATGCAATTGTTTTCGGTATTGTTTTTTGCCCTTTTTATTCCTGTATCGGCTTTAATTGCAGATAGTATCGGGCGAAGAAAAATGCTGATTTACACCACAATAGCTATTGGCATTTTTGGATTTGCATTTTCTTTTTTCTTAAACTCAGGTAGCCACGTATTGGTGACCTTGTTTTTATGTGTTGGAATGGCTTTAATGGGATTTACATATGGCCCTTTGGGGACTTTCTTGTCGGAATTATTTCGCACGAATGTTCGTTATTCGGGTACTTCGTTGGCATTTAATATGGCAGGAATCATCGGAGCGGCTTTTGCTCCTATGATAGCAATTTGGTTAGCTACGCAGTATAGTCTGACCTATATTGGTTTTTATTTGAGTAGTGCAGCCATTATCTCTTTATTTTCGTTGATGCTGATTAGCAAAGAAGACCAAAAGTTTTGAATTTTCTATAAATTTATTATTTTATAAATTAGGATTTTAACTTCCAGTTGAAGTTTTGCGAAAATTACTAGAATTATCCCTTATTTTTGCACAAAACAATTTCTTTTGAAAACGAAACTATTTCTCATTACGCCTCCTTTTACTCAATTGAATACGCCGTATCCGGCAACCGCTTATATCAAAGGGTTCCTGAATACCAAAAATATTGATTCTGTTCAGGCTGATTTGGGTATAGAAGTGATTTTGAAATTGTTTTCGAAAGAAGGTTTAGAAAATTTGTTTAAAGTTGCGAGTTCAATGTTTAAAGCTGAAGAGGTTTCGGATAATTCCAAACGAATTTACGCTTTACAAGACGAATACCAAAAAACTATTGATTCTGTAATTGCTTTTTTACAAGGAAAAAATCCAACATTGGCGCTTCAAATTTGTCAAGAGGATTTCTTGCCGGAAGCGTCCCGATTTGCACAATTAGAAGAACTCGACTGGGCTTTTGGGACAATGGGAACACAGGACAAAGCCAAGCATTTAGCGACTTTGTATCTCGAAGATATTTCAGATTTTATTGTCGAATGTGTCGATGCTAATTTTGGTTTCAGTCGCTATGCGGAACGTTTAGGACGTTCAGCCAATTCTTTTGACGAATTGTATCAAGCTTTACAAGAAGAACCAACGTATATTGATAACGTACTTCTTTCAATTCTGAAAGAGAGAATTGAAAATATTCAACCTCCATTGTTCCTGATTTCAGTTCCGTTTCCAGGGAATTTGTATTCAGCTTTTCGTTCCGCACAATGGGTGAAGAAGAATTATCCGAACATTAAAATTTCGATGGGTGGCGGTTTTCCAAATACAGAACTACGTTCGCTTTCAGATGCACGTGTTTTTGAGTTCATTGATTACATTACTTTGGATGATGGCGAAGCGCCAATTGAAGAACTTATAAATGCTGTCACTTCGAGCGCAATCGAGAAGCAATATAAAAGAACCTTTCTGTTGGAAGATGGAAAAGTCGTTTACAGAAACAATTCCCTAAAACACGATTATAAACAATCGCAAGTTGGAACGCCGGATTATTCGGATTTACTTTTGGATAAATATATTTCGGTTATCGAAATTGTGAATCCCATGCACCGAATGTGGAGTGATGGCCGCTGGAATAAACTCACCATGGCGCACGGTTGCTACTGGGGAAAATGTACGTTTTGTGATATTTCGTTGGATTATATAAAAATATACGAACCGGTCGCTGCCAATTTGTTGTGCGATCGAATGGAAGAAATGATTGCCCAAACAGGCGAGAACGGTTTTCATTTTGTTGATGAGGCTGCTCCGCCGGCATTAATGCGCGCTTTAGCTTTAGAAATTTTGCGAAGAAAATTAGCTGTGACATGGTGGACTAACATTCGATTCGAAAAAAGCTTTACCAAAGATTTGTGTCTACTTTTAAAAGCATCCGGTTGTATCGCGGTTTCTGGTGGTCTCGAAGTTGCTTCGGATCGATTATTAAAACTGATAGATAAAGGTGTAACGGTGGAACAAGTGGCGAAAGTAACCCGTAATTTTACTGAAGCAGGCGTAATGGTTCATGCGTATTTGATGTATGGTTATCCTACTCAAACCATTCAGGAAACCATAGACAGTCTAGAAATGGTGCGTCAGTTATTTGAAGTGGGCGTTTTACAATCCGGATTTTGGCATCAGTTTGCGATGACCGCGCACAGTCCTGTTGGGATGTTTCCAGAGAAATTTGGCGTGGTAAAAGAAACCGAAGTTATTGGAACTTTTGCCAATAACGATATTAATTATATAGATTCAACAGGAATTGATCATGATAAATTCAGTTTTGGACTTAAGAAATCCTTGTTCAATTTCATGCACGGAATCTGCTTTGATTACGAATTGCAGGATTGGTTTGAGTTTAAAATTCCGAAGACCAAAATCTCCCCTGATTTTATATTTGATGCTTTACAAGAAGATCAGGATTTCAATAGTAAGCCCACTGCTAAAATTGTTTGGCTAGGAGGGAAGCCTATTATTGAACATTTTACCAAATCTAAAAAAGGAAATTTCTGGGAAATGATGACTTTGACTTTCCACGATAAAAAAGAAAGTTTCACTATTCAAACTAATAAGAACGAAGGGGAATGGCTGGTGGAAATGCTTCTGAAAATTTCAGTTTCTAATGCTAAAATTTATACGTTTCAAGAAATAAAAACTGATTTCGAAATGCAATTGGAAGACTTTGAATTATTTTGGTATTCAAAACCAATAAAAACCTTGAGAGATTTCGGATTATTAGTGTTGTAAATTTATTTTAGCAAAACTATATTAAATTAGCATAAAACTTTAATTTTTAGATTACGCAAACGTTTTCTTTACTTATTTTTACGACCAATAAAAAATGTACTTATGAGTATTGGTTATAAAGTAAATGTAAATGACACTTTTCATTTTGATGTTGAAAAGAAGCATGTTTCACAACTAGATGCAGTGAGTGTGGAAACAAATAAATTCCATGTATTGCATGAAAACACACCTTATAAAGCTGAAATTGTAACGTCTGATTTCAATCAAAAAAGCTATACTGTTAAGGTAAACAACAACACCTACACTGTAGCTATTTCAAATCCATTGGATATTCTTATCAAAGAAATGGGATTTGAAGTTGGCCTTACCAAACAAGTCAATTTTATTAAAGCGCCTATGCCTGGATTAATTCTGGAAATTAGTGTTGTGGTGGGACAAGAGGTAAAAGAAAACGACAATTTAATTATTCTGGGCGCGATGAAAATGGAAAATAGTTTCCTTTCTCCCCGCAATGGTATTATCAAGTCGATTTCGGTTGCTATGGGAGATGCAGTAGATAAAGGACAGTTGTTAATTGAATTCGAATAAGATTATGAAAAAAATATTAGTTGCCAATAGAGGGGAAATTGCTATCAGGGTGATGAAAACCGCGCAAAAAATGGGCATTAAAACGGTAGCGGTTTATTCAACTGCTGATAGAAATGCACCTCACGTAAAATTTGCCGATGAAGCCGTTTGGATTGGAGAAGCACCTTCGAGTCAGTCGTATTTGTTAGGAAGCAAAATTATAGAAGTTGCCAAAGCTTTAAACGTGGATGCAATTCATCCAGGTTATGGATTTTTGAGTGAAAATGCTGATTTTGCCGAAGAAGCCGAAAAAAACAACATCATATTTATTGGTCCAAAATCTAGAGCCATTAAAATCATGGGAAGTAAACTGGCTGCCAAACATGCGGTTAAGCAGTACAATATTCCAATGGTTCCCGGTTTAGATGAGGCAATTACCGATATCGAAAAAGCAAAGTTAGCTGCAACAGCAATTGGTTTTCCAATTTTGATTAAAGCTTCGGCAGGTGGAGGTGGAAAAGGAATGCGTGTGGTAGAAAGCGAAAGCGATTTTGAATCTCAAATGAATCGCGCCATTAGCGAAGCGATTTCTGCTTTTGGTGATGGTTCCGTTTTTATTGAAAAATATGTTGCTTCGCCGCGACATATAGAAATTCAAGTTATGGCGGACAGTCATGGCAATATTTTGTATTTATTTGAAAGAGAATGTAGCATACAACGCCGTCATCAAAAAGTGATTGAAGAAGCTCCATCTTCGGTTTTAACACCTGAATTGAGAAAAAAAATGGGTGAAGCAGCCGTTTTGGTAGCTAAATCATGTGATTATTTAGGAGCGGGAACTGTCGAATTTTTATTGGATGAAAATAATAATTTCTATTTCCTGGAGATGAATACTCGTTTGCAGGTGGAACATCCCGTTACAGAATGGATTACCGGAACTGATTTAGTGGAACTGCAAATCAGAGTGGCTAGAGGTGAGGAATTAACCATCAAACAAGAAGATTTGCATATAAAAGGACATGCTTTAGAATTGCGTGTGTATGCCGAAGACCCGATGAATGATTTTTTACCAAGTGTAGGTCATTTAAATAGATATCAATTGCCTGTGGGCGAAAATATTCGTGTCGATAATGGTTTTGAGCAGGGCATGGACATTCCTATTTATTATGATCCCATGTTGGCCAAACTAATCACGTATGGAGAAACTCGTGAAGAAGCGATTCAATTGATGCTTAAAGCTATTGATGGTTACCATGTGGAAGGTGTACAAACGACATTGCCTTTCGGAAAATTCGTTTTTGAACATGAAGCATTTCGTTCCGGAAATTTTGATACCCATTTTGTAAAGAAATATTACAATGCTGATGTATTGAAAAACCAAATGGCTAAGGAAGCCGAAATTGCCGCTCTTGTGGCTATGAAACAATATTTTGAAGATCAAAAAATCGTACGATTACCTCATTAAAATATTTATTCACCATTAAGAGATTAAGCTTCATTTAGAAAAAGCAAAACTTAATTCCTTAATGGTTTTAAATAAAATGGCATTGTTCAGATTATTGATAGTTTAAATTGCCTCCAGCTTTAGCTGGAAGAAAATAAATGAATGTCAAATTGGCTTTAGCCAAAAGGCAAACAATTTTAGCTAAAGCCATTGAATACTATTCATAATTTCATATCCTCCAGCTAAAGCTGGAGGCAATTCAAAGCTTTGGATAAATAATTGGATAAATTAGAAACAGCTCAATAGGCGCAAGAAGGTTAATAAAAATTAGCGGTTAAAAAAGAATAGTATGCAAGACAAAATAAAAGTATTAAATAATAAAATTACCGAAGCTCATTTGGGTGGCGGTAAAAAACGTATCGAAAAACAGCATTCCAATAAAAAACTAACGGCGAGAGAACGTGTCGAGTATTTGATGGATGAAGGTTCTTTTGAAGAGATTGGGATGTTGGTCACGCACCGTACTACTGATTTTGGGATGGATAAGGAAATGTTTTATGGTGATGGTGTAATCACAGGATATGGAACTATCAACGGAAGATTGGTTTATATTTTTGCTCAGGATTTTACGGTTTTTGGTGGTTCGTTGTCAGAGACACATGCGGAGAAGATATGTAAAGTCATGGATATGGCCGTCAAAATGGGCGCACCAATGATTGGACTGAATGACTCTGGTGGAGCACGTATTCAAGAAGGTGTTCGTTCTTTGGGCGGTTATGCTGATATTTTCTTTAAAAACGTTCAAGCTTCTGGAGTGATTCCGCAAATTTCAGCGATTATGGGACCCTGCGCCGGTGGAGCCGTTTATTCTCCTGCTATGACTGATTTTACCATGATGGTTGAAGATACCAGTTATATGTTTGTAACAGGGCCCAACGTTGTGAAAACCGTAACCAATGAAACGGTAACTTCAGAGGAATTGGGTGGGGCGAGTACTCATTCTACTAAATCGGGAGTGGCACATTGCACATCAGCAAATGATGTGGAATGCTTAGAAGATCTGAAACGTTTGTTGAGTTATTTGCCACAAAGCAATAAAGAGAAAGCACACAATTTACCATACGAACTCCATGATGAGGTTCGTACTAAATTAGCGACAATTATTCCGGATAATCCAAACAAACCGTATGATATGCATGAGGTGATTGGTGGCATTATTGATGAAGATTCGTTTTTTGAAATTCATAAAAACTATGCCGAAAATATCCTTGTGGGTTTTGCCCGACTGGCAGGAAAAAGCATTGGAATTATAGCGAACCAACCGATGATTTTAGCCGGCTGTCTCGATGTGAACAGTTCTAAAAAAGCGGCTCGATTTACCCGTTTTTGCGATTGTTTTAATATTCCTTTATTAGTTTTGGTAGATGTGCCCGGGTTTTTACCAGGAACTGATCAAGAATGGAATGGAATTATAGTTCATGGGGCGAAATTGCTATACGCTTTAAGCGAAGCGACCGTACCAAGAGTGACTGTGATTACTCGAAAAGCCTATGGTGGCGCTTATGATGTGATGAACTCGAAACACATTGGTGCCGACATGAATTTTGCTTGGCCAACTGCCGAGATTGCGGTGATGGGAGCCAAAGGTGCCTCTGAAATTATCTTTAAAAAAGAAATCAGTGAAGCCAACGATCATGAAGCAAAACTCTTAGAAAAAGAAGCTGAATATGCTGATTTGTTTGCGAATCCATACACAGCAGCACAACGTGGTTTTGTTGATGAAGTAATCCTGCCACAAGATACAAGGCGCAAACTGATAAAAGCCTTTAGTATGCTTGAAAATAAAGTAAGCGTATCTCCTAAGCGGAAACACGGGAATATTCCTTTGTAAAATTTTATAAGAATTGAAAAACCCACCTGATAAAGGTGGGTTTTTTTGGTTAAAACACTAAATTGTAACTTAGGTTTCTCTAGTATATGTTTACTTTTTTAAGTGCTCGACTCTTTATTCAAATTATTTTTTTTACAATATTGAAAGGTTCATATTCAATTATGTAGTTTGTTATTTTATGAAAAAAAAGTTTAACTTGCGAAAAAGAAATAAGATAATTCTTCTAAAAAAAATAGAAGTTTTTATAAGAAAAATCAAATAAATTTATTTTTCAAAAAATACCACTTTGTTCTATGAAAAAATACGGTAATATTAATACCTACTACAAACTTTTATTGTTGATTAGTGCAACAAGTTTGTTCTTTTTATTGCTTTATGTTTCACTTTATCTGTATACCATTCAAGAAGAGAAACAATTTTATAAAAGTATCTATAATCAGTATAAAAATGAAGTCAATTCGCTTTTCAAACTCAATTCTGAAACAGCTACTGCCACAATAATCGATGTTACATTTTGGGATGCGTTGGTAAAATATACCAAGACGAGAGATAAAAATTGGTATAGTAAATCTGTTGCAAGCCAATTCGAAACTTACAACATGGATTATATTGGCGTTTATGATTTAAACAATAATTTGATTAGCAAAACAGTTTCTTCTAAGATTAAGACAAATGATTTTATTCAAAAAGAGGTAATGTCGCAACTTTATAAGTCTAAAATCACTCGGTTTTATTTGAGGATTCCGGAGGGAATAGTCGAGGTTTTTGGCGCAACAATCCATCCTTCAGACGACCCTAAGAAGACTAAATCGAACCCTTCGGGCTACTTTTTTATGGTTCGACTTTTAGACAAACAATTTTTGGAAAATCTAAATCTGATTAGCAGCTCTAAAACAAGTTTGAAGAATGAAAATCATACAAACACATCAGGGGAAGATGTTGTAAGCGTAGATTTAGACCTTAAAGATTACAAAAACAATGTAGTATCGCAATTAACTTTTAAAAGAGTTTTTAATCTAAATTTTAAAAACACAAAAGAGATTCTTTTTGTCGTTATACTGGCCTCGCTATTTAATATTATAATTTGTCTTTATTTCACCAAACGTTGGGTATATAATCCTTTGAAATTAATCACCAGTATTTTAGAAACAGGAAGTTTATTTGCCATTGGTAGTTTAAAAAGAATAAAAGGAGAATTTGGATACATTGGTAATCTTTTTGAAGAAAATAGTAATCAAAGAACACAATTAGAGATTTCAAAACACAAGGCGGAGGAAAGTGATAAACTAAAATCTTCTTTTTTGGCTAATTTGTCACATGAAATCAGAACTCCAATGAATGCTATTGTTGGTTTTAGTGATTTGTTGAATAATCCTGATTTAGAGGAAAAGGATAAAGCAGAGTATTTAAGAATAATTAATAGAAGCGGCACTAATTTGGTCTCAATTATTGAGGATCTTATTGAAATGTCGAAGATTGATGCACTTCAAATTAAACCCAAATATAAAGGTATTAACCTTAATAAATGCATTCACGAATTGTATGAAACCATAAAAGTCACCATTCCAAAAGAAAAACAAATTAATTTTTTTGTTATTGAATGTCCACATCCAATTGAGAAATATTTAATTACAGATGTCGTTAAGTTAAAACAGATTCTTGTGAATTTAATAGCAAATGCAATTAAATTCACAGATAGCGGTTCTATCTCTTTTGGTTATGAAATAAACGAAAGTGATGGAACCGTGGTTTTTACCGTAAAAGATACCGGAAGGGGAATTGACGAAAAAAATTTAAAGGCAATATTTGATCGATTTTTAAGAGTTGAGGATCATTTTCATGCTGAATCAAATGGCTTAGGATTGGGCCTTGCTATTTCTAAGGCATATATCGAAATGTTAGGAGGTTCAATTTCTGTAAAGTCATCATTTGGTATTGGTTCAGCTTTTACATTTAAAATACCATTAGTTTTGGATGAATCAGAAAGAAAAAGAAAAACTAAAACTAATGCTTGTTTTGAACGTAATTCAGGAAATGAAACGATATTGGTTGCTGAGGATGATAATATAAACTTCTTATTATTAAAGAAAATTTTAGAACTAAGAAATTATACAATTATTAGAGCAACTAATGGGCAAGAAGCGGTCGATATTTGCGCAGTAAATAAAGATATTGATTTGGTTTTTATGGATGTCAAAATGCCGGTTATGAATGGATTAGATGCTTTTGCAATTATAAAAAAAACGAATCCGGATTTAATTGTAATAGCCCAAACGGCGTACTCTTCAGCAGAGGATAAAGAAATGATACTGAATCTAGGTTTTAAAAATTATATTACGAAACCTTTGAAACGAGAAAAAATATTTGAGTTATTAGATGAGTCTTTCGTTAAAAAAGGAGAATATAACTGCTAAGTGAAAACACGCCAATAGTGCTTTATAAGGATTATCCATAAAATTAGAAAAACAACCTGATGATTTAGGCGTTTTTTATTTTTAAATCAGTTTTATATTTAAAGTAAAAAACTGGTTGGTGTTTTTTTATTACCATTTGACATTTTAGTATCTTTCTGATAGCATTTAAAAGCATAGGTTTGCTTTCTATGTTTTATTTTAACCAAAGCACTATAATGTTTAAAAAAAAATCCCTTTTACTGGTTTTACTATTCCTTTCCTTTGTTTCCTTTGCTCAAAAAGTAGCGGAGCAAAACAATTCCTTTCTCTATTCAGGAAGGGTAGAGAATCTAGCCGATTATAAAGTAATTTTGATAGGCTCGGCATCGTCTGTTTCGTTTAATTTTAAAGGGAATTTGTGTTCTATTTCATTACAAACTCTTGAGGAACACCAAAATTATGTTACATTAGAATTAGATGGTACTTATATTGGAAGAGTTCGGATTGAAAAAGGAGCATTGCAGTCTTTTCCCATTGTAATTTCTAAAAAGAAAAGAACACACCGTCTCACCATTTATAAAGCTACCGAAGCTGCGAATGGCGGGGTTTTATTTAACGGAACTATAGCTAAACTAACCCAAATTACTCTTGAAAACAAAAAAAAATAGAACTTATAGGTGATTCTATTACGTCTGGTTTTGGTAATGATACGACAGCAATTCCTTGTGGAACAGGAGAATGGTACGAGCAACATAATGCGTATTGGGCGTATGGACCTATCGTTTCTCGTAGTCTAAATGTGGATTATGTGTTGAGTTCCGTTTCTGGATTTGGTATGTACCGTAACTGGAATGACGAGCATAAAGATGAAGCAATTATCCCTGATGTTTACGAAAATTTGTATTTGAATAAAGACAATTCTAAACCGTATGATTTTGCTTTTCAGCCAGATTTGATTAGTATTTGTTTGGGAACGAATGACCTTTCGGATGGTGACGGAAAAAAAGAACGATTACCTTTTAACGAAGAAAAATATGTTTCAAACTACATCAATTTTATCAAAACGGTTTATAAACATGCGCCAAATACCAGAATAGCATTATTGAACAGCCCAATGGTTTCGGGAGACAGAAATGTCACTTTAGTGCGTTGTTTGAAAAAAGTGATTCATGCTTTTGAAAATGATATCCAACACAAAACTATTGCTTTATTCGAATTCCAATCGATGAAACCAAACGGTTGTGGTTCGCATCCGGATATCGCTGATGACAAAATAATGGCCGCCCAATTGACTCCTTTTTTTAAAAAATTACTAGATGAAAAATAACATAATTGTTTTTGTTTTCTTTTTGATACTGTCTCATTCCGCTTTCGCAAATGTTACGCTTCCCAATGTGCTTTCGGACAATATGGTTTTACAACGCAATTCCGAAGTTACAGTTTGGGGTTGGGCGAATCCACAGGAAGAGGTCGTTATAACTCCAAGTTGGAATCATCATGAATATAAAATCAAAGCCAGTAATCAGGCTAAATGGGAAATAAATATTCCAACTCCAAAAGAAGGCGGACCATTTACGATTTCTATAAAAGGATACAATGAAATTGTATTGAAGAATATTTTGATTGGCGAAGTGTGGATTTGCTCGGGCCAATCTAATATGGAAATGTCAGCGAGTTGGGGGATTGAAAACGGGGATGAAGCAGTAAAAAATGCCACGAATGAGAATATCCGGTTTTTTATGATTCCAAAATTAACGGCAACCTCACCACAAAATAATGTATCGGGAAACTGGACGGAATGTACGCCAGCGACGATGAAATATTTTAGTGCAACAGGTTATTTCTTTGCCAAACGTTTACAGGAACAGTTAAAAAAAGTGCCTATCGGTTTGATTGGCTCGAATTGGGGCGGAACACCAGCAGAGATTTGGATGCCAGAAGAAGTCATTCAAAAAGATGTGGTTCTACTGGAAAGTGCCAAAACCCGAAAAGAAGAATCCTATGGGCCAAACCAACCGGGGCGCGCTTTTAATGCGATGATTTTTCCCTTGGCGGGATTTAAAATTGCAGGTGTGATTTGGTATCAAGGCGAATCTAATGTGGGTTCAACAGTTTATGATAAAACCTTTTCGGCTTTAATTACTTCTTGGAGAAAATTATGGAAATACGACTTTCCGTTTTATTACGTTCAGATTGCGCCCTATAAATATGGAGAAAATCATTTTGGTGGTGTTGAAATTAGAAATGCACAACGCAAAGTATTGCAAGAAGTTCCCAATGTAGGAATGGCGATTACCAGCGATATTTCTCCAATAGATGATATACACCCAAAAGACAAGAAATCATTAGGGACAAGATTGGCAAATTTGGCTTTGGTGAATACCTATAAAACCAATTCGGATTTAGTTTATGGACCACTTTACACAGCCATAAAAATTGATAAAAATAAAGTTGTTGTTACTTTTGGTAATGCTAACGGATTGCATTTTACAACCAAAAATGCGAATCAATTTGAAATTTCCGGAATTGATAATTTGTTTTATGTGGCAGAAGCCGTGATTAAAAAAAACACAGTGATTGTAAAATCGGATAAAGTATCACATCCTGTCAAAGTTCGTTTTGCATGGACAAACATAGCTCAATCAGAGTTGTTTAATAAAGCGAATTTACCTGCTTCGTCATTTATGAGTGAATGATAAAAGTGATCATATACGATTTTGTCATTTAGAGGAAGGAGAAATCATATCTTGAGAATAACTAATGAGTTTTCTCCGTTGTCTAAATGACAATAAAATTAGCTTAATAATGTTTATGCCGCGTGAGGGATAGAAGGCGGTATCCTCATAGCGTAGCGGAGAAATAAAGCCGAATCGCCTGACGCTTTTTCTGATTTTTTTCAGGGAAAGGGTCACGCCTAAAAATTTAAAAAACCAAACTAAAATAAACTATGAACACTAAAAAATTAATAGCTGCAGGTATTTTTACCCTGATTACCATTTCAATTATGAATGCACAGAAAAAACCACATTTAGATAAGACGAAACCCATAGAAGAACGCATTGATTTGTTAATGAAACAAATGACGATAGAGGAAAAAGTGGGGCAGATGAATCAGTATAACGGCTTTTGGGAAGTGACCGGCCCGGCGCCAAAAGAAGGGAATGCCGAATTGAAATACAAACATTTACGTGACGGTTTGGTAGGGTCGATGCTGTCAGTTCGTGGGGTTAAAGAAGTAAAAGCAGTACAAAAAATTGCGGTGGAAGAAACGCGTTTGGGGATTCCATTAATCATAGGATTTGATGTGATTCACGGGTATAAAACCTTGAGTCCAATTCCGCTGGCAGAAGCGGCAAGTTGGGATATGGATGCTATAAAAAAATCAGCTCAAGTGGCTGCTGCCGAAGCTTCAGCGGTTGGGATTAACTGGACTTTTGGTCCAAATGTGGATGTTTCTCATGAAGCGCGTTGGGGTCGTGTGATGGAAGGCGCGGGAGAAGATGCCTATTTGGGAAGTAAAGTGGCGATTGCCAGAGTTACCGGTTTTCAAGGTGATACTAAGGCAGATTTGGCTAAAGTAAATACGATTGCGGCTTGCGCCAAACATTTTGCAGCCTATGGTTTTGCTGAAGCAGGAAGGGAGTACAATACGGTAGATATCAGTAATTCAAGATTGTACAATGAAGTTTTACCTCCGTTTCATGCAGCTGCAGAAGCGGGAGTGCGTACGTTTATGAACTCCTTTAATATCCTGAACGGTATTCCTGCAACGGGAAACAGTTTCTTGCAAAGAGATATTTTGAAAGGGAAATGGAATTTTGATGGATTTGTAGTTTCAGACTGGGCTTCGGTGCGTGAAATGATTGCTCATGGTTTCGCCAAAGATGGCGCCGAAGCAACTCAAAAAGCTGTAACCGCAGGTTCTGATATGGATATGGAATCGTATTTGTATGTGGCTGAATTAGCCAATTTGGTTAAATCCGGTAAAGTAAAAGAATCCTTAGTTGATGATGCGGTACGCCGAATTCTAAGAGTGAAATTTGAATTGGGACTGTTTGACGATCCTTATAAATATTGTGACGAAAAGCGTGAAAAAGCGACTATTGGGAGCAAAGCTAATAATGACGGAGTCCTTGACATGGCCAAAAAATCAATCGTGTTGTTGAAAAACGAAAAAAACTTGCTTCCGCTACAAAAAATAGGACAAAAGATTGCCTTGATTGGTGCTTTGGCAAATGATAAAAACAGCCCTTTGGGAAGTTGGAGAATTGCTTCAGACGATAATACTGCCGTTTCCGTTTTGGAAGGAATGCAGCAATACAAAGGGAATGAATTAACTTTTGAAAAAGGAGCCGATTTGACGGTTGGAAAAACAGCTTTCGTAGAAGAATTGGTTTTCAATACTACGGATAAAAGCGGATTTGAGGCTGCAAGAAAAGTAGCTGCAAGCGCTGATGTAGTAGTAATGGTGTTGGGAGAACATGGTTTTCAATCAGGAGAAGGACGTAGCAGAACAAATCTTGATTTACCGGGTGTACAACAAGAATTATTGGAAGAAATTTATAAAGTAAACCCAAATATTGTTTTGGTTTTAAACAACGGAAGACCATTGGCTTTGCCTTGGGCAGCAGCACATATCCCTGCTATCGTTGAAGCATGGCATCTGGGAACACAAACTGGAAATGCTGTGGCACAAGTATTGTACGGAGATTACAATCCAAGCGGGAAATTGCCTATGTCGTTCCCAAGAAATGTAGGTCAATGTCCCATTTATTACAACAATTACAGTACAGGAAGACCTACTAATGGAGAGGGAAATGTTTTTTGGTCTCACTATACTGATGTAGAAAAAACACCTCAATTTCCTTTTGGTTTCGGATTAAGCTACACGACTTTCGATTATAAAAACTTAAGAATAAATAAGGCGGCTTTCGCCAAAGGGGAGTCGGTTGTGGTTTCAGTAGAAGTTACCAATTCTGGAAATTACGATGGAAAAGAAGTGGTGCAATTGTACATTCATGATGATGCAGCAAGTTTGGCCAGACCGGTAAAAGAACTAAAAGGATTTGAATTGATCACCTTGAAAAAAGGAGAAACTAAAACAGTTACGTTGACATTAACCGATAAAGAATTAGGTTTCTTTGATAATGACGGAAATTATTTGGTTGAACCAGGAACTTTCAAAATTATGGTAGGAGGAAGCTCTGACAAAGGATTGGAAAGTGGGTTTGAGATTAAATAAAATAAAATAAACACGATTTCACTAATTAGCATAAATTTTTAATTTATATCATTTAAAGTTAAAATTTGCACTAAAAATAAATTCTATTATTCAGTTTAGATTCGTGAAAATCCGTGAAATTCGTGTTTGAATTTTTGAACCAATTTTTTAAATTAAACTTATGAAATACAATAGATGTGGGAAAAGTGGTTTATTACTGCCACAAATTTCTCTTGGCTTATGGCATAACTTCGGATCAGTAGATAATTTCGAAAATGGAGAAAACATTGTCAAAGCCGCTTTTGATAAAGGAATTACTCATTTTGATTTGGCCAATAATTATGGGCCGGTTCCGGGTTCGGCAGAAACTAATTTTGGTAAAATCCTGAAGAATAATTTTCAGGGAAACCTACGTGATGAAATCGTGATTACTACCAAAGCCGGTTACACGATGGGGATTGGTCCTTATGGAGACTGGGGTTCCCGAAAATATTTATTATCGAGTTTAGACCAGAGCTTGAAACGTATGAATTTGGAGTATGTGGATATTTTTTATTCGCATCGTTTTGATCCGGAAACACCTTTGGAAGAAACCATGACGGCACTTGATTATGCTGTACGAAGCGGAAAAGCATTGTATGCAGGAATTTCTAATTATAATGCGGAACAAACCAGAGAAGCTACCGAAATCCTAAAACGATTAGGAACGCCTTGTTTGATTCATCAAGTGAAATATTCGATGTTTGTTAGGAAACCTGAAGCAGGTTTATTAGACGTTCTGAAAGAAAAAGGAGTAGGCTGTATCGCTTTTTCACCTTTGGCACAAGGACTTTTAACGGACAAATACCTAAAAGGGATTCCTGAAAATTCAAGAGCTTCCAATCCAAATGGACATTTGCAATTAGAAGAAGTATCTGAAGCTAAAGTTCAAAAGATAATAGCGTTGAATGAAATAGCGAAAGAACGAAATCAATCATTAGCACAAATGGCATTGGCTTGGTTATTAAAGGATAACCGAATCACTTCGGTTCTGATTGGCGCCAGTTCTGTGGGTCAATTGAATAATAATATTGACAGTTTGCAAAATTTGGATTTCTCCGCAGCAGAATTAGCCGAAATTGAAAGTATTTTGGGATAATTATAATGTAGAGACGCACAGTAGAGACGCCCTGCAGTGCGACTCTACATTATAATTATTTCAATTTCAAATTATACATTTTCACCAACTCCAATGTCAATTTATCCGAAGAAAATACAGAGTTCAAACCCTGTGGTTCTTGTGGAGGATCTGCAGTAAAAGTGTCTCCGATATTCCATTTTCCTGTACTGTTGACGGCTTTTCCTTCACCACCAAAACCCCAAAAATTAATCCCTTGTAACGCCTCATTATTGTTATGGCTTTTTACTAATCTTTCAAAGAAAGCTTTGTAAAATGTATTTCTATCCACTACGGAGGATTTAGGTAATAGACTTTCATTGGCTCTTGGTAATCCAAATTCTTCAATTACAATAGGTTTTCCTAATTTTTTTGCCACTGCAATATGGTCGTTAATGTATTGTGTAGCTTTTTCAATCGCAATCGGTAAAGTAGTTTTCGCATCATCAGCCTTGAACCAACCCCAGTTTTTCGGCCAAATATGCATCGTCAAATAGTCAATTTTTGGATTGTTATGAGTACGCTCAAAAGTTGCCAAATCATCATTCGAACCTGCTTTTCCTTCAGAACCTGTCGAAATCAAATGATTAGGATCTAAACTATCAATCAAATCAACAGTTTTGTTTAGCCAAAGTGTAAATTTCCCTTCATTTTCAATACTTTGTACACGAGGTTCATTCCCTACTTGCCAAGCCATAATTGCTGGATCTTCGGAATATTTTTGCTTATTATAGGCATTTGTTCTACCCAAAATATACTTGATATGATTCTCAAAAGCCACCATACACGGTTCACAACTGTGGTATTGCTTTATATAATCCATAAATTGAGGCCAAGTGTTGGGTTTTATATTCGGATTTGGGATTTTACCGTAACCATTCCATTCTAAATATTGTGACATACCACCAGACCATTCCCAGTTGTTGTTGAGGTATAAAACGGCATACATGTTGCGTTTTCCCATTTCTGTAATCAAGAAATCCAAACCATCCAATAAATCGGCATTGTATTTTCCCCGTTCGTATTGTAAAGCTGGACTAACGGTATAATCATACGTTCCGCCATCAGCTCCTACTAAAATTCGAAGATTATCAATACCGCTTTTCTTCATTAAATCCAGTTCGCGAAGCAATCGTTTACGATCACCCACTTTTTTTGAACCCAGTAAACTGCCATACCAATAATTAGCACCCACATACGAATACGGTTTATCACCTTTATAAAATTGCGTCCCTTTTACGGTTATTGGCGCTTGTTTTTGTGCTGAACTAACAGTTGCCGAAACACAAATAGTGAGCAGCATTATTTTTGAAACTAAATTCTTCATATTTTTTTATTTAGGAGCTATTTCCAGCTATACGTTGCAATCTTTTATTTTTTAAAGAAAAAAATAAAAGGATTTCCACTGCTATCTGGGCTAGGGAAAATGTTGTCGTCAAATATTTATAGGTTCCTTTGTATGCTTAATTTGGTAATACATACATTTTAGGTAAGCTATTTACTAAAACTGACTTTGGTTTACTGACAAAACTCGTGAAATCAGCTGTATTTGTAGCAGAAGGTGTTGGGACATAATAGGCGTCTTTCGTATTGTTCCAAAACATTACGAAACTAATCTCGACACTATTTGCGGTCAATGCAGTGTATAAGTAATTAGAAAACCAGCCAGTAATAGGTGTATTTGTAGCAGTTACTTGATAACCCGTCTCAGTCATTGCTGCAATTTTCACTTTGGTTTTAGCCAAATCAGAAACCATCTTAATTTTTGCATTGGCTCTGTCTGAACCAGCTTGTCCCTGATTATTAAAATCTCCATAGTTGTCCATTCCTAAAACATCAACATAGGCGTCTCCAGGATACCGACTCAAATAATTAGCCGAGGTAGAGTAAGAGTTGTCAGGGGAAAACGCGTATAAAATGTTGTGAACGCCTTTCGTGTTTTTTAAATAGTCAACAGTAAATTGGTAAGCAGTTTTGTAGTCCTCAGGGAAACAATAATCAGCACCCCACCAGAACCAGTTTCCGTCAAACTCATGGAACGGTCGAAATATGATGGGAATTAATTCACCATTACTTCCTTTTAGATTAGAAATTACTGATGCTATTTTATCTAGTTTTAGTTTGTACCAATCATTTTTCGAACCTCCGGGTAAAATGCTTTTAAAAGCAGTAGCTTTCTCGGCAGCAGTCATGTCATTAGCATAAAAGCTATCTTCTTTGTTCGGCTCTCTCAAATGCCAGCAGAAGATAGTAATCATGCCTTTTGCGTAAGCGGCTTTAGCATCATCTGTGATCTTTTTTTCTTGTTGGTAAAACCAATTTTCGGCTTGGCCATTATTGTTTTTATCCGTAATAAACATAAAATCAGCACCGAGAATGGCAGGGTCATTTCCGGTAGTTTTTTTTATGTCTGACATTGATGACGAGCCATTATTGTAAAAGGCATTAAAGGCATCTTGTTGACCAATAGCAAATTTAGTTTTAGCCAATTTCTTTAAATTATAAAATAAAGCAACTGTTTCTGTCGTTGCAGTAGCGTCCACCATATATGTTTTTACATTTACTGTAGTTAAAGGATCCGTTTCAGTAACAGGTATAGTTGTTGGTGGAGTTACAATAGGATCTGGCGTATCAGAACTAGAAGAACAACCAGAAATAAAAAGTGAAAAGCAAAGGATTGGTATTAAAAGATATGTTTTATTCATTTTTAATTTTTTCAATTCGATTGATGATTTCAATACAGGCACGAGCGTTATGATACGGGCATTTCCAGAAACCCGCTTTGTCTTTTTCGATTAATGAATAATCAGCATTTATTCCCCAGTGCCATTCTCCATTTTCAGAGTCAAGAATGTGTTTTTTTATAAAATTCCAATTTTTCAGCACAACATTTAAATAGCTTTTATCTCTAGTTAGTTCATAGGTATTAAAAAAACCAATCATCAATTCCGCTTGTGGCCACCAGTGTTTTTCGCTAATTAATTCATTCTTTTTAGGTTCTAATTCATACCATAAACCACCATCTTCATCTATTCCTTCCTTGGTGGCATCCGTTAGTTGAATCGCGTGTTTTTTGTATTTCGTAATTAAGGAATGCTCTTCTGAAATTTCTGCGCATTGCAATAGGAGCCAGGCCGCTTCAATGTCGTGTCCGTAGGAAATAACATCTGGATTTTCTATCCAGTTTTCGTCAAAAAAAAGTTTTAAATGCCCCGTTTCTTCGTTTATAAAATGAGTATCGATAACCTGTAATATTTCGATGATATCTTTTTGTAAGGTTTCATCTTTCCATACTTTGTATAAATTAGCATATGCTTCTACGATATGCAAATGGGTGTTCATTGTTTTCTTTTCGTTGGCATCTTTATCGCTCAACCGTAAATCATCAATGTTTCTCCAATCCCGTGTAAAAGCTTCCAGATATCCTTTGTTTATTGGATCATAACTGTGCTCTTGAATCTTTTTGTACAAATCAATGGCAACTTTCAGTGCTTTTTCATCTTTGGAAACAGCATAATATTCAGTCAAGCCATAAATCACAAATGCAATTGCATAGATTTGGTTTTTGGTATCCTTTGGAGTGCCGTCTGGATGGAGACTCCAAAAAATCCCTCCGAATTCGGTATCATAAAAATACTTTAGAATATAATTAAAGGCTCTTTTTGCAATTTTTTTATGATCTTCTATTTTGGTCAGTTTGTACGCTGACGAAAAAGTCCATAATATTCGTGCATTTAAAACAGAACCTTTCTCTGCTGCGACATTAATAACTTCATTAGATTCAATTTGACCTATAAATCCGCCCTTTTTGTTATCCATAGTAAACTTCGACCAATATCCAAGAATAGAGTCGAGTTCAGTTTTAAGTTCAGATTGTAGTTGTTTTAAAGGTATAGACACGATTATAAAATTGCTTTGTTTTTATTTACTTGTTCAATGATTGTATTCACAGAACCTGCTGATGTAAAAGTGTCTTCAGGGGTGTTCATTACATAATCAATCAATTTTTCAACGGTCGAAACTGCTACGTGCATTCTAGTATCAGACGATGCATAATAGATAAAGACAATTCCGTCTTCATCCTCAATCCAACCATTAGAAAACAATACATTCGAAACATCACCTCCTCTTTCTATTCCTTCTGGAGCCATAAAATGTCCGGCAGGTTTATAGATTACTTTTGAAATATCATTTAAGTCCGTCATGAACATATATAAGGTGTAACGCAACCCGGCAGCAGTATTTCTAACACCGTGAGCTAAGTGTAACCAACCTTTTGAAGTTTTTATAGGAGCTGGTCCTAGACCATTTTTAAGTTCGTAAACAGTATGGTATTGTTTTCCGTAGATGATGGTTTCGTTTTGTACAATTGGATTTGTCATGTCATCAATATAACCGAGTCCTATACCACCACCATTTCCGATGTCAATAAATCCATCTTGTGGACGTGTATAAACGGCATATTTTCCATTTACAAATTCAGGATGAAATACTACGTTTCTTTGTTGTCCTGTATTCGAAATCAAATCTGGCAAGCGTTCCCAGTTCACTAAATCTTTGGTACGAACAATTCCTGCATTTGCAATTGCGGAGCTAGTATCTCCTTTTGCAGCATTAGGGTCTTTTCTTTCGGTGCAAAAAACACCATAAATCCAACCATCTTCATGGTTTACTAAACGCATATCATACACATTCGTGTCCGGTTCTTCAGTTTGTGGTAAAACACAAGGTTTATCCCAAAATTTAAAATTATCAATACCATTTGGACTTTCGGCAATAGCTATAAAAGACTTTCTGTCATAACCTTCCACACGAACAGCCAGGATGTATTTATTCTTCCATTTCATCGCACCAGAATTTAAAGTGGCGTTAACACCAATTCGTTCCATTAGCAAAGGATTAGTAGTCTCATTTAAATCATATCTCCATTCAATTGGTGCATGTTTGGCGGTTAATATAGGGTTTTTATAGCGTTCGAATATACCGTTGCCAACTGAAGATTGAGGCTCATTTTTTTGCTCAATTAGTTGTTGAAATTCATTTCTAATTTCAATTTTTCTTTTTTGGAAATCGGTATTTATTGTTTTTGTATTCATGATTGAAAGTTCTAAAATCAAGTATTAATTAGTTAAATTTCTTTTGTTGTTAAGGTCTTGTTCAATAGTCTGTAACTTTTCTTCAGTAAGCGGGTAGAACAAGATAAAAAGTACTGAAATGACAGCAGCTATAGCTGGAAGAATGCTTAGCATCAGTTGAATTCCGTTTTGTGTTACTGCTGTTTGTTCAATGTTAGCCTGGAAACCATAGTAAGCTAGTAGCCATCCCGTAGCGGCGCCACCAATAGTCCATCCAAATTTTTGAGACATCGATGAAGCTGAAAATACAAGTCCAGTAGCGCGTCTTCCTTGTTTCCATTCGGAGTAATCGGCGCTATCAGCATACATGGACCATATTAATGGGAAAATACAGCCGGCACAAATACTTATCAATACTTGGAAACCCATAATAAGCATTACGTCTTCTTTTCCGAAAAAATAGAAAATCACGCTCAAAATAGCAGCTAGAGACATCGCCCCAAAAAAAGTATTCTTTTTACCAATGCGATTTGCGATTGGAGTTGCAGCAATCACACCAATGATGTTTGCCGCCTGACCTAAAACTAAGTATAAAGAAGTAGGTGTCATGGCAAAGGTTTCGCCAAAGAGATTAAAGCTATAACTTACCGTATTACTCACATAGTATTTAAAGTAATACACAGCTGCACCATCACGGATTGAATTGAAGACCAATGCTCCAATTCCTGCTCCAAGAAGAATCCACCAAGGTTTATTTTGCCAAAGATCTTTTAGGTCTTCTTCTAAATCAGTTTTTTCATCAGAAATAGGTTGGACTCTTTCTTTCGTTAGAAAAAAACAGCCCCAGAAAAAGAGAGTAGTTATAATTCCAAAAACGATTATAGTGTACAACCAGCCTGTTTTTGAATTCATGCTTCCTCCAAAATGATTTACCAATGGCTCAATTAACCAAAGAGCTAATAAGCTTCCTGCAAAAGCGAAAACCATTCGATACGAAGAAAGTGTAGTACGCTCTTTTCTATCCGAAGATATTACACCTAAAAGAGATGCGTAAGGAACATTGATTATAGAATACACCATCATCATTAGCGAATAGGTTACATAGGCGTAGATTATTTTTCCTTTTTCATCAAAATCAGGGGTGTAAAAAGTCAAGACTCCAATTACTGCAAAAGGAATTGCTGTCCATAGAAGATATGGTCTGAATTTTCCCCAACGTGTTTTTGTACGGTCAGCAATAATACCTACTAGTGGATCAAAACAAGAGTCCCAGATTCTAGTGATTAGGAACATGGTCCCCACAACGGCTGGTGCCAAACCAAAAACATCAGTGTAGAAAAACATCAGGTACATGCTAAATATCTTCCAGAACATAGAAGAGGCAGCATCTCCCAGGCCGTAACCGACTTTTTCTTTTATACTTATTTTATCTTGCATTTTTTTTGGTTTAGAGTATAGAGGTTAATTATTTATTTTTGATATAAATTTTCTTTTGCAGCATCTTTTTCGAATAAAATTTTGTCCATGTTATAGAAATCTACGAAGTCTTTTTCGCTAACCTGTCCTTTGTAAGGCGCATAATAATGCATTTTCTTTTCTTTTTCCTGCCATCCGTGGTTTCTCCAAACTAATACATAGGAAATTTTATAATCCCCAATCGCTTTCATCAATGTATTGGTCCACCATTTGTCATAAGGAATCGCTTCATAGCCGGTCTCGGCAAAAGCCATAATTTTATTTTGATCTTTAGCAACTTCATCCATTATCTTGAATTGTCTTTGGCAATTTTCAACAAATGAATTGTCTTTTGTAGGATCTGTATATTGGTATTGGTCAAAACTCAAAATATCTGAATAATCAGAACCTGGATAGTATTCCAGGAATTCTTCTGTCGTTTTAAAGTCGGCCGTATTGTACACATAGATCAAATTATGAACTCCTTTTTTTTGCAGATAATCAATGGTGAATTTCCATAAAAGCTTAAATTCTTTAGGACTTCCGTTATTTTTGCACCACCAGAACCAATTCCCTGTAAGCTCATGATAAGGACGGTACAACATAGGAATGAGCTTTCCGTTTTTATCTTTTAAAGTTAAAATATATTTTGCAGCTTCATCTAGCCAAGATTTAAATTTTTCATGACTTTCCCCTCCAGGTAATGCTGAGGCCAATGATTTTGGAGTAGTGTCCCAAGCGTTTTTGCCAGTCAAAGGATTGTCAAAATGCCAGCTGAGGGTTACAATACCGCCTCGCGTATGAGCATCTTTAATAAATTGTCTCATTTTATCAAAAGGAATACCGTCAATATTGTTGCCTGACTTTTTTTCCAGTCCGCCAAGGTCCCATCCATATACCGCAGGATAATCTCCGGTAACGTCTTTTATGTCACTTCTCCCAGGTTCATATTTCCAGTTTACTCCGTACGCTAAATCATCCTGATGACCAAAAAGTATTCCTCTTGTGACCGATTTTGTCAATTTTGCGTATAAATTTATTGTTTCCGGTGTAGAATTTTTATCAGATAGAGATGATATAGTATCAATTGGAGAAATTTTTGAGGAACAAGAGGTTCCGATGTAAAAAAGGGTTATAAGCGCGACAATTCTCTTTTTCATATTTTAAATGGTTATTTTGAGTACTTATAAAGGTACTATGAATTGATATTTGGTTTTAAGAAATAGTTTGTTTTGTAATCTTAAATAAGAAAATGTTTTAGGAGTCTTTTTATTAAAACTATAAAAATAGTTAGTAATTAAAATGATTTATATTTAATATCGATATAGTTTTTAAAATATTGATAAATGTATTTTTCAAAGATAATTGGATCACTTGCTTTTAATTAATATTATTTTATCAATTATATATCATATTATTGCAAATAAAATTACGCATATGAGCAATCTTAAAAATTTTTATAGGGAAATACCGCCGCTTTCGTCTGGGGACAGTTTTTTAGTTTTTGACAGAGTAAAAGATAGTTTTGATTTTCCTGTACACTATCATCCTGAATTTGAGATTAATTTCATTGTTAATGGTAAAGGGGTAAAACGTGTGGTAGGGGATAATATTGAAGAAATAGACAATGTTGAGCTCGTTTTGATTGGCCCAAATTTGTATCATGGATGGGAATTAAATAAATGCACTAATAAGCAAATTCATGAAATAACGATCCAGTTTCACAATGATTTATTTGACGAGTCTTTGTTATCCAGAAGGATAATGAGTCCTATTAAGGATATGTTTAATAGATCTATACATGGTATTTTATTCTCAAAGAAAACTGCAGAAGAACTTTCCTCGCGACTAGTCAAAATTTCAAAATTAGACGGTATGGATTATTTCTTAGAGATAGTTTCGATCTTGTATGATCTTGCCAACTCAAGGAATCAGAGGCTTTTATCAACTTTTACCGTTGATCATGACACTTTTGAAGATTATGATAAAATGAAATTAGTTTATGAATATGTGCAAAAAAACTTTGCGCAGAAAATAACGCTGGATAATGTTTCTAGCGTAGCGAGTATGACTAGTATTTCTTTCAATAGGTTTATCAAAAAGAGAACTGGAAAAACTTTTGTCAATTATATAAATGATATTAGAATTGGCTATGCCGCAAGATGGTTAGTAGAAAAAGATTTGAGTATTTCGGAAATTGCATTTAAATCAGGTTTCAATAATATAGCCAACTTTAACAGGAGTTTCAAGACTATTAAGAAATGTACGCCAAGTCAATATAGAGAAGATTTTTCTGGTTTAAAAAGAATTTTATAATCTTCTCCAGGTCATAATTTATCTTGTTGTGGTTTACTTCAATAGCTTATGAAGTCCCTGCTATTGATTACTTAAAGATTGTTTTTATCGTATTTATTTGCGAATTAAATTATGTATCTTATAAATTAAAGTCGCTATTTTTTACATATCCACATCCTTTTTGGTTATAAAGTAAAAATATTATCATGAAATGATATAATACTATTAATTTGATGTTTGCATCTGTTATAGATTTGTTAATTATAAATAATTAAAATTAACATGCATTCTAATCGCTGAATTATTCCCTTCGGTGTTTAGTAATCTTAACTAACCAAACATTTATTATGAAAAAACTATTGTCTAATTTAATTCATTGGAAAGCCAGTCGCAGAGCTGTTCCTTTGATGTTATTTTTATTATTAACTAGTGGTTTTATTACTGCTCAAACTAAAGTGTCGGGAGTAGTGACAGATGCAGACGGACTAACCATTCCGGGAACAAATGTTTCTATTGTAGGTTCTGGAAAGACTGTTTCAACTGATTTTGATGGGAAATATCAAATTGAAGTTGCTTCAAATGGTTCGTTATCATTTTCTTTTATCGGCTTTGTTACTCAAAAAGTTGCGGTAAATGGGAAAACTAAAATTAATGTTACTTTAAAAAACAACTCTGAAAATTTGAATGAAGTGGTCGTAATTGGTTACGGAACTCAAAAACGTGGCGATGTAAATAGTTCAATATCTTCAGTTAAAGCAAAGGATTTAGAAAACTTAAAACAAGTCAACGTCGATCAGATGTTACAAGGAAAAGCAGCAGGTGTTTCAGTAACTAATAATTCTGGTTCACCAGGTGGAGCCGCATCTGTGAGGATTCGTGGAACAACTTCTATTTCAGGTACTAATGAACCTTTATATATAATTGATGGTATTCCTATTTCCGGTGATGCAACTGGTAAATCTACAAGTGGTCAAGCATTAGCAGGTAAAGATGGTTTTTCTTCTACTGGTGGTGGTGGTAATAGTGCGGTTAGCCCATTGTCGATGATCAATCCAAATGATATTGAGTCAATTGATATTTTGAAAGACGCATCTGCAACTGCTATTTATGGTTCAAGAGGTGCAAATGGTGTAATCATAATTACAACAAAATCTGGTAAAAAGGGCACAGGAAAAATCACTTATGATGTATATTCTTCTTTTGTAGCCAACTCTAAAACACTTGATGTTATGAACTTACAAGAGTTTGCTAAAAACAAAACAGAATTAGCAAATCTATACGGTAACGTTGCACGTCCTGAATTTTCTCATCCTGAATTATTAGGATTAGGGACAAATTGGCAAGATGAGGTATATAGAACAGCACTTGCTAAAAGTCATCAATTATCATTTTCAGGAGCCAAAGAGGGTACAAATTATTATTTGTCTGGCGGATATTTAGATCAGGAAGGAACTATAATAGGTTCGGGTTATAAAAGATATACTATTCGATTAAATGTTGATTCTAAAGTTAAAGATTGGCTGAAAGTAGGCTCTAATTTAACATCTGGTATTACAAATGAAAAAATAACAGTAAATCAGAGTTTTCAAGGACTTATAAGCAATACCCTATTACAGGCACCTGATATACCAGTGAGAAATACTGATGGAACATTTGCAGGTCCTCCAAGTTCAGATCAGAGTGTGACGTATTACAACCCGGTAGCTGAGGCATTGACAAGAGAAAATACTTTAGCAAGGAAAAACTTTTTAGGTAATGTTTACGCTGAACTTAATCTTTTTAAAGGCTTAAAATACCGTGCTGAAATTGCTGCTAACACAGAGTTTTCAGAAAATAATGATTTCAGACCATCTTATAAATGGGGTTCGCAGGTAAATCTTACAGCAGATTTAAATGTGAGAAGACAAAATTGGTACTCAACCAACGTTAAGAACTTATTGACTTATGATAAAACTATTAGCAAACATAAATTTACGGTTTTAGCGGGACAAGAGGCGAATGACAGTCACTGGGAAGGTTTAGTAGCATCAGGGGAAGGCTTTCAAACGAATGAAAATCATACCTTAAATCTCTCAACTGTAGCAAACAGAACAGTTACAGACTACAAAGGAAGTGCTGCTTTATATTCTCTTTTTGGTCGTGTAATTTATGATTTTGATAATAGATTTAGTTTGACCGCTTCGATAAGAGCTGATAAATCTTCAAAGTTTGATCCAACAGATCCAAAAAAGCAATGGGGAGTTTTTAGAGCGATTTCTGGTTCATGGAAATTATCTAATGAGTCTTTCATGGAAGGTACCCGTCAATATATCGACAACATCAAATTTAGATTAGGTTACGGCGAAACCGGGAATCAACAAATTGAAAATAATAGATATACAGCATTATTAGGCCAACAAAATTCTGGTTTAGGAAGTGGTTTCTTGGTGTCGAATTCTCCAAATCCTGATTTAACTTGGGAATCGTTAAATCAAAAAAATGCAGGAATAGATTTTACATTATTTGATTCAAGATTTTCTGCCAGTATAGATTTATATGACAAAGTATCTAAAGGCTTTTTGTTTCAAGTGCCTTTGCCTATTTACTTAACTGGTGGTGGAGGACAATATGGTGGAATTTCTGCGCCGTACTCTAATTTGGGAACAATGAGCAACAAAGGTTATGACATTACTTTGGGGTACAATACAAAAGGGAACGGTGATTTCAACTGGAATTCTTCTTTTAATTTTTCTCATTATGCAAATAAGTTAGTGGAAATTCAAAATGGAATTGTATTAACACAACAAGTAAATACTAATGGATACCAGCCGGTTGTGGCTACAAATACCGTTTTAGGTCAACCAATAGGGATGTTCTACGGTTATGTGTCTGAAGGTATTTTTAATGATTTGGCAGTATTAAATGCTGCACCGGCTCAATTTGGTCAAACTGTAGGAACTGGTGATGGCCAAACATATTTAGGAGACATTAAATATAAAGATGTCAATGGAGACGGAGTTATTGATCCAAAAGATAAGACATTAATAGGAACTCCACATCCAGATTTTACTTTTGGTTTCACCAATAACTTTAAATACAAAAACTTTGATATATCAGTTTTTTTACAAGGTTCTTACGGTAATGACATTTTGAATTTAACAAGAAGAGCAGGTACAACGAATTCTTCTTTATATGAAAATCAACTTGTGGAAGCAGCTAATTATTGGACTCCAACAAATACAAACACAGATATTCCACGACCTATTGGAAATTCAGCAAATTCAAATTTGTTAATATCCAGCCGTTATCTTGAAGATGGTTCTTATATCAGAATTCAAAACTTGACATTTGGATATTCTATACCACAAGATGTAATAGCTAAACTTAAGATGTCAAGACTAAGAATTTATGGTTCAGCCCAAAATCTTTACACACATACAAATTATTCTGGTTATGATCCTGAAATTGGTTCTTTCAACCAAAATCCACTTTTGTCAGGAATCGATAATGGAAGATATCCATCGCCAAGAACATTTACAGTTGGTGTTAACGTAGAATTTTAAAAAAAATAAAAGATGAAATATAAAACCTTTTTTAATGCATATAAATTGCTAAGTGTAGCAATTGTTTTAGTTTTTGGGTCATGCTCAGAAGATTTTACTAACAGACCTCCAGAAGACGCAATAAGTCTGGATGCTTATTACAGTTCTAATGAACAAGTGGTATCGGCTACAAATGGAATGTACAGTAGAACATGGTTTCAAATGTATAATAAGTTTTTCTGGGCGCTGGAAGTAGGGTCAGGAAATATGTATTCCGGTTCTCCAGATGTTAGCGGTTTGAGAACATTTTCATTAAATGGGAGTGATCCTGAATTAGAGAATGGCTGGTCATCATTGTGGGCAAATGTGGCTCAATCAAATGCGATAATCAATTTCTTAGAATCAAGAGTTGGTGCTGGTGTTGATAAAACTGTGGTGCAAAACACGATAGGGGAAGCTTACTTTATGAGAGCTACTGCTTACTTTGATTTAGTAAGAATATGGGGTCCAGTGCCTATTATCGAAAATAATTTAGATTATTCTGCTAATCCTAATATCAATACGAATCCTGAGGCCGATATTTATAAATTAATTATTAAGGACTATTTAACGGCAATAGATAAGCTGGCAGAGAAAAATAGAGGTGCAAATTATGGTAATAACGGTCATGTTAGCAAAGGTTCAGCACAAGCATTCTTAGCGAAGGTTTATTTGTACCAAAAAGATTATCCAAAAGCGAAAGCAATGGCCGAAACAGTTATTAACAGTGGGGAATTTAAACTATTAGGTGGCGATCAATTACCCACTAAATCTTTTGGTGATTTATTTACTTACAAGAATAATAACAATGAAGAATCTATTTTTGCATTACAATGGAAAGGGGATGGGAATTATGGTTCCGGAAATAATTGTAATACTCAATTTGGAATAAGTTCATCTACAGTGTCTACATCAAATGCTTCTTATGGAGGCGTTTTTGGACCTTCTCAAGAGGTGATGACGCTTTATTCTTCTGGAGATTTAAGAAGACGTGAAACGGTAATGATTCCAGGAGTTGCCTATCCTGAAATGAAAACAACTAAAGGAAATGGATTTACTGTTCCTGCGGAGGATAATGCACAAAATTCAGGTGGCGGAATTAAAAAATACTGTATCGGAGTAAAATCAGATAATACAGGACCAACAGATGCTTGGGCAATGATGGACAATAATAGTTACGTTATGCGTTATGCCGAATTATTATTAATACATGCCGAAGCCGTTTTAGCAGGTGGCGCAAGTACAGCTGATGCAGGGGCACTACGTTCTTTCAATGCAGTAAGAAACAGAGCTGGATTAGCAAGTAAAACAGCAATCACTTTTGATGATATTTTTAAGGAAAGAAGATTGGAATTGTGTTTTGAAGGCGATTACTGGTTTGATTTAGGAAGAATTGATAAATCTAAAGCAATTGCAATTATGTCTGCTCAAAACAGAGGCGATAGAAATGGAGCGCGCTACTATACTCCGGTGTATTCTACAGATCATGCTGCAAATGATTTCTTGATGGATTATCCTGATAATGATGTAGCCAAAAATCCAAAATTATTGGAAGCACCAGTTCCTTATACTTTTAAATAATTATTAAAATATACTATTTATGAAAAATTTTAAAATAAAGTATCTATTGAGCTTTCTTATGATGGCTTCAATCTTTGTTAATATACTGTCATCATGCTCTAATGACGGCAGCGGTAGCGGATCTTCAGGTGTACTTGCGGTAGAAAGTGTCAGTAAAGCAGTAGGCGGAGATTTGACACCTACAACAGTGGGTTTTGCTAATAACATGTATATCATCCAAGGAATTGGTTTTACTACTGTGGAGAAAATTTTCTTCAATAATACCGATACCTATTTTAATCCAACGATGGTTACGGACAAAGCCATCTTTGTAACGATTGATTTAAATACTCCTTATGCGAATGCATCCAATGAGTTGAAAATTGTCACTAAAAATGGAACAGTAGTTTATCCATTTACCGTTGCACCACCGGCGCCACAATTTAAAAGTTATAATCCGATAAATGCCGTTACTGGAGATGTCGTTACCATTTATGGCTCTTTCTTTTTAAATCCAGTTGTAACAATTGGAACAACTCCTGTTGCTGTTATTTCATCTACTTTAACTGAAATTAAAGTGAAACTTCCAGCAGGTTCTGACAAAAAGTATATTAAAGTTAGTACTATATCAGGGGCAGTAACATCTACTGACGCAATTGGAACTGCTATTTATGACGATGTATTTTACGGTATAGATGGTACTGGAGGATGGGGAATTTCTAATCTTCTTATTGATAATACTGCTCCAGCGGAAGTTGCCCAAGGGACAAAAGCAATTAAAGTAGATATTACTTCTTGGTCTGGTTTTCAAATTGATATGTGGGCAAATGGTGGCCATCCTGTTCCTTCTGGCGCAACAGGAATTAAATTCAAAATGAAACTTAAAGCTGACGCAAGAGTTAGAATTATTGTAGGAGGAGATTGGGGACATCAAGTATGGTTTGATGTCAAAGCAGATTATGACAATTATGTTGTTAAATGGTCTGATTTAGGTCTTGCTACTGCTCCTGCTTCTGTAGGTCAATTGGTCTTTGGAAGTGATGGAACTAATACAACGTTCTATATTGATAATTTAGGTTTTCAGTTATAAAAATATAATATTTTGTTTGAGTGAGTTTGTTTTAAGATATTCCCTAATTGAGCAATTAGGGAATTCTTTTTTTTATTTAATTGTAAATACAACATATAAACATGAAAAAAATAATAGGTTCAGTTTTACTGATGGCACTTTCTTTTTCCACATTTGGCCAAGGAAATAGCATAATACAAAAAACGAACAAATACGATGGTCTTGCAATGACTCCCCCTATGGGATGGAATTCCTGGAACACTTTCGAAACTAATATTGACGAAAAACTGGTTAAGGAAACTGCAGATATTATGGTGGCTTCGGGGATGGCGGCTTCCGGATATAATTATATTGTTCTTGACGACGGCTGGATGGCCAAAGAACGAGATGCAAATGGAAATCTAGTGCCGGATCCTATCAAATTCCCAAGCGGAATGGAAAATTTGATTGATTATGTTCATTCCAAAGGATTGAAATTTGGATTGTACAATTGTGCAGGAACCAGTACTTGTGCGGGGTATCCAGGAACACGAGGTTATGAATACCAAGATGCTAGGTTTTACGCAAATTTGAATATCGATTATTTAAAATACGATTGGTGTAATACAGCAGGAATAAATGCTCCGGAAGCTTATGCCACTATGAGTAACGCGCTTAAAACTGCTGGTAAACCTATTGTTTTTAGTCTTTGCGAATGGGGAGATAACAAGCCATGGGATTGGGCGAAGCCAATTGGGAATCTCTGGCGAATTTCAGGAGATATTTATCCTTGTTTTGATTGCGAGTACCACCACGAAGAAGGTAACTGGTCGTCATGGGGATTTATGAAAATTCTCGAAATGCGCAAAGATATTCGTAAGTTTTCCGGACCGGATCATTGGAATGATTTCGATATGCTGGAAGTGGGTGATGGAATGACAAATACCGAGGACAAAACTCATTTTACGATGTGGTCGATGATCGCTTCACCGCTTATTGCCGGAAATGATTTCAGAAAAATGTCAAAAGAAACATTGGCTATTTTAACCAACAAGGAATTAATTGCAGTGAACCAAGATAAATTAGGGATTCAGGGGTTCAAATATTCATCAGAAGATGGACTGGAAGTTTGGGTAAAACCGCTATCCGATGATAATTGGGCAATCACTTTTGTAAACAGAAGCAATGTTACTAAAAAAGTAAATTTCGATTGGAAAAAACAACTTATAAAAGATACCTATTTTAATTTAGAAGCAAATTTTAATACCACTTCTTATAAAATTAAAAACCTTTGGGAAAACAAAGAAGCGGGAAATACTAAAAAAGCTTTTGTTGGTAATTTAGCGTCACACGATGTAATTACTTTGAAATTAATTAAAATATAAAGATGACTGTAAAATCTAAAATTATAATTCTATTGTTTTTGTTTTGTTGCTATTTTTCTAATGCTCAATTTGTAAAGCATCATGGGCAGCTGCAAGTTGTCGGAACACAATTGGTAGACAAAAAAGGAGAGGCTGTTGTGCTTCGCGGTCTGAGTTGTGGCTGGCATAGTTTCTGGCCAAGATTCTATAATGAAGGAGCTGTAAATTGGTTGAAAAAAGATTTCAAATGCAATATAGTCCGAGCTGCAATGGGCATTGAAATAGGAGATAGGCCTTATATAAAAAAACCGGTTTTTTCGAAAGAAAAAATAGAAGCTGTTGTAAATGCCGCTATCAAATCTGGAATTTATGTGATTATAGATTGGCATAGTCATAATATTAATCTAAAGGAATCGAAGGAGTTCTTTGCAGAAATGTCAAAGAAATACGGTAAATATCCAAATGTGATTTATGAAGTCTACAATGAACCGGATTATGAAACTTGGGAGGAAGTAAAAAGCTATTCTGAAGAAGTGATTAAAGTAATTAGGGAGAATGACCCAGATAATATTATTCTTGTGGGTTGTCCTCATTGGGATCAGGATATTCATCTTCCTGCTGCAAATCCTATAAAGGGCTATGATAATCTAATGTACACGATGCATTTTTATGCAGGCACGCATGGAAAATGGTTGCGGGACAGAACTGATAAAGCTATAAAAAGCGGATTACCGGTCTTTATTTCAGAATCTGCGGGAATGGAAGCTACTGGCGACGGGCCTTTGAATTACGTGTCTTGGCAAGAATATATTGATTGGATGGAAGCCAGGAAATTGAGTTGGATTACTTGGTCTGTCTCCGATAAAGAGGAAAGTTGTTCTATTCTAAAAAAATCAGCCAATTCAGAAGGTAACTGGAAAGAGGGAGACCTGAAAGAATCAGGAATAAAGGTCCGGGAACTTTTGCGCAAGTACAACACTGAAAACCAACTATAAGGCAGTAGAGTAATCCCAATATTAAAGCTCATATCTACATGGAAACATCAATTGAATTATTCATAATCTAAAAAAAAAGCGGTTGCAAGTTTATACTCGCAACTGCTTTTTTTGATTTACCTATAAGTTATACAACATATTCATCAGCAATACTTAAAGCTTCAGAAATAATTGCTAATCCTTCATCAATTTGAGCTTCGTTAATCATTAATGGTGGTGCTATAAAAATATAACCCCAGCGAACAAAGGTATATAATCCTAGCTCTCTTAACTTGGCACCCACTTTATTCATAACTTCCATTTCGGCAGCATTAGCATTGAAAGGAGCCATCAATTGATAGGGTTCTTTGCTTTTCACAACATCTAAACAACCCAGTAATCCTTTGTTTCTGAAATCACCAATTGAAGGATGTTTTACGCGCATTTCGTTGATACGTTTCTCCATATAAGCACCCATTTTATTGGTGTTTTCTATCAAATTGTCAGTTTCGTAAATGTTAATAACAGCCAATGAAGCCGCTAAAGAAACAGGATGCGAATTGTAAGTCAATCCCAACCATAAAGGGGAATCCTCATATTTTGCAGCAATTTTATCTGAAACCATTAAGCAACCTAGAGGTAGGTAAGAAGAAGTCAAACCTTTAGCCATACAAATCATATCTGGAATGATATCATTGTGTTCAAAACCAAACCATTTTCCGGTTCGACCGAAACCACTCATTACTTCGTCAGCAATAAATAGAATTTCATATTTTTCGCATAACGCTTTGATCCCTTTTAAATAGCCTTCTGGATAATGAAGACAACCGGATGAGCCACTTTCTCCTTCGAAAATAAAGGCTGCAATCGTATGACCGCCTTCGTAACGAATGATTCTTTCTACGGAATCCAAACTCCATTTTAATCTTGTTTCTTCATCTTGATCACTTAAACCATAAAAATCATAAGGATCGTCCAAATGAAAAATATTAGTTGATTGTTGTGCATCCGTATATTGTTTTCGAGGATCGCCACCCACAGTCATACTCGCGGATGAATTTCCGTGAAAGCCTCTGTATCTTCCAAATATTTTATGTTTTCCAGTATACAAACGGGCTAGTTTTATGGCATTTTCTATGGATGAAGCACCACACAGAGTAAAAAAAGCTTTGTTTAAGTCTCCTGGACAAATGGCCGCTAGTTTTTTAGCTAACTGAGCCCTAATTTCGGTCGTACAAGAAGGCGTAACATAACTCACTTTTTGCATTTGTTCAACTACTGCATCAGTAACACGCTGATCTCCATGACCAATATTTACGGACATTAATCCGCTGGAAAAATCGATGATTTTTTTACCGCCAACTTCATATAAATATACGCCTTCGGCTCTTTCGATTGGAATTGGATTTACATTTTTCTGGGCCACCCAAGTAAACAAGCTGTATTGTTTACTGTCACTTATTATTTGTTCTTTAGTCATTTTAATTTTTTTAATTTTTTCAATTCTCAAAAATCTGAAATCAAAAATTGTTACTCATCATTTGAAAATCTTTTAACTCATCCAGTTGGTTCCTGCTTCAGGATTCCATTTGGTGGTCGTTTTCTTTTCTTTAGTAAAAAACACAATAGCGCTTTTTCCAGTAATATCTCCAGAACCAAATCTCGATTCATTCCAACCGCCAAAACCAAAAGGTTCTCTCGGAACAGGAACACCAATATTTACTCCGCACATTCCTGCAGAAGCATTTTCGGTTACATAATTGGCTAAACCGCCGCTTTGTGTAAAAACGGAACAGGCATTTCCATAAGGATTGGCATTTTCAATTGCTAAAGCTTCATCAATTGTATTAACACGAACAATAGTCAAGACAGGTCCAAATATTTCTTCTTTGGCAATTTTCATATCAGCAGTCGCATAATCTATAATTGTTGGCCCCACATAAAAACCATTTTCTTTTCCGGGAACAGTAGTATTTCTACCATCTAATATGATTTTGGCGCCCTGTTGTTCGGCTTCGGTGATATAAGACTCAATTCTTTCTTTGGCTGTTTTCGAAATTACTGCACCCAATGTTGTACCGCATTGAATTTTATTCGCATCATCGATTAATTTGTCCAGTATCGCATCGCAATTTCCTACCGCTATTAAAGTAGCCGCTGCCATGCATCGTTGTCCCGCACAACCACTCATGGAAGCTACAATATTTGATGATGCCATGTCAGGATGCGCATCCGGAAGAAGAATGATATGATTTTTTGCTCCGCCAAGTGCTAAAACTTGTTTCAAATTTTGACTTGCTCTTTGATACACTATTTTTGCCACTTTCGTAGATCCTACAAAGGTTATGGCTTTAATATCCGGATGGTCGCAAAGATTCTCAACAGTAGATTGTGTACCATTTATAATATTGAATAAGCCATCAGGTAAACCGGCTTCTTTCAATAGTTTTGCTGTATATTGACTACTGATTGGCACCGCTTCGGATGGTTTCAAAATAAAAGCATTTCCTAAAGCAATTGCATTTACAATGGTCCAATGCGGAACCATAGTTGGAAAATTAAATGGAACAATCGAAGCGACAATTCCTAAGGGTGATTTAGTGGAAGAACAGTGAACTCCCTTACTGACTTCCATATTCTCTCCATTTACAAATTGAGGGAGCGAGCAGGCAAATTCAGTAAGTTCAATTGCTTTGTCAATTTCGGCTTTAGCTTCCGCGTGAATTTTTCCGTTTTCACGGTAAATAATTTCGGTTAGTTCAGCACTATTTTGTTCCAGTAACTGTTTGTATTTATAAAATACCTGAACTCTTTCTTTTAAGGTAACTTTTTGCCAGGCTTTTTGTGCTTTCTGTGCAAAATCAATTATTTCATTCAAATCTTCCATCGTAGATTCATTGAAAGTAGTTAATTCCTTACCGTCTAATGGCGATATAACTGTATGAATTTTGCTGGAGCTACCTGATTTAAACTCCCCATTTATAAAGTTTCTTACTTCATCAAATACCATAACTATACTTTTTTTAGTTTTTCAAATATACACTTTTTATTAAAAAAATAATAATATTTTTTGTGAGTGTTGAAATTATTGTTAGATTTACAAAATAATCACATAATTATTAATTTATTTACAAAATTAATATTATTAATTTTTAAGTAAAATTTAAAACTGACCAGTTTAAATTATTCTATTAACCAAAAACCAAAAACTAAAAATCAATGAAATCAATCTCAACTATTATTGGAGTCGCCTTACTATTTTTGGCTGGACTTTGTTATTTTATCAATTGGCACGCTTTAGTTCCCGCATTTACGGTATTAGGAATTGCAATAATGACAAGAAAAGCATTGGAACCCTTAATAATAGGATGCGCCGTTGGTTTTGTATTATTGGCTATGCAAGGTGGATCGAAAGAATTTTTTCCAGAAGGACAAGGAATGATTTTTCCTCTTAATATGTTTGACGGAATGTTTTCATCGATTTCCAGAGACGCTCATGATCAAGGTCTAATATGGGTGATTTTAGTATGTATATTATATGGTGCATTTGTACAATTATTAGTTGCTTCTGGAGGAATAAATGCTGTCGGAAGATACTCTGAGAATCACGTTAAAAATAAAAAGCAGTCATTAATTATGACTTATTTTTTAAGTTTCTTCTTTTTTCTGGATGACTATTTAAGTGCACTGTCTATTGGTAATACGATGAGACCTATTACAGATAAATTTGGGGTTTCAAGAGAGAAATTAGCATTGGTTTTGAGTTTTGTTTGTGTACCACTGACAATAATATTTCCTATTTCGACTTGGACTATTTTTTATGGAACTCAAATTGCGGCTATTCAAGGAGGCGTTTTAAATAGTGCAGGAAAAGTTATAACAAGTCCTATTGAAGCATTTTTAGGGACAATTCCTTATAATTTTTCAGCGTGGATTTCATTAATTCTGGGAGCATTAGTAGTGTTTCAGTTAATTCCGGATTCAAAAGCAATCAAGGAGGCGGAAGCAAGCGTGAAACTAATAGATCCTGAAGTTGTAAAAGTGAAGAAAAAACCAGCAAGAGAAGGGAAGTTGGTCTATTTTATTCTGCCTTTAGTTATTCTAATTTGGTGTACCATTTTTCCTTATCCGTATGATGCGGAATATTGGGATAGTTTAACTTTTTCTTCAGAATCAATTTTCAGTAGTATTGATGCCCTTCGCGGAATAGCAACAGCTTGTGTATTTACGTATTTGTTTTATTTAGTATTAGGAGTAATAAAATTTAATAAAATATCAAACAACTTCGTTAAAGGGATGGAATCAATCACTTTCGTGTTAGTAGTTCTAGGAATGACCTATTTATTAAAAGATGTTCAAAACGGATTGGGATTTAATGAATTTGTAGCCGAGAAATTACAAGGAATTAGCTGGTTGAATAGTGCAACGCTGCCTTTTGTTGTTTTTGCATTAGTGGCATGGATTTGTTGGGCTACAGGTTCAAACTGGGGAATATATGCAATTTTAGTACCAACAACAGCCATATTGTCTCGTTCCCTTGGAGCAGATTTTTGGCTAACGCAAGGAGCTTTGGCTTCAGGAACTGTTTGGGGAGCTGCAGCATGTTTCTTCTCTGATAACAGAGTGCTTACAGCGCAGTCTTGTAAAATAGATATGATGAAACATGGTATTTCACAATTTCCCTATCAGTTAGTAATATTTGGAGTTTCATCAATCTTATATTTAATAGCTGGATATGTAATTTAAAAGTAAAGATATGATGAGCAAGAGTATTTTTGAAAATCAATTTATAATTCGTAATGCTACATTAGATGATGTCATTCAGATGGAGTATGTACAATCACGATGTTATCCAACTTTGCACGAATCAGAAATATTGAATAGAAATCATTTTGCTAATCACATAAAAATATTTCCTGCAGGGCAGTTAGTGATTGAGGAGGATGGAAAGATTATTGCGTCGGCAAGTACTTTTAGATGTCATTTTCCAGAACATGACAGTACTTTTCTGGAAGAGACAGATAATTTATGGTTATCCAATGTGCATATACCAGATGGAAATTGGATGTATGGCATCGATATGGGAGTATTGCCGGAATATCGTGGTTTAGGTCTTTCGAAAGAAATGTATAAAGCTCGCCTAGAAGTTTGTCGAAATTTGGGTTTGATAGGTCAGATTATAGCCGGAATGACAATTGGTTATGGAAAAGTAAAAGACAAAATGACAATTGAAGAATATTGTTACGGATTAGAAATGAATAAATATACAGATCCTACGATTACGCCACAGCGAAAATCAGGATTTAGATGGATCAAACCTTTGTATAATTATATAAATGATCCTGAATCTGGGTTTGCCAGTATCCTAATGTATTTACCGGTCGATGAAGATTATAGTTTGAAAAAACAGTTGCAAAATAAAAAATAGAATAAAATTAAAATAAAAAAAATGGGAACTCAAATTAAAAAAGTATCAGAAATTCCTGGACCAAAGAGCAAAGAAATGTTAGCAAGAAGGGCCGCCGCTTTACCTGCCGGTTTAGGAAAATCTACCGAAGTGGTTGTCGAAAAGGCTGAAGGGGCTTTAGTATGGGATGTAGATGGAAATCAATTAATTGATTTTGCGGGAGGAATCGGGATGGTAAATTTGGGTCACAGACCAAAAGCAGTAGTTGATGCCATAAAAGACCAAATGGATAAATACCTGCATACGGGAGCATTGGTGACTACTTTTGAACCGTATTTAGAATTTGCAGAACTGCTTAACAAAATTACACCAGGTGATTTTCCTAAGAAAACATTGTTGGCTTGTTCCGGATCTGAAGCGGTAGAAAATGCAGTGCAAATTGCACGATATTATACAAAGCGACCTGCAGTAATTTGTTTTGAAGGAGCTTATCACGGTAGAACATTACTTACTTTGAGTTTAACTAGTAAATACGCTTTATTTAAAAGAGGCTTTGGCAGCTATGCCCAGGATATTTATCGTTTTCATTCTCCAAATGTATATCGCAAACCCGATAATTTTACGGAAGAGGAATATATAGATTTTTGTATCGAGCGTTTTGACCAGAATTTAATTTCACACGTCGATCCTTCTTCGGTTGCAGCAATTATTATCGAACCTGTTCAAGGGGAAGGTGGCTTTATTCCTGTGCCAAAACGTTTCTTGGAAAAAATCAGAAAAGTTTGTGATGAACATGGTATCGTTTTCATTGCCGATGAGGTTCAGGCAGGAGCAGGAAGAACAGGAAAATTCCTTTCTATCGAGCATAGTGGAGTGATTCCGGATATGGTAACGATGGCAAAATCGATAGGTTCAGGATTGCCAATTAGCGCCGTAACAGGTAAAGCAGAAATGATGGACGCACCCCATTTAGGAGGTGTTGGAGGAACGTATTCTGGAAGTCCAATTGCAGTGGTGGCAGCACTTGAAACCATTAAACAAATTAATACACCGGAATTTTTAGCCAAATCGGTTCATGTGGGAGATGCTATCAGAACACGATTAAATACAATGGCAGATAAGTTTTCTTGTATTGGTGATGTTCGTGGAATAGGAGCGATGCTGGTAGTTGAATTTGTAAAAGATAAAAAAACCAAAGAGCCTGATATGGATTTTGCGATGGCAGTAATCAAAAAATCAGTCGCAAATGGATTGATTTTAATCAGAGCAGGATTGTACACCAATTGTATTCGTTTTTTACCTCCAATTGTTATTACTGACGAACAATTGCATGAAGGATTGGATGTAATTGAAAATGCAATCCAAGAAGTATTGAACGAAAGAAAATAATTTAGACGAAAGTCTAAAAGTCGAAAGTCATAACGACTAGTTCGATATTTAGACTTTATGATATTAGACTTTATGACTTTTAAACTGATATATAATGCCAATATTATTACTATGAATCCTGCTTTTGCAAAAGCGGATTCCATGGTAATTAACCATTTGGGAAAAATTGAAGCCATAGGAACGGAAACTGAATTGCGAAATCAATTTGGTTCTTTTTCCAATGAATTTGATTTTAATGGACAAACTGTTGTTCCGGGGTTAAATGATGCGCATATTCATGTTTGGAAAATTGGACATCTTCGTACCTATATGTTGGATGTTCGGGGTGTGAAATCGATTGTGGAATTCAAAAGATTATTAAAAGAGTTTGCCGATAAAAATCCGAATTCCGAATGGATTATGGCTCGTGGAATTAATGAAATGGTATTGGAAGAAAAACGGTTGCCAACCAAAGAAGATTTAGACGAAATTATTTCTGACAGACCTGTTTTTGTAATAAGAACTTGTGCGCACATTGGAATTGCCAATTCAAAAGCCATAGCAATTTCAGAAGTTGATGAAGCTACTGAAGTTCCTTTTGGAGGAGAAATTCGCAAAAATCAAGATGGAAGCCTGCAAGGTATTTTTACCGAAAGAGCTTTAGGATTAATCATGAATAACATTCCTCCATTTACTTTCGAAGAATATAAAAACATGATTCTGGAAGCGCATAAGTATTTGTTGACTTTGGGAATTACAAGCGCTACTGATCCGGCTGCGAATGAGGAATTATTGGCGGCTTACATTAAATTGGACCAAGAAGGATTGTTGAAAGTGCGAATGAATGTTTTTCCGCTTCGAATTCCAGATGGTAGTGATGAAATTCAGGTTTTACCGAAATTATATGAATCGGAATTTTTGCAAATAAAAACCGTGAAGTTTTTTTCTGATGGTGGTTTGAGTTCGGCTACAGCAGCTTTGAATGTTCCGTATAAAAATACGGACGGTTACAAAGGCGTTTTGAGATTGGATTACGATAAGTTTTATCAAACAGCAAAAGAAGCCGTTGAAAAAGGATTTTCGGTTGCCACACATGCCATTGGTCATCAGGCAGTCGATTTGACTTTGAAAGTGTATCGTGATTTGTTCAAAATTGATAATACATTAAAACACAGAATTGAACACGTTGGGTTTTTATCGAATGCAAATATAAAAGATTTTAAACACATGAATATGACTGCGGCGATGCAACCGATATTCATTTATGAATTGGCAAATAATTTCAAAAACACGTTGCCAGACGACTTATTAGATGTGGTTTACCCGTGTAAAACGGTTTTGGATTACGGAATAAATTTAGCCTTATCTACCGATGGACCTGTGGTGAAAGAAATAAATCCCTGGGTTAATATGGAAACGGCGGTTACCCGAAAAGCAATGGATGGGTTTGTCATTGGCGAAAGCCAGAAAATAACTTTCGAGCAAGCTTTACAAGCCTATACAGTAGGAAGTGCGATTGCGGATAATTTAGAAAATATAAAAGGAAATCTTTCTACAGGGAAATATGCCGATTTTATTGTCTTGAATAAAAATCCATTTAAATTAGACGATGTTTCTGCTGTAGAAGTCAATGAAACTTGGGTAGATGGAGAATTAAAATATCGAAAAGAGTAGAGAATTTTACTTTATCAGAGTTTTAAAATATGATAGGGTTATTAAAATAGTAAAAAGATGAGCGCATTAGATGATGAACTAGATTACCAAATATTGAAGCTGCTTCAGAAGGATGGCAGAATGTCGTTTACTGAAATTTCTAAAGAAATTAATGTGGCAGTGAGTACCATAAGACATCGTTATATTAATTTAATTGAAGATGGCACTTTACAAATAATTGGAAGGGTCGATCCTAATAAAATTGGTTTTAATGCTTATGCAAGTGTTTTGATTTCGGTTAAACCAAAATCATACATGAAAACCATTTTTGAGGAATTAGCAAAGTTACCCGAAATTAGTTTTTTGGCTTCTGTTTCAGGGGATTATGATATTGAAGCTAATATTATGTGTCGGGATATGGAACATTTAAATGAATTATTAGGCGATAAAATTCATGCGATGGAAGGTGTTTTTGATACGAAAACAAATATGTATATGAAAATTTACAAATTCGCGCAACCCGATTTAGAATTGGCAAAATTATCAAGCAAGCAACATGAATAATACAGACAAATTATACGAAAGAAGAAAGAAAAGTGTTCCAAACGCTTTAGGAATTTTCAATCCGTCCAGCATTCAATCTGCCAAAGGAGCTATCATTATTGATGCTGATGGCAGAGAATTGATTGATTTTGCGGGAGGAATTGGGGTAAATAATGCAGGACACGGTGTGCCAGAAATTATTGAAGCGATTAAAAGTCAAGCAGATAAATTCATTCATGCCTCCTTCAATGTTTCCGTTTACGAACAATATTTAGACTTAACGGAAAAATTGTGTGAGATTTTGCCGCATGGTGAATCTACTAAAGCAATGCTGACGTTATCTGGTGCTGAATCCGTTGAAAATGCCATAAAAATTGCTCGTGCTGTAACCGGAAAAGCAGGAATTATCTGTTATGACGGTTCCTTTCACGGACGTACAATGATGGCAATGACTTTGACATCTAATGTGAAATACAAAGAAGGTGCCGGACCCTATGCGCCTGAAGTATACCGTTTGGAATATCCATATTACAAACCGAGTATGAATGCCCGTATGACCGCAGATGAATTCGATGATTTGATGATTATGAAGTTGCATAAAACTTTTTCATCAACCGTTTCAATGAGTCAAACCGCTGCAATCATTTTGGAATTAGTACAAGGTGAAGGTGGCTTTACGGTTGCTTCTAAAAAATATGTGCAGTATCTACGAAAATTCTGTACAGAAAATAACATTGTCTTGATTTTTGATGAGGTGCAATCCGGTTTTGGTCGTACTGGAAAATGGGCCGCTTATGAGCATTATGGAGTAATTCCAGATTTGTCAACTTGGGCTAAATCTATGGGTGGCGGAATGCCTATTGGTGCTGTTATAGGTAAACAAGAAATTATGGATGCCGTTAAACCCGGACTTATCGGAGGAACGTATTTAGGAAATCCGTTGAGTTGTGTGGCTTCATTGGCAAGTATCAATTACATGCAAAAACATAACATCAATGCGGCTGGAGATAAAGTAGGCAAGATAGTTCGAGACAGATTCAATCAATTGCAGGCAAAATATTCGAAAAACATCACTGATGTTCGTGGATTGGGAGCTATGTTGGCAATCGAATTTTTTAATCCAGAAACTAAAATGCCTGATGGTGATGCCACAAAAGCCATTGTCAATAAATGTTTAGAGAAAGGACTAATAGTAATCACTTCTGGAACATACGGAAATTGCATCCGAATTTTAAGTCCATTATTTATAGAAGATAAAATTTTAGAAAAAGGCTTGTCAATTTTAGAAGAAACAATACAAGAAATACTATCATGAGAAAGCAATATATTAATGGAGAATGGTGCGACGCAATTAATGGCGCAACTTGGGATTTGCAAAGTCCGGCTACCGAAGAAATAATTGATAAAGTTCCTTTTGGGAACACTGCTGATTGTGCTTTGGCGATTGCAGCCGCTGAAGCTTCTTTCAAAGAATGGAAAAATACAACACCTTATTTTAGAGCTGAATTTCTAAAAAAGGCAGCCAATTATATGCGGATAAATGTGGAGGCTTTCGCCAAGGAAACTTCGCTGGAAACGGGTAAACCAATGCTGGAATCTCGTGGTGAGTGGCAAGTATCTGCTAATCTTTTCGAATGGTTTGCCGAGGAAGGAAAACGCAGTTACGGACGAGTTATTCCGTCTAGCAGAATCGATAAACGTTCGATGGTTATTTATCAGCCATTAGGAGTTGTTGGTGTAATTACAGCTTGGAATTTTCCAGCTTATAATCCGGCTCGTGCCGTTGCGGCTGCTTTGGCTGCTGGATGTAGCGTGGTCATGAGAGGTTCTGAATTTACGCCTTTATCTAGTTTCAATATGGCAAAAGCATTGCACGAAGCCGGAATACCAAAAGGTGTTTTCAATTTGATTAATACTGAGCCAGTTACTACCGGAACTGAAATGATTGAAAATGCTTTATTGAAAAAAATAAGTTTTACGGGAAGCACAAGAGTTGGAAAAATTCTGATGGACGGTGCTTCAAAAACAGCAACTAAATTATCACTTGAATTAGGTGGAAATGCTCCGGTGATTATAGAAAAAGACGTAGATGTTGAAGCAATTGCGCATCAGGCTTTGGTTGCTAAATTGCGAAATTGCGGTCAGGTTTGTGTTGCTCCGCAACGTTTTTATGTGCATTCCTCTATTTTTAACCAATTTCTTTCGATTGTAAAAGAAGATATTTCGCAATTAAAAACAGGAATTAATGGAGGTGATATTGATTTTATTGGACCATTAATTAATAAAAAACAACAGGAACATTCTTTGAAAATGCTTGAAAAAGCAAAAAGCGAAGGAGCAATTGTTCACATTGGAGGAGAAGCTGCTGAGAAAGGATTTTTTGTTCATCCGGCATTGATTGAAGCCAGACAAAATCAGGCTTTTATTAAGACAGAAGCTTTTGGACCCTTGATGATCGTCATCGCTTTCGAAACGAAAGAAGAAGTTCTGGAATGGGCGAATGACACCGAATATGGTTTGGCTTCTTATGTATTTACAAATGATATTAAAACAGCTAATTTCTATGCTGAAAATCTAGAATTTGGAATGGTAGGAGTCAATGAATGGGCTGCTCACGGGACTGAATTGCCCTTTGTTGGAATAAAAAGTAGCGGAGTGGGACACGAGTCCGGTTCCGAAGGGTTAAAAGAATACATGGAACTGAAACTAATTAGTTACGGTAATATGTCATAGATGTTTTAAAGTCGAAAGCCATAAAGTCAAAAATATTATTAGTCTTTCAAATTTTAAATCTTTCAATTATAAATACATGAAAAAAGAAATTTTAGGTAAATACATTTTGCGAACAGCTACTCCTGAATATGCCAAACAAGAAGCTGAACTTCAAAAAATTGTTTTTCCAACTTTGTCTGAAGAAGAGTTGATGACTGAAGCGCAATACATACGTCACATGGAGATTTTTCCTGAAGGACAAATGGTTGTTTTAGATGGCGATAGAGTTATTGCAGCAACAACAACTTTGCTGCAAAATTACCACAAAGGAAATCATACTTTCTTGGAAATTTCGGATAATTTATGGTTGGGAACACACGATCCAAAAGCGGAATGGCTTTACGGATTAGACGTTTCAGTTCATCCGGATTATCAAGGCAAAGGTATTGGTAGAGAAATTTACAATGCACGTCAGGAGGTAGCTAGAGCATTGGGAACCAAAGGACAAATGACCGCAGGAATGCCTATTGGGTTTGATAATGTGAAAGATCAAATGACTATTGCTGAATATTGTGATAAATTAATTAAAGCCGAAATTATCGACCCAACGGTCACGGCGCAAACTAAATGTGGATTCATTTTGGTAGAGCCATTATTTGATTATTTAGATGATCCCCGAAGCGGAAATTGTTCGGTTTTGATGTATTGGCCTTTGGATCCAAATACGAAATTAAGCGATAGCCATTAAAGAGTAATCAGTGTTCAATCGTAATGGAGTTCTGCCAAGGAACCTTAAACTTTAAACAAAAAACAAAATGATATTCAAATCAATAAATCCATTTTCAACAGAAATTATTGCGGAACACGAAGTGTTGACAAATGCACAATTGAATCAAAAATTGGAATTGTCAGAAAGTGCTTTTAAAAATTGGCGGAATACGTCTTTTCAGGAAAGAGCTGATAAAATGAAAAATCTAGCCAATATTCTTCGAGAAAAAAAGGAAGAATTAGGTTTATTGATTACTAATGAAATGGGTAAAATTGTATCCGAAGGAATTAGTGAAGTCGAAAAATCAGCAGGAAATTGTGACTTCTATGCCGAGAATGCAGAGAAAATGCTAAAAGATGAAAAGTACGACACGCCTTTTACAAGTATGTCTGTCTATGACCCGATGGGTGCTATTTTTGCCATTATGCCTTGGAATTATCCTTTTTGGCAAGTATTGCGTTATGCGGCGCCGGCAATTATGGCTGGTAATGTGACACTTTTAAAACATGCTCCAAACGTTATTGGCTGCGCCAAAGCTATTGAAAATGCATTTCTGGAAGCCGGTTTTCCACAAGGTGTTTTCCAACAAATAACCATTGATATTATTCAAGTCGAAAGTGTAATCGCTTCGGATATTGTGCATGGGATTTCGTTGACAGGTAGTGAAATGGCAGGTTCTTCTGTGGCTTCTTTGGCTGGAAAGCACATAAAAAAATCAGTTATGGAGTTGGGAGGTTCAGATGCATTTATAGTTTTGAATGATGCCGATATTGAAAAAGCGGCGACTGTTGCTACCCAATCCAGAATGCTAAATGCAGGTCAGGCTTGTATTTGTGCCAAACGTTTTATCGTTACCGAAAAAGTAGCGGATGAATTTGCGGCTCTTTTTGCCCAAAAAGTACGTGTTTTAAGTCAAGGAAATCCTTTACAAGATGGAATTAATATGGGACCATTAGCCCGATTGGATTTGGCCGAAAAACTAAGCCATCAATTAGAAAAAGCATTGCAACAAGGAGCGAAATTAGTAGTAGGAGGAGAACGTGAAAATTGCAATTTTCAACCAACATTAATTGATTTTGTAGATGCTAACAATATTGCTTTTCAAGAGGAAACTTTTGGACCATTAGCAACAATAATTAGAGCCAAAGATGAAAACGATGCGATTGCTATTGCCAATAACCACAGATATGGTTTGGCATCTGCAATTTGGTCGGAAGATCGTGAAAATGCATATAGATTGGCACGAAAAATTGAGGCTGGAAATGTTTTTATAAACTCATTGGTACGTTCTGATTCCAGAATTCCTTTTGGAGGAACAAAAAAATCAGGGTACGGAAGAGAGTTGTCTGAAATTGGAATTAAAGAATTTATGAATATGAAATCAGTGATTATCGAATAATTTTAAAATTGAATTAACCAACCAAAAAACCAACCAAATATGAAAAAAGTAGTAATCATTTTAGCTTTTATGCTAACCAGTACAGTTACATTTGCTCAGGAAATTGTTTCAGACACTTTAAAAGTGGAGAAAAAGTGGGATATAAATCTCGATATCGCCAGCCGATACATTTGGAGAGGACAATCTTGGGGAGGTAATTATCCAGTAGCACAATTGTATGGTAATTATAATGTAAATGATAAGTTTTCCGTTGGATTTTGGACCACACATAATTTTAAAAAAGCATATTATGATGCCAATGGAGCATCAAAAGGATACCAAGAATTGGATTTGATTTTAAATTATGCTGTGTCTGATTTTTTGACAGTTTCGGTGCAAGATTATTATTGGCCTTCCACAGACAAACAAGAAGGGGTTTCTAATGATTTTTTTAATTTTGGAAACGATGGGTCACAATCTATTGATTTACAGTTTTTATTTGATTTTTCTGAAAAAGGAGTGCCTATTTGGTTTACTCTAAGTACTTTGGTTGCCGGGAATGATTTTAGATATAAAGATGACAATGATGTGAAAGGGAAGCAAAATTTCACGACTTATGTAGAGTTGGGATATAAGATAGAAGCTCCTTTGGGATTAAGTGTTTCTCCAGTTGTGGGTGCGGTTCTTAATAATAAGGCGGGGTATTATTCTTATGCGGATTATGATAAGCCATCTTTTGTAAATCTAGGATGTAAAGTATCAAAAGAAATTAAATTAAACAAAAGTATTACTATGCCCATTTGGTTGAATTATACCTATAATGCCGCTTCAAATAAGGCTAATTTAGAACCATTTGGGAAGCAGTTTTTGGTGGCAGGAGTTACTTTTTCATATTAATAAAGAAAAATATTTACATAAAAAAAGAGGTTGTCTTGTTATAAAGATAGCCTCTTTTTTTTGGTTTATTTATCCTCTTTGTTAAAAGATCTAATAGGTGTAGCTTATCGCTGTTAAATACTCGTTTTTACTTGATACAATTACAAAAAAGGGATTTCCTTTAAAAGCTGCTTTTTCTTTTAATCGTCGTTCGCCTCGTTCTTGTGTAGATAGATTAGATTCTCCTTTGATTTTAGGTGTAAAGACACGGATGGTCTCTAATTTTTTTAGACCAATAGTTTCTGTTTCTCTCAAAATAATTACTTTTTTGTAGTCGCCTCTTTTTGTTATATCAATTTTTTGGGATGCGATAAAATGTGATTTGTTTGATTTGTCATTTAATTGTGCAACAGCATATTTGCTTATTTTTTTTTCTTCAGAACTTTCAGGAAAGGTATAATAAATCAAATTATTTTCAATTTTAATAAAATTTACATTTACTTTCTCGTCGTTATGCTTTATGATTTGATGTGTTTGTGCCTGTAAATACGCTGCAAAGAACAGCAGTACCAGGGAAAGTGATATTTTCATTTTTGGATGATTTTTTGTTTCTGAAATAATGCCTTTTAGGAGTTGTCTCTTAGAAAAGGGTCTTTGTGTAGCATTGCAAACGGAAATGGTGATAATTCAGGAGGTGGAGTTGGAATGTTAGATTGGTAATCTTCGAATTTTAATAGATAAGTAAAATTATTTTTTTGTTTGAAAAGATGAGGGAATGCTATAAAATTTGATTCGTTGAAAGTTTCGGTAGCGGATAGGTATGTATAATCATCTTCTAGGTTAGTTTCATCGTCAATGTTTTTGTTTAATTCAGAAAAAGTCTGTTTCTCATTTTCGATAAGAAATGCCAGTTTCTGACTGATCAAGATAAATGAAAAGATCGTCAACAATTGTATAAAACTGAATTTAATTATTCTATAACTCATATTGTCAAATTTAAAAAAAGTAAATCTAATTAGCAAATCTAGGGAAGGTGTGGATTAATCGTTTTTATAGTTTCGGTTAATGTATATAGGATGTTTTTGTTGCATTTTTAAGTGAAATTTATTTTTTATAAAATTTATATTTTTGTTTGCACCCTATTTTATATATGGTGTATTTTATTTTAAATGTTATTTACTTTAATAAAAAGTATTTTTTAGTTATTTTTATTTTTTATACTATATTTTTTAAGGGGTATTTTTAAAAAAGTATTATTATTGATTATTTTAAATTATTCATTTAAAATAAGAAATAATTATTATTAGGAAGCTATTTTTTGATATTGGTAATTCTTATCCAAATTTTAAAAAAAAGAATTGATGAGAAAAAAAAGTTAATAATTTCGCTTCAGAACAATAGCGAATCGGTCTATTTTTAGTAAGAATTAATCTATTTAAAATTGATGAAATTTGTTTAAAACAGCAATTTAACTTATTTGTTTTATTCAAAATGAAAACTAAAAACCAACCATATTATTAACTAAAAACTAAATTATTCATGAAGAAATTAACAACCATTTTAGCGGTTTTATGTGCATCTGGATTTGCTTTTGCACAAGACACACCAGTACCAGCGACTACTTTTAGAGGATCGGCTGATATGTATTATAAATATGATTTTGCGAACTTAGTAGGAAACGGAAAAACAAGTTTTACTAATTCACATAACTCATTTGAGCTTGGAATGGTTTCTATTGCTGCATCTCATAAAATGGGGAAAGCTTCTGTATTTGTGGATCTGGGATTTGGAAATAGAGCTAAAGAATTTGCATATAATGATACTAGCAGTTCATTTATGATTAAACAATTAAATTTCACTTATGAAATTTCAGATAAATTTAAAATTACAGCAGGTAGCTTTGGCACTCACATAGGATATGAACTATTGGATGCTGTGGATAATAAAAACTACAGTATGTCTTATGCCTTTACAAACGGACCATTTTTTAATACTGGTGTAAAAGCGCAATATACTTCAGGAAAAGTTAGTTTTATGGCCGGGGTAACAAATCCAACAGATTTTAAAACAGCGATTGAAGCGGGGTCAACTCAAAAAACTTTAATCGGACAAATAGCATATATTGGGGATACAGGAAGTATCTATTTTAATGCAACTTCTGGCAGCTCAAATCCTGCAACTACCGTAAACAAAACACAATTTGATGTAGTAGCGTCAAAAAAGATTTCTGATAAATTCTCTTTAGGATTTAATGGGACTTATGCTTTAATAAATGATGATATGAGAAGTGCAAATGATGAAAAATGGTTTGCTGTAATTGGATATGCAGCCTACGCTCCAAAAAATAATCTTAGTTTAGCGTACAGATTGGAATATTTTGATGCAACGAATGCTGCTGTAACACTATCTGCTTTAGGTGGGTCTAGAATTATAGGAAACACACTTTCATTGAACTACAAAGTTGGAAATTTAACAATCATTCCTGAGGTTCGAGTTGATTTGTCATCGGAAGATGTATTTATAGATCGCAATTCAAGTCCATCAAGTTCTAACGCTTATGTTTTGTTAGGAACAACGTACCGTTTTTAATTAAATTATACAAAGGCAATATTTTTTTTGCTGTCAAGATGCTTCTTCAGTATTTTGGCAGCTTTTTTTTATTGGGAGGACTTAATCAAGATTTTTTTTAAGTGCTGATGTTACGTATAAGGTCACATGGAGCCTTTTCCCAAACTAGAAGTTTCCATTAGTTAGGATTTTGTTGTTTTGTAATCGTATTACTTAGATTTGGAAGGTTTTAAATATTCTTTTAAACTAATAAATTATTGTTTCTTGTATATCGAGTAAATAATATTCTTAGTATTTTCATCGACTGCATCATTTACATCAGACTGAATATAATGCAACTTAAAAGCTGTAACAGCCGCAGAAAGGTTTTTTGTATCGTAACCAATAATTCGCAATCCTTGTTCAATATTAAAGTCTAAAGGTGCCATTTCTACTATTTCATCAGTCCAGATACCAAATCCTTTTTCGGCTAAAATTTTCCATGGAAAATATGCGCTAGGATCTTTTTTTCTGGTAGGTGCAATGTCAGAATGTCCAATAATATTTTGAGTTGGAATGTTGTAATCTTTTTTTAATTTAGTCAAAAGGGCTATCAAACTATTAATTTGTGCGTCAGAAAAAACTTCGGTTCCATTGTTGTCTAGCTCAATTCCGATTGATGCAGAATTGATATCGGTATTTTTACCCCAGGATCCAGTTCCTCCGTGCCATGCTCTTAAATAGTCGTTCAACATTTGTATCACTCTGCCATCATCACCAATTACATAATGGGCACTGACTTGCGTACTTGCTAAAGTGAATGTTTTTATAGTTTGTTGTAAAGAATCTTGTGCTGTATGATGAATGATAATAAAGTTAGGTTTTCTTAAGTTAAAATTCACGGTGCTAATCCACTCTGTATTTACACCATTTTTCAAAATAGTAAGCCTAGTTCTTGAAATCGAATCTTTGACATTATGCAGTTGATTGGTAAATAAAGTATCGATTGTGATTTTATAATTATTAACCAATGGTAAAGAAATAGATTGCTTGCTTGAAATCGTTTCTTTTAATGCATTAAGTTTTGTATTGTATATTTTCTCACTGGCCTTGTAAGGATTTGTTGCACAAGACGTGATAACGATAATTAAAATCAGAAAGTAAAAAGAATTCTTCATGTTTTTTTATAATTACATTTCTTTGTTCCAAAAAAGGGGTTAATTATTTTTTCTTGGATTTTTTTGGATTTTTACTTTCCTCTGAAAATATTTTATACTTTTCTTTTTGATCTTCATTTAATAATTCAATAACTTTTCTTTCCATATTTTCTGAAAGTATTTGAAGGTCTTTCATCTGATCGCTTTGATTCGTTTCTTGTTTCAAAATAACACCTTGTCGTTTGATGCTTTCTAACAAGATATTTGAGATGGCAATTTCCTGAAGCTCATCTAGACTTACCGCCGGTTTTAGTTTAAGCATTATTTTGCCTATCGTTTCTTCAGCAGGAATTTCTCTTGGTTTATCATGACTTCTGTCCTGACTCATTCCGCTATTCATTCGGCCACTATTACCATAACCATTACCTCCGTAACCTCCGCCTCCATATCCATTGTTTCCGTATTGCGCAGAAACCGTTTGTATTGATAATAACACAACAATACTTATTACTGACGGTTTAACTATTTTCATATTGAATATTTTATAAAGGTTGGGGGGATGTGAATTAAAAATCTAAACAGGTTCTCCGTACAAATCAAATTCAGTAGCTTCGATAATTTTTATCATAACAAACTCTCCAGTTTTTACATAATGCTTGGATGCGTCAATAAGTACTTCGTTATCAACATCAGGACTGTCAAATTCGGTTCGGCCTACAAAATGTCCGCCTTCTTTTCTGTCAATAATACATTTGAAAACTTGACCTACTTTTTCTTGGTTTAAATCCCAGGAAATTTGAGATTGCAATTCCATTATTTCGTTGGCACGCTCTTGTTTTACAGTATCAGGGACATCATCTTCCAGTAGGTATGCATGTGTGTTTTCTTCGTGAGAATAGGCAAAACAACCCATTCTGTCAAATTTCATTTCTTGAACGAAATCTTTTAAAATATTAAAATCTTCTTGCGTTTCTCCAGGATATCCCACAATCAAAGTTGTACGAATTGCCATCCCGGGAACTGCTTCACGGAAATCTTTCAATAATTTTGTTGTTTTTGCCTGAGTTGTTCCTCTTCTCATTGACTTCAAGATAGAATCTGAAATATGTTGCAAAGGAATGTCAATGTAGTTACAAATTTTAGGTTCGCGTTTCATGATTTCCAAAACGTCCATAGGAAAACCAGTAGGGAAGGCGTAGTGCAAACGAATCCATTCGATTCCTTCTACTTTTACTAATGCTTCCAGTAATTCTCCAAGATTACGTTTTTTGTATAAATCAAGACCGTAGTAAGTCAAATCCTGAGCAATCAAAATTAGTTCTTTAACTCCGTTTTTAGCTAAACCTTCTGCTTCTTTTACTAATTTTTCAATAGTTTGAGAAACATTTTTTCCTCGCATTAATGGGATTGCACAAAAACTGCATGGTCTGTCACAACCTTCAGAAATTTTTAAATAGGCGTAATTTTTTGGCGTTGTTGTTAAGCGCTCTCCTAATAATTCATGTTTATAATCGGCTCCTAATGCTTTCAATAATTGCGGTAACTCTGTCGTACCAAAAAACTGATCCACATTTGGAATTTCTTTTTCTAAATCAGGTCTGTAGCGTTCTGAAAGACATCCAGTAACGAAAACCTTATCTACTAAACCTCTTTCTTTTTTGTCTGCATATTCGAGAATCATATTTACTGATTCTGCCTTAGCATTATCGATAAATCCACAAGTATTTATTACAATAATGTTTCCTTCACTTTCGGCTGGCGCTTCATGTTCAACATCTTTGCCGCTGGCACGCAGTTGACCCATAAGCACTTCACTATCATATACATTTTTTGAACACCCGAGAGTGATCACATTGATTTTATTCTTTTTTAAGGACTTCGTTCTCATAGTATTATATTCCCGATAATTTAGGAAGTTTGCAAAATTACGATTTTTTATTCAAACTGAACTTGTTTCCGTTTCTTTTCAAGTGTTTTATGGAGCTATTCCTGCTATTCGTTGCAATCTCCCGAAAAAAAAAATCGGGAGGATTTCCACTTTTATCAGGGCTAAAAAAAATCCGTTTCCTGATAACGAAACAGATTTTCTATAGCTCTTTTTATATATTACAATTCAAATAATAAAGTCAAAGAGACATTGTTATTGATAGTTTTAATATTTGCACCATCTGTGAAACCCTGATTGAAAAAGCCTTGATGTGAACTTCTTTTTGCAGTTGAATAAGCCAAATCGACTTTGGTTGAACCAAAATTATACCCTAAACCACCTGAATAACCAGTCAAATCACCTACAGTTGTTTTGTTTTTATAAGGACTTTGTTCGTATCTATAACCCGCTCTTAAACTCAACTTCTCAATTTTGTATTCAGCACCCAATCTCACCTCGTTGGTTTTATCCAAAACAGAACTCATATAATTGTTGACACTATTAAAATACGAATCATTTTCAGGTTGAAATTTCGTGTTGCTGTAATTTTTCATGGCATAATCAATACTAATTAATCCAGATTTTCCAAAAACATAAGCAAAACTTCCAGTCAATTTGCTTGGTGTTTGTAGTTTGTATGGTGCATAAACATTTGTGACTTGAGGATCTACAAGATCATTGGTATCTGCTTGATTTGCTGCACTGCTTACGGCAACAAGTTTTTGAGAAAATTCATCACTCAAATGATACCAAGTTGATGATTCATAAGCCAGTCCCAAGCGAACTTCGGTAGTAACTTTTGCAATAGCGCCCACTTGAAATGAAAATCCAGTTCCGTAAGTGTACAATTCATTATCAAAACGTAATTTCGTTATTGTGTAATCAGCAGTCAATGGAGCACTATTGTCTTCATAAAAACTAGTAGATTGTCTGTAATCTGTAAAATGAGAGTTTAGGTTCAGTCCTATATATAGTTTGTCTTTGTACGATGTAGCGGCATTAAAAGATAGTTTTCCATTGTAACCGTTTGTTGTTACTGTATTTTCATGATAGTAATTTCCTCCAGCAGGAACATTTGTTGTGTATTGGGTATTGTTGTTATTATTAGGATCAACTGGATTTATGATATACCCTTGATATCCTAAAAACCCTTGCTGCGCTCCGTTATCTAAACTTCTATAACTAGAGTCTCTTAGTTTGCTTAAAGGTATTCCATCGGCATAACTCAAAAAATAGCCATCAATTGAGTTGGTTGGATTGGTTCCGGCTGAAAATAATGAATTAGTGTAATTTTTCACATTGTCATAATTCACAGCCAATGAAAACTTTTTCCAATCGCTGTTTGAGTTTCCATTTCTAAAAACAAAAACACCGCCCGCTTGATTTAAATCAAAGGAGTTATCCTTCTCAGTAGTTGTTGTGCCAAAATAATTTGAATTATTTTTTGTGTTATAACTACTTAAAGTTACCGCAATCTGATTATTTGAAAAAACGGCAGAACCGGCAGGATTTATATTCAAAGAGGATAAATCACCGCCTAGAGCTCCGAAAGCGCCTCCCAAAGCTCTAAAGCGGGCGGTACCATTCAAGTTATCTTGTGCATATCGCATGGCATCTGTTATTTCTTGTGCTTGAGCTACAGTAAAAGTGAAGCCAGTTAGTAATAGGAATAAAATTTTTTTCATTTTATATCAGCTTAAATTTGTTTTGTTTTGTTCAATCTAAAGTAAAAATTATCTTCTTCTTCCTCCGCCTCCAGATGATCTTCCACCATCATTGCTGCTGCCAGAGTTTGAAGGGCTATATGATCTTGAGGATGAATTAGAGTCGTTTCTAGGGCTTGGTGTGTAGGTTCTGGTATTGGAGTTGCTATCACTGCGAGAGTTTGTTGTACTTGATCTTCTGCTGGGCGTATAGCTAGAATTGTTTTGATTTTGAAATTGGTTTCTAGAAAACGTAGGACTTGTTCTAGTGTCGTTGTAAGTAGAATTTTTATAGTTTCCTCCTCTAGTGCCATTTACTTGGTTTTGAGAATAATCTGTAGAACTTCGGTTGTTATAGTTTCGAGTGCTATTTATATTGTTCGAATAATTAGAGCCTCTTCTACTCGGGTTGTAAGAATAATTGTTATTGTTGTAATATCCAGATGAATATCCTCCGCCATAATAAGGATATCCATAATTTGAGTATCCAAATCCAAACCCATAATAAGGAAATCCCCAGCCGAAACTAGAATAACCATATCCATAAGGATAACCATAACCGAAATTTGAATAGCCATATCCATAAGGATAGCCATAACCGAAATTTGAATATCCATATCCATAAGGCGAGCCATATCCATATCCTAACGAAACACCCCATTGATTTGGATAGATATTTATATCAGCTTTTTGATAATTACTTCCCCAATCGCTGTAGCCGGAACCAGTTTGTTGATTGCTTTGATTTGAATCATTGTAACTATCAATATCAGTGAAAATTTGAGTAGACTGATTGTCGTTTTGCAAAGAACTAAAATAATCCTTGTACCGATTGTTTGCGCCAACTTGAGGCTCTCTTTGAATATTTTCAGTCTCAGTAGTTCCATATATACCGTCTCTATTGTAATAAGAACTGTTTTGATAGGAGCCACAAGAGGATAAGAAAATGATCAAAAACCCAATAATATAATAAATTGATGCATTTCTGAAGAAAAAAGTACTAGTTTTCATATCTATGGGGTTTTTTATTGTTGGACACTACAAAAATAGTTAGTTTTGCGGAACTATTTAGTTAAAATAATTAAAACAAAATTTGTGCCAAACTATTCAATATGAGTAAGAACTTAACTACAAGATCAGAAGATTATTCAAAATGGTATAACGAGCTGGTTGTGAAGGCTGATCTAGCCGAAAATTCAGGTGTAAGAGGTTGCATGGTAATCAAGCCTTACGGTTATGCAATTTGGGAGAAAATGCAAGCGGAGTTGGATCGAATGTTTAAAGAAACAGGTCATCAAAACGCCTATTTTCCTTTATTTGTTCCAAAAAGCATGTTTGAAGCAGAAGAGAAAAATGCTGAAGGATTTGCAAAAGAATGTGCGATTGTTACTCACTATAGATTAAAGAACGACCCTGATAGGCCTGGTAAGCTTATGGTTGATCCTAATGCGAAGCTGGAAGAAGAATTAATCGTTCGTCCAACGAGTGAAGCTATTATTTGGTCAACATACAAAGGATGGGTTCAGTCTTATAGAGATTTACCGTTGTTAATTAACCAATGGGCAAATGTTGTTCGATGGGAAATGAGAACCAGATTATTTTTACGTACCGCTGAATTTTTGTGGCAAGAAGGGCACACAGCTCATGCTACAAAAGCAGAGGCTGTTGAAGAATCTGAAAAAATGATGAATGTTTATGCTGATTTTGCCGAGAATTTCATGGCAATTCCAGTTATAAAAGGAATAAAAACGGAAACAGAACGTTTTGCAGGAGCTGAAGAGACCTATTGTATCGAAGCCTTAATGCAGGACGGAAAAGCATTGCAAGCTGGAACATCTCATTTTTTAGGCCAGAACTTTGCAAAAGCATTTGATGTTAAATTTGCTAATGCCGAAGGAAAGCAAGAACATGTTTGGGGAACTTCTTGGGGCGTTTCAACTCGTTTGATGGGCGCTCTGGTAATGACGCATTCTGATGATCAAGGGTTGGTTTTACCTCCTAATTTGGCGCCGATTCAAGTGGTAGTGGTTCCTATATATAAAACAGACGAACAACTAGAAGCCATAACGGCCGAAGTAGATGTTTTGGTGAAAGCATTTAAGAAATTGAATATTTCTGTTAAATACGACAATAGAACAACTCAAAAACCAGGATTTAAGTTTGCTGAATGGGAATTAAAGGGAGTTCCAGTTAGGATCGCTGTTGGTCCTAAAGATTTGGAAAATGGAACTTTTGAAGTTGCAAGGAGAGATACGTTGTCAAAAGAAGTTATTTCTAAAGATGGAATTGTGACTTATATCAGCGATTTATTAGAGCAAATTCAAAAAGACTTGTTTGAAAAAGCATTAAATTATCGAAATACGCACATTACTGAAGTAAATAGTTTTGATGAATTTAAGCAAGTTTTAGACACTAAAGGAGGCTTTGTATCAGCTCATTGGGATGGAACCGCAGCTACTGAAGACAAGATTAAAGACTTGACTAAAGCGACCATCAGATGTATTCCTTTAGACAGAGTAGAAGAGGCGGGAAGCTGCGTTTTTACTGGGGGTGAGTCTATAGGTAGAGTCTTGTTTGCGAAGGCATATTAAAAAAAAATAATTTTTTTTGCATCTACTATTGTACGTTTCAAAAATAGTTGTATTTTTGCATCCGCATTAGAGAAGCAGGGCCCGTTCGTCTATCGGTTAGGACGCATGGTTTTCATCCATGTAAGAGCGGTTCGATTCCGCTACGGGCTACTATTTTTTTTGCATGTTAAAGTTTTCCTGAACTTAGAAGGAAAAATGGCCCGTTCGTCTATCGGTTAGGACGCATGGTTTTCATCCATGTAAGAGCGGTTCGATTCCGCTACGGGCTACAATTCAATTGTAGTAGATTGAAAATAACTTAGGAGGATAAGGTCCGTTCGTCTAGGGGTTAGGACGCCAAGATTTCGTCTTGGTAACAGGGGTTCGATTCCCTTACGGACTACAAAAAAATAGTAAAAGATAAAAAAGCAATAAAATGGCAAATCATAAATCAGCTCTAAAAAGAATTAGAAGTAACGAAAAGAGAAGAGTATTAAACAGATACCAACACAAAACTACTCGTAATGCGATTAAAGCATTAAGAATAGCTACTGATAAAGTAGATGCTACTTCTAAATTGTCAAATGTAATATCTATGATTGATAAATTAGCTAAGAAAAATATCATTCATGATAACAAAGCTTCTAATTTAAAATCTAAATTAACGAAACACGTTGCTAAATTGTAATTAATATAATTTATCTACATATAAAAAAAGCTCCCAATTTTATTTGGAGCTTTTTTTATATGGCATTTTTTCTAATTCTTTAATTAGCTATGTGTAGCTGGTATTTTAGGATAAAAAGAATCAATAAGTGTACGCTTTAGATTTTATTTTTTAAGTATTCAAGCATGGTTAAGGTAATAGGTTTTGACAAGAAATCAATAACCATAGGGTAGGTTTTTGACTTCTCTAAGTCCTCAGGGTCTATTGTTGAGGAAAGGACGATAATCTTTATATTCTTGAATTCAGAAAATGCTTCTTTACTAAAATGATCCAGAAATTCCCAGCCTCCCATAACTGGCATATTTAAATCCAAAAAAATTAATTGTGGATGTTTTTTTAATTGATCTTCTGTATTAGTATATTTTAAAGTATTAAAGTAATGGAGGGCTTCTTCTCCATTTTGTGCAGTGATAATTTCATTTGAAAAAGAAGCTTTAATGATTACTTTTTTGCATAACATAAGTGTTATAGGGTCGTCATCAACGCATAAAATTTGGTCTAACATTATTGTTTATTTTTAAATGTTAATGTGAATGTAGTTCCTTTGTTTACTTCGCTCTCAATGCTAATAGTTCCTCCCATGGTTTCAACTTGAGATTTAACTAAATATAATCCTAATCCTTTACTGTCAGGATAATTGTGAAATCTTTGATAGAGTCCAAAAACTTTGTCTCGATTTCTTTCTAAATCAATTCCAATTCCATTATCTTGGAATGTTAGGTAAACGATATCATCAACTTCACTAGCATTAATTGTTATTTTTAACCTTCTGTTTTCGGATTTGTATTTTATGGCATTTGTCAATAGGTTCAGCATAATGCTTTCTATATACGCTTTGTTTATGTTTAAAACAGAAACTTTTTCGAAATTAAGTTTGATTATCGGTTTGTATAATTCTATTTGAAAACTTAATTGGTTGAAAACATTTTCAAAAATTTCTTTTAGCAGTACATCTTCTTTTTGAATAGAAGGACTGTCTTTGATGATAATTACTTTTACTAAGTCGTTAACGGTGTCGTTTAATAAATGAGTTGATTTACTAAAACCATTTATAATTTCCTTTAATTCTTGATTTTCTATTGGTATGTCCTCGATTAAGTTTAAAAGCCCAGTTAGATTAGATAACGGTGCTCTGAGATTGTGTGATGTAATATAAGAAAACTGTTTTAAGTCTTTATTATTTTGAGTTAATTCTCTGATAAGCTGTTCTTTTTCTTTTTCCTGTTTCTTTTCCTCCGAAACATCTCGCTGTATTGATATCCAATGTGAAAGTTCGTTTTCTGTATTGTAGATTGGAATCATAGAGAAGCGTACCCAATATTCTTCTTTATCTTTTTTATAACTGATTGTTTCAATTAGGCATTCTTGTTTCTTTTTTAGGGCATCAATTAATTTTTTATATTCTTGTTTGTCAGAATTTGGACCTTTGAAAATATTTGGTGTTTTTCCAATAATTTCATCCGTATGATATCCAGACATGATGGAAAAGGCCGGATTAACATATATTATTTTGGGAATTTCAGCGTTTTTAAAATCTGGTTCCGTAATAATTATGGAGTCTTTGGACTGTGTAATGACGGTTTCTAATAGTTTAAGTCTTTGTTCTTCTTCTTTTTGTTTTGTGATATCTTGGATTGCACCAATCATTCTTATTGCTTTTCCTTCTTCATCTTTTAAAAGGAAACCCCTGTCTAAAACGTATTTATAAGTACCATCAGCGCATTTAAAACGATATTGATCTTGCCAATTCTCCGTTTTTTGTTCTATAAATGAATATAGTTTAATAGACATTTTAATGCTATCTTCTGGATGGATTTTTTCAAACCACCATGTGGAGCTGGTGCCAACTTCCTCTTGGGAATATCCAAAAATCACTTCAATTCCTTTGTTCCAAGTCAAACTGTCTTCTTGTATTTTCCAGTCCCATATAGTGTCACTTGTTGCTTTTGCTACAATGTCATATTTTTCATTTGACTCTTTAATTTCATCGTTTGTATTTTTAAGTTTTTCAAAAATTTCGGAGTTCCGATTGTCGTTTTTTGATAAAATTAATTTGTAGGCTATTCCTGTAAAAGTTATGAATAGTAAATCTTTTACGAAATTATAGTTTTGATAGTTAGTGTTGTAGGTTGAATTTTGGAAGAATTTATGGCAAATGATGGCCACAAATAAAGAGATCAGGATATAGGTTATGGTTATTTGATTGGTTTTGTTTTTCATTACTCAAATATAAATAAATAATGTTAAAATACTAAACAACATTTCAACTTATTTTGTCTCTTTTTGCCCCTTTGTTTTTAATGTAATACGTTAACAATATGTAAACTATTGCATAAATATTTTTTATATCAAAATAAAGTGTACCTTTGCACCCATTAAAAATCACAGATGGAATCTATTAGAAACATTGCAATTATTGCCCACGTCGATCACGGTAAAACAACTTTGGTTGATAAAATTATGTATCACTGTCAGTTATTTCGTGACAACGAAAACACAGGTGACTTAATCCTTGATAACAACGACTTAGAGCGTGAAAGAGGTATAACTATTACTTCAAAAAATGTTTCTGTAGTATACAAAGGAACAAAAATTAACATTATCGATACTCCTGGTCACGCCGATTTTGGTGGTGAAGTAGAGCGTGTATTGAATATGGCTGATGGAGTTTGTTTACTTGTGGATGCATTTGAAGGCCCAATGCCTCAAACTCGTTTTGTATTACAAAAAGCATTAGACTTAGGTTTGAAACCTTGCGTCGTTATTAATAAAGTAGATAAAGAAAACTGTACTCCTGAAGAAGTTCATGAGAAAGTTTTTGACTTAATGTTCGAATTAGGAGCAGAAGAATGGCAATTAGATTTTCCAACTGTTTACGGTTCAGCTAAAAATAACTGGATGTCTGACCACTGGGAAAACGTAACTGATAATGTTGAAGCATTGTTAGATATGGTTATTGCTAATGTACCAGCTCCAAAAGTTTCTGAAGGAACACCACAAATGTTGATTACCTCATTAGACTTTTCAGCTTTTACAGGCCGTATTGCTATTGGTCGTCTTGAAAGAGGTGTATTGAAAGAAGGTATGCCAATCTCATTAGTAAAAAGAGACGGTACTATTTTTAAGTCACGTATCAAGGAATTGCACACTTTTGAAGGACTTGGTCGTAAAAAAGTACAAGAAGTAATTGCTGGAGATATTTGTGCAATTATTGGTGTTGAAGGATTTGAAATTGGAGATACTATCGCTGATTTTGAAAACCCAGAGGCATTGAAAACAATTGACATTGATGAGCCTACTATGAGTATGTTGTTTACAATTAATGACTCTCCTTTCTTTGGTAAAGAGGGTAAATTTGTAACTTCTCGTCATATTAGAGATCGTTTGACAAAAGAATTAGAGAAAAACTTAGCAATGAAATTGGGTGAAACTGATTCAGCTGATAAGTTCATGGTTTTTGGACGTGGAGTACTTCACTTATCTGTTCTTATTGAAACAATGAGAAGAGAAGGGTATGAGTTACAAATTGGTCAACCACAAGTTATTATTAAAGAAATTGATGGTAAAAAATGTGAGCCAATTGAGGAATTGACAATCGATTTGCCAGAAAATCTTTCAGGTAGAGCAGTTGAATTCGTTACAATGCGTAAAGGAGAAATGCTTTCTATGGAAACTAAAGGGGAACGTATGATTGTAAAATTTAATATTCCATCTCGTGGAATTATTGGATTGCGTAATCAATTACTTACTGCAACAGCTGGTGAGGCTATTATGGCACACCGTTTTATTGGATATGAGCCTTACAAAGGAGAAATTGCGGGACGTAACAAAGGTTCATTGATTTCTATGGAGAAAGGAAAAGCTATTCCTTATTCTATCGATAAATTGCAAGATCGTGGTAAATTTTTTGTTGAACCAAATGCCGAAATTTACGAAGGTCAGGTAATTGGAGAAAACTCTCGTGCAGATGATATGTGTGTAAACGTAACTAAAGAGAAAAAACAATCTAACGTTCGTTCTTCTGGAAATGATGAAAAAGCGAGAATTATCCCGCCGATTATTTTCTCATTAGAAGAAGCTTTAGAGTACATTCAAAAAGATGAATATGTAGAGGTTACACCAAAATCTATTCGTTTGAGAAAAATCTATTTGACTGAAACTGATAGAAAAAGATTTAAAATCTAATTTTATTTTATAAAAGAAAAGCCATTCGAAAGAATGGCTTTTTTTATGGCTTTATTTTTTACTATTTTGTTTTTGTAAATTTTTATTTTTATGCTAAAAAAAGAGTGAAAGTATAGAAGGTATAGGTGTTTTTTACTTTGAATCTGATTATCTTTTTAAACTAAAATGTCCTTTCGCTTCTCGGCCGTCTTCTAATTTTATGGTGAACCAATAATCATCGGAAGGCATAGTTGCTTTATTATAGATTCCGTCCCAACCTTGACTTGAAGGGGATAATTGTCTCAGTAATTTTCCGTATCGGTCAAAAATAGATATAACCGCATTCTTATAAATAATTGAACTTATTCCTTTTAAGTTCCAATAATCGTTGTAACCGTCACCGTTTGGCGTGAAAAATTTAGGGGCATCCAATACTGAAAAACTTTTCGATCTTTGACCACATCCATTTTTGTTTTCTACAACTAATTCATGAAAACCACCTGGTACGTTTTCAAAAATTGGTGAACTTTGAAAAGAAGTTTCGGTTCCGTTTTGAAAATGTATCTTATATCTGTAATCTTCTGAATTAGCTACTTCAATTATCACTTGGTTGACAGGCTGTAGGTCTTTGATTATAATATTATTTATTTTTGCTAAATATGATAGTGTTACTATGCATTTTCGCGTTGTGATGCAACCGGATTTGTTTTTTAATACTACGCTATATTCTCCTTCTTTATTGACCAATATCGTGGGGCTAGTTTGGCCAGTTGACCACAGATAAGTAAAGTCACTTTCGGTTGATGGTGCTAGAAGTCCGGCATCTAATTGTAAAAAAGGATTTGTAGCTCCCTCACATAGAATTCTATTTTCTAAATTATTTACTTTTGGTGTTGGTTCTGCAATAATTTCAAAATGTCCCATTCCATAACAGCCTTCATCATTTTCAGCTCTAATGTATATTGTTTTTGAAATTGAAGAATATTGTTCTGCGAGTTCATTAATGCCCAATGATGCATCGGCTTCTTTGGCATAAAAAAACAAACGTACATCGGGAGGTAAATTCAAGTCGGTTTTTATTAGATTTTTTTTTTGTTTTAAATTAAACAAACCTTTTCCATTACCAAGATCACATTCATGCATTGCTTCAGGTAATAAAAGAACACTTTTATTGGCATTTAACACTACTGATCCAATACTGTAGCAAGATGAGTTGGGTTGAGTTACTTTTGCAAATAAAATCTCGTTGGGAATACTGTTTCGGTACTTTAGGGGTATTGATGAGGAATTTGTAATGTCATTACCTGCATCACTTTTACTATGGTAATAATAGACCTCGTACTCTTTTTGGCCTAAGCTAATAGGTTCATTGGCGAGAGCTAAATTAAACATTGCTAGGCCATCTGTAGATAAGCTATCTTGTGTATCGCATTGAATTAATTTATAAGTCGTTGCAAGTATTTTGGGAACATCATATATGGTAATTATTTTTTCCAGGGGTTCTCTATCCTCCCCATTTACAGTTTTTATTAAACTTACTTTATAATCGCCAGTTTTTGCATATGTGTGATATGCATCTCGGTCTTTGGAAGATGAACCGTCGCCAAAATCCCAAAGAACAGCATCTATTTTTTCGACAGAATTGATGTGAAAATGTGTAGCCTGTCCTAAACAATTGAATTCATAATTAAACGCATATAAAAACAAAGAGGTGATAAAGGGAGGCAAGCCTAATTTAGTTTTTCCTGTACCTAAATCTACATGGTTCTGTAGAAAATTACAACTGGATCCATCTAATTCAGGATTGTTTATTACGGATAATTTATTGCTGCTATCAGCTCCAAAAGGATATCCGGAGCGATATATCTTTTCATCGAGAGCTAATTGTAAGGCACCAGCAACATTTGTCGAAGAGTTTATTGTGGTTTTTGATCCAATAATATTAGAGCTTTTTAGATCATACTGAATTAACAAACTTCCTAGAGAGACATCATCATTGCTAAATAGATTTGTAGTCACGTATAACTTTTTAGATCTTGCTGAAAATTCTAATCCATAAGGATTTGACCCATTAAGAATTGAAAACCCATTACTTACTTTTCCAGTTAAAGCATCAAAATCGAATAGCCATAAATTGCCTGTATTTCTAATTACATTATTTTTTGGGCCTAAATCATCATTGGGCTTTAAAGCGCTATTTGCGATAGCAATTTTTTTTCCATTAGGCGATGTTTTTAAATATCCAATTGCGTTTGAAAGGTAACCGCCTGTAGGTACATTTAGTGGTGTATTTGATTGGATAGGTTTTTTATCAACACCCTGATTACTTATTTTGAAGGAAAAAAAGGTGCTTTTAAAATGGGTGATTACCCAAAAAGAAACGCCGTCGCCATGCTGTACTGCCGTAATTTTTTCTGAACATTTGAATTTTACATCTTCAGCATTATTTGCATCGTAGGTTATAAGAGGTATGTTTTTTTCCCTTGTAGAAACGTCTCCTAAACCATTATTTAGTCTTAAATCAACTAGGGAATAGTTTAATCCATTATTAGGCGGGTCTTCATTATTTAAGGGGTCATCATCTACATTTGCGGGAAGTGGTTGATCTACAGTAAAAATATAATACAAATTGGGATTATTCGGTTTTGGGACAATAATCGCTGATTGCGTACTTGAGTTATGCCCTAATAAGCCATACCCATTCGGCATAATTTGATGTGATTTGTCATACACAATAGAACCGTCCGTATAAAAAAGTAGATTGCCATTTTTATCAGAAATTGTTGTACATCCTTCGGCAGTATTTAGTTGACCGTCCGTTAAAGTAATGGGACTTCCGGAATTAAAATATAAACCGGCCCTTACTCCAAAATACCAATTTGCAGCTTCCTTTTGGGAAAAAGTAGGTGCTGTAGATAATAAAAGAATAAAGATAAATAATGTACAATTTTTCATATTAACATTAAACAAATAAAGGTAATTAATATGTATCTGAAAAAAAAATTTTTACAGAAACGATGATTACTTTTTAATCTTGTTATCTCTTCAAGCTAAAATGGCCTTTAGCTTCTCTTCCTTCCTCTAATTTTACAGTATACCAATAATCATCTGAAGGTAAAGGACTTCCATTAAAATTTCCGTCCCAGCCTTCACTATTGGTGTTTATTTTAGTTATTAATTTGCCATAACGGTCATATATAAATATAATTGAATTGGTATTGAAATTGGAGTTCACACCTTTTACACTCCAATAGTCATTATAGCCATCACCATTGGGAGTAAAATACTTGGGAAGTCCAAGTACAGCAATAGTTTGACTGACTATTCCACAACCATTTTTGTCATTAATGAAAACCTCATGAATTCCAGCAGGAACATTATTAAATAAATTAGATAATTGGAAAGGCCCGTCTGGTTCGTCTAAACTATATTCGTATTGTCCTTGTCCGGTAACATTTACAGTAATTGAATTTATATCAACTAAATCTATGATTTTTATGGTGTCTAAATGAGCAATATCCGAAGCGGTAACTTTTATGTTGCGGTCTCTGCTACATCCCGAAACGGTGCTTACCTCTACAGTATAATTACCTTCAGTATTAACATTTAAAATTTGCTGTGTTTGTCCAGCGATATTAATTCCATCTTTTTTCCACTGATACGTATAATTGCTAGGAGGAGTTCCGTTTCGTACTCCCGCATGGAGTTGTACATAGAAAGTGGGTAGGTTGGAGCAAACTAATTCATCATCATCACCATTTGCATTACTATTAATATTAGGTAACGAATTGACAACAAATTTTAAAATAGTCGTTGCAGGACAAGATGGATTTAATGGATTCGTTACAGTTACCAAGACATTTTGAGTACCTGTTGTAAAAGTTGGTGCTAAAGTTGAAAGTACAGTTCCGTTTTGTAAAGTATAAGTCACCACCATTCCTATTTGTCCTCTCAAAATAGCTGATTCTAGTGTTGAGGTATTAAAATCAATCAAACCATTCTGATCTGTCGGATCTTTTTCATCATCACATTCTGTTAAATCGATTGCCGGAATTGCAAATGCTTCCGGTTTATAATCAACAATGAATGTAATAAGTGTTTCATCAAAACATTTCTGCGCTGTGTTATTGGTTACAACGGCTTTTATAGTTTGGGAAGAGGTTGTGAAACTTGCTGGAAAAGAACCTGTAATCAAAACTCCATTTGAATCTTTTAAGGGGTTATCTGAAGAGTCAAAATATTTCACTGACACAGCTGTTGCTGTCTGACCTTGGAGTAATTTAGTTTCTAAAGTTGATGTGTCAAAAAGGAATTTGCCATCCTGATTGTCGTCACATTGTCGCGGGATAATCACAGGATTTGCAAATGGCAATGCTTCAACTGTCAATGTTACAAACGGACCTAAACCATAACAAGCATTATCGATATTGCTATCTACACGAACCCAAATATTTTGAATATTTGGATAACCAATATTTCTATAGTTTGCTATATCAGTAATGACTTTGGTTTCAGCCAAAGCATCAGCTTGGTTTCTATAATACTTGATGGTATAAAAATCAGTAGAGGGTAATGGAGGTAATTTTGCTTCTATTGTTGCTTTAGTTGTGCTTAAATCAAAAGTAGCAATTCCGTCTCTTTTATTGTTGTTGGCATTGTTATTCCCATCAATATCCAAGAAATCATCGCAAACAGGTGGTAGCGCTATATTATAACTAACAGGTATGTTAGTAGCAACAACTTTTAATGTTAATTTGGCAACGCTATAGCAACCTGTAATTTTATTGGTAACTCTTGCCCAAATAGACATTAATCCTTGGGGAGCTGGTAACTGAGGATTTATGTTTTCAAAAGCAAGTGGTGTTGTTATTAATTCTACATTATTTACAAGATTTGTAGCATTGGCTCCCGCCAAAGAAGTATAATAAGTAAAATTTTCATTGGCAAAATTGCTTGAAATCAACTCGTTTTTCACCGTTAGATTGAAATATGTTTTGGCATTTAAATCATCATCACATTGTATTATTGTGACATTGTTAACTATTGGTAAGACATATACAGTTAAAATAGTTTCGGACGAAAGTAAGCCGCAAGTGTTTCCCGTCTTGTTTAATTGAACCCTATATTTAGTTCTATTCATGCCACTTTCTACACTTGTTATCGACAAGGTATTCGTTGTTGCTCCAGCATAAGTTGCGTCATCAACAATATCAGTCCAACTTCCGCCTTTAAAAATTTGCCATTGATAAGAGTTCCCGTTATTATCCGTTAGTGTAATTGTGGCATTTTGTAATTCACAAGTAGGAGCAACATTTGGTTGAGTTGTAATGCTTATTGGTGCAGCAGTTATATAATTTACATTTGGAATTGTATAACCTGTTCCGCTTTTTACGATACCATTTGTATTGATTGTAATTGGATTGTTTCCCAATAATCCATCAAAATTAGGGTCTGTAAATCCAGCTTCTGTGACGTCATTGCAAAGATCATTGTCGCTGTCCAAATCTATGTAGTTAAAATTTCCATCGGAGTCAGTATCAGTAACGATGTAATTTAATTTACCGCTATCTGGACTCGTTTCAAGTGCGTCAAACAAGCCATTGGTACCAAAAGAAGCGGCTAACCCATCTATAACTCCATCTTTATTGGCATCAATTGCATTACTTCCTGATTCGACCAAGTCATAAATACCATCATTATCACTGTCTAGGTCGAGTACATCATGTACAGAATAAGTATTATAAATATCATTATCTGTATTAATTTTTGTTATACCTGGTTCAAAAACATTGTCTAGTCCATTTTTATTGGAATCTATTCCTGAAAAAACTTTGAAGCTTTTTCCTTGTGCTTCAATAGTGTCAGGAATTCCATCATTATCGCTGTCAATGTCTAATAAATCTGGAATGCCATCAGAATCTGAATCAAATGTTTGGATATGTTCAATCGCAAATGTTGCTTTGTTGTTATTTGCGTCAGATAGATTGCTATGAGAAAAAGTAAGTGAATTTGTTAAAAAAGTTTGAAATTTGAATGAACCAGTGCCTGGAACCAATGGAGTTGTGCTATTGAGTCTGAAACGGATTTCGAAAGATGAAAATTCCTTTACACCACTTTCATAAATTCCATCATAATTGGTGTCGATCAATAATTGGCCATTAGGATCGGTAACTGTAATGGTTTTGTCAGTTGGTACGCGTACTATAAAATCTCCATCACTATTCATATAATCAGAAACAAGAGTTGCTTGACTGGCATTGTCTTGACTGATATAACTAAAATTTAACGATTCAGACTGATTTAAGTTTAAGGTATAACTTAATGTTCTGGTTTTACCGGCTGGTACTTCAGATACAAATCCATATAATGGTTTACCTATAATACTGCCGGATCCGTTTATTAAACCACTATATCCTGTGCCTAAAACTGGATTAAACTGATTAATTAAGGAACTAAATGCTTCAGATTGGTTAATTATTCCGTCGTTATCTAAATCAATGTCAATGTTATTATTTGTTCCATCATTGTCAGAATCATCGGGACATTTACTTACTGGTATTTTGTCCGAAAAAACAGTAGAACCACAGTTCAAAATGCTTCCCCTAACTTGGTAATATCCAGATTGGGTAGGAGTATATTTATTAGTAGTCGCTCCAGGGATAGCTACCTCGTTAAAAAACCATTGAAAAGTATCATAAGAGGTTAACTCATTAATTTTTAAAATAATATTTGGAATGCAGGCGGTAGTGGATACTGCAAGTTTATCGGAAATAATTTCTGGTTTTAGATCGAAACCAGAATAATAACCTCCATAAGTTGCAGTACCATTTGTGCCTAAATAAGAAACATAAACCTGTTTTGTGGATTTTACACTTACATTTCCAGACAATCCATTGACAGAATAATATACAAAACCGGGGTTTGCATTTATAGTTATTGGACTGGAGGGGATTGGGACATCATTCATTAAAACAGTGGCGCCAACTTCAGTCACAACATTTATGCTTCCACCGAAAGAAATACTTCCTATTGAATCTATAAAAGGAATATTGTCAACTATAGTAGGTGTAGAACAATTTATAGGTGGCACAAAAAATAGATTTTGGTTGGCAGGCGAATCCGTACCGCCAATGCTTTGGTAAGCAAAAATATTTTCGGAACTAGTAACGTATAGATTATTATTACTGTAATTACTTCCGTCTAGTACTAAATATTCGCCTGCATTTTTAATAATTGGCGCAGTATTTCCATTAACGTAAATTTTAGTATTGTCTTTGTGTGCAATTAACAAGACACGTTCTAAAACATTACTTCCTAATCCTTTTATAAAAATATACTCTTTTCCCGTTTTCTCAAAAGAAACTATTTGATCAAAACCAACATCTCTTCCTGTTGAAAAGGTAGTATTTGGTCCTTCATAATTAGAACCACCAAATGAACCAGCGTTTACAACGATATCTTTATCAGAATTTATTAAACTACCGATAATGTTAGTACTGTTAAAGTTTGAACCGTTATTTTCAATAGCTAAAACATAACTTTCATTTTTATTCAAGGTAAATGATAATGGGCCTGTAATAATTTTTCCGTTGGTTAAAACTGTACTAGTAGGAATATTGGATATCGTTATATTAGTATTATTTTCAACAGCTAAAATTGACGCGAAATTCATTAAGCCACTAGTGTTATATTTGTTTAGCATCGCTCCAATTCTAAACTCTTTCCCCAAGGCACTATTTCCTTTCGAAACTAATCCCCCAGCTTGATTATATCCTCCAGCATTTGTTCGTAAGCTGGTATAAATTAGATCCTCGGCTTCTACGATATAACCTTTGTTGCTTAATTTTCCTATAGTTGTATTTGGTGTGAATATTTGCGTGTCGTTGCCCGATCCAATTGAGTAAATCCAAGGATTATTTTTATTTATTGAACGGGTAAATACACTTCCTCCAATTTCAATTACTTTCACTTTGACATCTAGTACGCTAGGGGTAGAAATGTATAAATAATGATCTTGCGGAGAGACTCCAGTTGAAGTACCTGATGTTAATGGCGGTATATAATGCGTTTTACTAAATTGGGCAAAGCAGCTTATTGATAAAAAAATAAAGAAAATAAGTAAAGTTTTTTTCATGGGCTAAAAATAGGAAAATAACTATTATCTTTTTAGCGAAAAATGACCTTTTATGGTTTTATTTTCCTCAAAAATTATGTTAAACCAATAATCATCAGCAGGTAGTGAATAGCCGTTCAATGTTCCGTTCCAACCAGAACTAGTTGAATTAAACTGCTTCAATAATTTACCATATCTATCAAAAATAGTTACTGTAGATTTTGGTAAAAGCCCCAGATTTTTAATCTCCCAAAAATCATTATATCCATCTCCGTTTGGAGTGAAATAACGGGGATAATCCAATACATATATTTTAAATGGTATTGATCGACCGCAACCGTTTTTATCATTGGCATAAACTAGATATTCTCCAGCAGCTAAGCCGGTAAATAAGGGACTATCTTGAAAAAAAGAGCCGTCTAGTGAAAATTCATAATTACCAACTCCAGAATATTCGACCAAAACTGAATTTTCATTTGCTGCAAAATCAGTCACTATTGCATCTGTAATTGTTGCGATTCCAGATGCTGAAACATTAAATTTTTTTGTAGCGGTACATCCATTTGTATTGGTAACTTTTACCGAATAGTTTCCTGGTGTACTGACTAAAATGGAATTAGTAGTTGCAAGAGTATTCCACAAATAACTTGAGAAATTATTGCTTACAGATAAATTAAGTGCACTTCCTTCACATAAAGGGATATTTTCATTTTCAAAGTTAGGAGGATTAAATGTGTTCACAACAAGAGTAATTGGAGTAATCGCATAGCAATCAGATCCATTTAGCACTCTTGCAAAAAGAGTTTGCTGATAAGGAATCGTATTTTTGAAAAAAAAAGACAATTCGTTTTTTTCAAGATAAGCATCTGTAGAGTTTAAATAAAAGGAAACAAAAATATTATTTCCTATACCAGAAAAATAACCTGAAGTAGCAATACCCATTAGATCAAATTGATGTATTCCATCACTGGATCCATCATCATCGCAAACTATTATTGGCGCTAGTGGTGTAATGGTTTTGTTCGAAATAGATAATGTCAATTCAGCATATTTGGGGCATCCATAGGTATCCAAAACTTTTGCAATTATAATTTGATTTTTGGACTTGTTCGTATAGCTATTTGGGCTTGGAATTGGATTTTGATTTTTTTGAGCATCAATACTATTTTCGAAAAAAAACATTTGACTTAAATTGCTATTATTGTTCTTTATGATTGCTTCAGCTTTATTTAAATCAAAAATTGCAATTCCATCCCCATTTTCATCACATTGAATTAAAGAGGTATTTTTTAATACAATTTGAGGCGTAAATTCAATTTTTATTTCACCAGTAGCAATACAATTCGGACTACCTAATTCAACTTCAACCTTATAAGTGCCAGTGTCAGTAACTTTAAGTGAAGGACTTATTTCTCCTGAGATTGGAATAGAGGAGCCATTTTTATACCATTTATAAGAATATGCTGCCGATAGTTTAGTATCAATGATAAAGTTTTCTCCATAACAAATGGGATTATTTGGAAATAGTCGATTGGAACCTAAATCTATTTTGGAAGTAAAACTTCCTGCTTTTATAAAAACAGCAGAGTTAAATGTTGTAGATCCATTATCTGCAATTACTAGTTTTATGTGGTACGTTTTATTAGGAATTACAGTCGTTTCAGCAGTCAGTACAACAGTTTGTCCTGCATAGTTTACTGGACTTGAAGAGGTATTAAATGCTCCAAAAAACGCATCGTTTATTGCAGGACAACCATTTATTCCAAAAGCAGGAGCGGGAATCACAGCAGGAATTAGGGGATGCACATTTGTAGATGAAACGGGAGTGATGGTATTTGGAATAACAGCCAGGTTTTGATAAGGACCAGTGCTTCCGGACTCTTTTATTAAAAAAGCAAAAGCATCTGAATAGGTACAAGGGAAAAAACTTTGGTATTCATTGGAGGCAAATATATAATCAAAACTTAAAAAATTGGTTAAAGGTGTGAAATCGAATTCTAAAACCGTTGCATTTAGTGTTGATTTGCCTAAAACTGTATCTAAATCTGAATCTCCTAACCATGCATTGTTGTCACCTGCAGGAACATTTGCAACATAAGGAGCTTTTGAATTGGTACTACTCCAAGTGCTTAAAAGTACGCCTTCAGTAAAAGGAAAAGTGCCTCCCTGATTATTAAAATAGGCGTAACTCCTTTTGCCTGGAGTAGAATTGTCTCCCGTTGCAATTGGATTAGAAATCGCTGCACAAGTGCTATTATTTACTAAAACATTTTCAACAAGCTGCTGTGCGGAATAAGTATCGTCTACTGATATAGATTGTGCAGTTGCAATAGAACCGTAGCAACAGATGAAAAGATATACTATTTTTTTATTTATAGATTTCATAGCTCCATAAAGATACTACAAATCTCTGTTTTTTAATAATCGATAAGATAAGAAATTGAAAATCAAGGCCCAAGACAAAACAATTACGATAGACCAAAAGTGTACGGCATAATCCTTCGTGTTTTCTATACCTATTTGTGTTCCAATAGATTTTACGACAGATAGTCTAGAGAATGGTTCCACAATTAAATTAGACATTGATTCCAATGGAAAAAATTGTGTAATATAACTGGCTATTTTACTTTCAGGAAAAATTTTAAAAGTCAAGATTCCTTTTAAAATACCCTCAATGATACTCCAGACTAAAAGAAATCCAAGCGCAAACGCGGATCGTTTTACTAATATTCCTAAAAATAAACAGAAAGAGAAAAACCCAATTAATTTTATGAAATAGGCCAGTAGATATTCTAAATCAGAAAAAACAATACCAATTTCTGTGTATGAAGAAAATCCATACCCTAAAATCAGGGACAGTACAAAAATAAAAACCGTCGATGCAAATGCAAATAATAGAATGGTCAAAAATTTAGATTGAATAAACTCTTTTTTACTCATTCCGTCAATTAAATTTTGTTTCAACGTGCCGTAGCTGTATTCGTTCGCCATCATGGAAACTATGACAATAGCTAAAAATAATTTTAAGATTGCAGCAATATAAGTGTTGAAATGCCATATAAAAGGAAAATTAAAAATTCCCATTTCGGCAAGATGAAGTTTAAAAACTCCTAAATCAAACTTTATTGAAGCAATTAATGCAATAAAAGTTAAGAGAATAAAATAAGTTAAAGTCAAAACACGGCTCGCTTTATTTTTCCATATTTTTTGAAGTTCTATTGAGAGAAGTCTTTTCATTTTATTAGAGATATTTTGTAGATCAGATTTATAAATTCAGATTTTTTAAAGAATGGGTTTATTTGTTTTTAGTCAATGCTAAAAATTGTTCTTCTAAGCTGTTTTTGCGTTTTACTAAATGACTCAGAATAATATTTTTTTCAAAGAGAAATTGATTCAGTTCCTTTGCCTCCAATTTATCTTTTAAATAAACCAATACTTTTCCCTCTTCATTTACACTATTTTTTACTGCAGGATGAGCTTTTAAAACAGACATTAGATTTTCAATGTCATCAGCTTGAAGCTCAAAAAATCCTTCGTTTGCTGACATTCCATCAACCAATCCGGAATATAAAACTTCTCCTTTTCTTAAAACTAATGCATGCGTACATACTTTTTCGACTTCGTCTAATAAATGAGAAGCCAATAAAATGGTAGTTCCTTGAGCAGCGATGTGCTTGATAATATCACGGATTTGATGAATACCTTGCGGATCTAAACCATTTGTAGGTTCGTCAAGAATTAAAATTTCGGGATCGTTTAGAAGGGCAGAAGCAATCGCTAATCGTTGTTTCATTCCAAGAGAAAAAGTGCTGAATTTACTATCTTGCCTATCTACTAGACCTACTAATTCGAGCTTTTCGGTTACTTTAGCGTAATTTATGCTTTTAATTTTGCAGACTAATTCTAGGTTTTCTTTTGCGGTCATGTAAGGATAGAAATTGGGTCTTTCTATAATTGCCCCCACTTTTTTAAGTGCTTCATGAGTTTGCATGGTGCCGCCAAACCAACTGTATTCTCCAGACGTTTTGTTGACTACATTTAATATAATTCCTAAGGTTGTCGATTTTCCACTTCCGTTTGGACCAAGTATACCGTAAACATTGCCTTTGTGTATTTCGAATGAAACGTTATTTAAGGCTTGTAAACTGCCGTAACGTTTGTTAAGATTTTTAATAGAGAGAATAATTTCCAAAATGTTCGTTTTTGATATATTTTTATATGACGAACAAAATAGAAATTTGTTACTGCTAATCGGGAAATTGTTTTTTACCAATCAGTAAGGATGCTGCTTGTAATTTTTCAGCATTAATCGGTTTCATGATATAACTTTTTACCCTTTTATTTTTTTTTGACATTTCAATATCAACGGGGTCAATTGATGAAGTAATAATAAATATGGGAATTTCTTTTTTTATAGATAAATAATTAAACTCATCTAGAAATTGCCAACCATCCGTAACAGTCATATTGAGATCAAGTAAAATTGCATCGGGTAGGTTTTTGTTCTCTGTACAATTCTTTTTTAATTCCTCTAATGCTATTTGCGGACTAAAAAACGGATTGATTGTTTCGCAAAACTCATTTTTTAGTAGTAAGCATACTGACCAATTTTACGGATAATTGATCATCATCAATGATATAGGTTATTTTATTTTTCATTCAAATAAATTTTAAATGTAGAACCAAGATCTAATTTACTTTCGATTTCAATTTTACCATCCATGGCTTCCAGTTGATTTTTGGTTATATACAATCCAATTCCTTTTGCATCTTCATTGCCATGAAAAGTTTTGTACATTCCGAAAATTTTATGACCGTTTTTCTCTAAATTTAATCCCAGACCATTGTCTTTGAAGCTAATAACGGTATAGTTTTCATTCACTTCGTAACCAATCTCCAAAAAAGCCTTGCGGTTAGGAGATTTATATTTTATTGCATTAGTAAAGAGATTAAGTAAAATACTATCCAGATATGCTGGAACAGCATACACGATTAAATCTTCTGGGATGGTATGGGTTATTGTAATTTGACTTTGTTTAATAACTAAACTTAAAGCCATTTTAGTTTTTTCGATTTCATCTTTTAAAAGAATCTTCGTTTTTTCGATGCTTGTTTTTTGTTGAATAGTAATTATTTCATTCAAATATTCAATTGTTTCTGATAGTTTTTCTGTTCCTTCCTTAAATAAATCAAAATAGGAAAGTTTTTCAGTTGTAGTCTCGGTGTTTTCGATTAAATCAACAACCATTGTTAAATTACTGGTATGAGATCGAATATTATGAGAAACGATATGGGCAAAATTATATAATTTATTATTCTGCTGACTGGTAACGTCTAGTAGTCGCTGTAGTTCAATTTCTTTTTCAATTCTGGAAGTAACATCTCGACCTACACCCACAAAATTGATGAAGTTATTTTGTGAATCAAATAGTGTTGTAATATTCAGCTCGAACCAATATTTTTCTTTTTTCTTGTTATAATTCAGAATTGTAATTTTGATGCTTTCTTTATCCTGAATTGCTTTTCTCATTTTGGCTGTTGATTGCACATCCGTTTCTGGACCTTTGGATAGATAACCTGGTTTCTTGCCAATTACTTCTTCTAAACATAGCCCTGTCAGGTCTAAATAAGCATTATTTGCCCAAATAGCATCACCATTAGGATTTGCAATTACAATTGTATCTGTAGTTTCTGAAGCTGCAAGAGATAGCATATTCAATTTCTCTTCTACATTTTTCCGCTCACTGATATCTCTGAAAAAACAAACTAAATAAGTTATTTTATTCATTTTAAACTTTTTACCAAAAGCTATTTCAACAGGGATTAATTTTTCGAACTTATTTATTATAGAAGTCTCATTTACAACATAATCATCTTTTATTAAGTTGTAATTGAGGAAAAATGCGACCTGTTTTCTATTTTCTAATGGGAATAATTCAGAATTATGCAAACCTTTTAATTCAGTGCTATTGTATCCGGTAAGCTCTTCTGCTCGGGGATTATAATCTGTAATAATTCCATTTGAAGTGTCTATTATAAAAATAGCATCATTAGCGCTTGAAAAAATAGAAGAAAATTTTTCAACACTCAATTGAAGTTCCTGAATTAGATTCTGTTCTTTGGTAATATCCTGGAATGTTCCTAATAGTTGGGTCGGAATTCCATCAATTATTTCAACTTGACAGATACATTCAATATATTTGATATTGTTTTTGCCCGTTGTAATTTGAAATTTGTCCTCAAATGAAATTCCATCACTAATTGCTTGATTAATAAGCATTTTGATTTTGTCTCTATTTTCGCCTTCCGTGTAAAAGTTAACACCACTACCATTAATAGGGTCAAAGTCTTCAGGAACTTCTAGAATATGTTTAGTTACGGCATCCCAAAAGACCTCGTTAGTTATAATATTCATTTTCCATATACCAATCTTTGCAGATTGGGCAGCTTTGCAGTAAAGCTCAAGCTTATTCGTCATAGTAAGTTTGTAGGTTTAAATGTCTTGGGGACAATCAAATATATAATAATTTTGTATGTTTTGATTTTTTTACCACGATAAAGATGCTATTTTAGATTAATATGTAGAGATGTAATTCTTAATATGCTTTAAATTAATTGATTATGATTTTGTAATTGAACTGTATTTTGAAAGATTATTTTTATAATTGAGTTTTTTTATTTTGGGGTTGGTTTTTCGCTATATAGCTATTTATAAAAAAAAGCCGAATAATATTATCATGTTAACGTTCTAACCTATACAGGCTTCAATAAGTTACTGATTTTATCCTAACTGAGCTTTATATTGTTGTAATTTTGTATTTAATTATTATTAAAAAATGAGTGATCCATTAATGCTTTTAAAAAAACCGTCTTATCCTATAAATAATTCCTTACTGGATTATTTGGAACGATTTGACCGTATCTCTAAAGTACCCATTTTCTATGATGATTTGTTGCGCTTTTCAGGTTCCATAAATGTGTATGATAAACACGATCAAGATACTTTATGGGTTAGGGTATATTACACCGAATTCGAAAGAAATGAAATTGATTTGACTTTAATGAAAATCTATTCATTGTTGCATTCGGATGGTAATTTAGGGATTATTAAGTTTTTGAATGTGGATTCAATCGACTATTGCACTTTTGGAAATTCGAAACCTTTTCGAATAAAAGTTAGAAATATTTTAAATGATAATTACACGCATTTTTATATTAAGCGGGCAGATGCGTCCCGCGTTTACGGCTTGGAGTTGGAGCATATTTTGTCACCGGATAAGATAAATTTTTTAGTTTATAAAGATACTTTGATCGAAGAACATATTATGGGAATTGCGGGCGATGTGTTTATAAAAACACTTCTCGCTGACTGTACTGAAACAGAAAAATCACAAATCGCCAAAGAATTTGTTAAGTTTAATGAACGCTGTATGATACGTTTATTAGGGGATATGCGTTCTTATAATTATGTCATTATTCCAATTCACGATTTTGATCAGGTAGTGTATAGAATTCGTGCTATTGATTTTGATCAACAATGCTTTGAAGGAAATTTTAAGGTCTATCGTCCGCAGTTTTTTAAAGAGAATTATCCAATGGTAAAATTAGTTAAAGATAAATTGCAGCATAGTTCGATTGAGCAGTATAAAGATGAAGAGCGGGCTGTTTTAGCCAAAAGAATACATTCTGCCGAAAATCGTATCAAAAGATTATTGCAAATCATGGGGTCAGATGTTATTTCGACCGATGAACATTTGAATCAGCTGAAATTGGAACTGTATAATTATACGAATGACTTGAATTTTAAAAAAGCAAAGTCGATGGGAAATGTCATGAGTGCGGCATTTGAATTTATAACCAGAAACTTTAAGAACACCAATTTATTTAATACCGGATTTTAACAAAATAGTTCAAAATAATGTTAGAGCTAATTGGTGTTAACCCTCTTTTTTTCTTTCATTTTTTGTTTAAAAATGATAATAGATTGGATTAATAATAGGATTAGCATTTTTGTAGAGTTTAGGTAGGTTTAGGAGTACGCAGAAATTAATTTGTAAAATCTCTATTTGAAAATTAAACCAAATGAAGCTTTTTATTATGAAAACCTATCAGGGTTTCATTTATTTCCTTTAATTCTGGTGTGAGAAATGTTTTATGGCCATTTTCATCATTAGTTAATTCGATATGACAAACCGTACATTTATATTCTTTAAAGTGGTCTGTTACAATTCTAGTTATTATAAATTTATGTCCAAGCAATAAACACAAAATTTCTTTCGTGAGAATTTTTTTTTTGAATTCAGTAGTAATCATAATAGTAGGATTTGGGGGAGCTAAATGTAACTAATAACTGCTTAAACGACGAATAAAATCGATTAAAAGCATTATATTTAAAATAAAACAAAATAAATCTTACAAAAATTTTTTTTTATAATTTGAAATCAAAATAAATCCTCAACTAATTTCGTAATTGAGGATTGCATATTTATTTCTTGAACAATAGTATATTCTAGCTCTTCTCTTCTTTGTTGAAATATACTAAGTAATAGTACATTTGCTTTTCTTCATCCCAACCTTTTTCTACATATTTTTCAGCACTTTCAGGATTGATAAAATCCATTTTTATTTGAATATGCGTATCTAAATTGATTACATTTTTGATTGATTTTCTTGCGTCAGAAACTGCAGCATTAGCAATAGGAAAAGAAGTTACATCTTCAATGCTGTATTTTTCTCCTTTGTCTATTTTATAGTTTTTGAATTCTGGGATCAAATCTGGATTGTCTAAAACTTCATTTAAGAAATTAGTTTCTTCAAACTGATCATTTTTTGCAAAATAATTCACGGAACGGTTCATAAACATCACTTCTTCTTTCTTGTCTTCGGCTGGGAAAACAACGTCTTTGGCAAAGTTCTGGCAGAATTTCAAATATTTTTTGGTAATGAAATTTTCGTCCTCAAAAGCATCTACAGAGAGGAAATGTTCCAGCCAATATCTTGCATCGTAACGGTTGCTGTCAACAGTTAGTATTTTGTAGCCTTCCTCTTTTTTATAATTAAAAATGATGCAACCTTTATCTAACTTGTTTAAACTTACACCTTGTTGTAAAATCATTTCTAAGTGTGTGGCTTTTTCTTCAAATTGTAAAAAATCAGCTTGTATCTCACTTTTAAAGATTCCTATTGCATCCACTACATTATTGTCAATACTTACGTTTGTTAAATACGTAACATAGACTTCTCCATTCTTGATGTGCGGGTGATTGGATTGCTCAAATAAATGCTGCGTTATTTTTTTTGAAGTTTCGTGAATAGTAGATGGATTCTCAAAAATCTCCGATGCAAATTTGAACATATCATTATAATCCAAATCGATTTCATGGGCAAACTGAAAATAGTTTTCTTCTTTTTCTCTAAAAGGTTTAAAGAAAAATTCCTTCATCAAGGGAACAATTTCATCATTTAAATTAAATGGCTGCTCTGATAAAAAAATGACTTCGTTTCTACTTTTATTTCCAACTCTGTGAATCGATAAGTTTTCGATATGCGTATTATACAGATTGATCATATTTTTTATTTTTTTATTTTAGATAAGAGAGCCAAGATAAATGACAATTTTTAAGTCTTTCATCTTGGCTCTGGATGCTTAATCGCTTAGTAGTTTAATTCCAATTTTCCTCAAACCCGTAGTCTTCAAAACTATCATCTCCTTCAAACATGTCTAAATCATCTTCGTCCAGTCCATCTTCAAATTCATCATTATAGTCATCTGCGTTATCAGCTTCAAAATTTTTCTCCATCGCTTCATCAGGCATTTCACCATGAGAAAAAATTGTTTCGGGATATAAATTTCCAATTACTTGATCTTCGACAGCTGCAAGTTCTACTAGGAAAGTCCACATATTGATAAAATCGTAAACGTAGATGATTTTTGTGTTTTCCTTATCCAATATATCAGACAATGGATAATCACTCATTACTTTTTGTTCACCAGGGATATCTCCCGTATCAAAAAGCGAAATTTCATCTTCCTGATTCCATGTTTCATCACAAGTATAGAACGAAGCGACTTCCATTCCGTCAAAACCAAAGGAATTAAAGATAGCATTGTGTAAATCTTCTAAAGTATCGTCTTCAAGTATTGCAATGTCTCTAAAAACATCATCTTCTGCGTCTAGAATTACTCTAAATTTATAAACCATAATCTTTGTTTTTGTTGAAAGGTCAAAGGTAAAATTTAATTTTAGATTTTATCCCGAAGTTTCGGGACAGATTTCAGATTTGTTGATAATATTTTTGCGTATGATTCTATAGGTGTGTAAGCCGTTGATCGTAATAATTTCTAAAATAGTAATGCTTTTTATAAATTAGGTAAGGTGTTTTTGAATTTATTAGTAATTCGTTTTCTAATAATGTGATACTTTTTATGATTTGGATAGCTTCTGTTCACGGTCATGTTATTGAAAATTAAAGCTACAATCAGTAGAATAAGTACTCCACTTAGAACAGGATACAGTACATACCAATAGCCAAGATTTGTAATTTTAGGGGAGCCAATTATTGCAATCAATGCAGTTGCGCCTCCAGGAGGATGCAGTGTTTTAGTTGCTTGCATCAAAACAATTGAAAACGATACGGCTAGAGGAGCGCTTATCCATAAAATATCGGGTGCAAATTTAGCTACTGTCACTCCTACAATAGCTGATACAAGATGACCGCCAATAAGATTCCTGGGTTGTGCTAATGGACTTTGGATTGCGCCATAAACCAAAACACTGGATGCACCAAAAGAGCCAATCAAAAAAACAACATCTGAATGAAGTAATGTTTTGGATTGCACGTAAGCCATTAGACCTATACCGATAAATGATCCTAAAAAAGCCCAAAAATGTTCTTTGAAATCAACTAAAGTTTCTTTGTAAAGGATGTATTTAGTTTTGCGATAATTCCGTTTTATTTTTTCAATTGGCATAAACTATTATTTTGATAAACTGGCAGAGTAGGAGTATACGGTAAACGGATATATCATTTTTGCTGTGTATTTTGAAATCAGACAAACAACCAAAATGGGAAGAAATAAAGTATAATCATTAGTTAATCCACATACTAAGAAAATCGCGGTAAAAGGGGCGTGAATACTGGCGCTTAAAACCGCTGCCATTCCAATAACCATAAAGTTTACCGGGATTACATTAGCATTTAAATAGGTGTTTAAAAGCAAAGCAACCAGTAATCCTAAAAAGGCACCAATGAAAAGGCTTGGCGCAAAAACACCTCCATCACCACCCGAAGCAAGCGTTGCCGAAGTTACTATTGGTTTTAAAAGGATGATTCCAATAAATGTCAGTACCAGTGAAGATGATAGTGTGACCTCATTCGAATAAGCAAATATTCCTTTGATGGCATGATATCCTTCTCCATAAAGTTGTGGAAAGAAGAATAAGGAAATACTGAGGATTAACGAACCTATCAGAATTTTATAATAATGAATTTTTATTTTAGAAAATTGAGATTTAAACAATAAAACACAACGGGTGAGATAAACGGAATTGATACCGGCTAAAATTCCTAAAAGTATAAAATATGGAATCGCTCTTAAATGCCAAGTTGTAATAGTTACGGTAAACAAAGGTTTTTCGTCCAATAAAAAAACAAGGCCAAAAGCTATGGCAACCGCAATCAAATTACTGATTAAAAACGCTCTGGTTACTTTTCTGGAAATGACTTCAATCGCAAAAAGAATTCCGGCAATAGGACTACTGAATAAAGCAGTAACTCCGGCAGCAACTCCAGCGCATATCAATTCAGTTTTGTATTGTCTAAATACGTTTTGTTTTCTTTGGGCAACGGAACCTATAGTTGCTGAAGCAACAACAGTAGAAACTTCAATTCCCGTGGATCCTCCAAAAACTACAGTCAATAATCCGTTGATGAAATGGGATGGAATTTTATAATTAGGAAGATTCTTAGATTTGGAATTTGTGCTTTCAAAAATTTCCTTAATTCCTTTGTTTTCTTTTTTTCTAAAAATATATTCTCGAAGAAAATAAATAATAGATAGTCCGACAATTGGAAATAAAACAAAGAATAATGGGTTCGTTGATGCTTGATGAAAAAATATCTCCTCGTAATATTCGGTGATTTTTTTTAGTGAAATCCCTAAAAATGCCGAGAGAAAACCAATTAGAAGGGAAACAATTACTAATTTTTGAAATTTGATTAATTGGTGTTTTTTTTTAATTCGGGCAGTATTGGTCATTATAAAGATGTTTTGTAAAACTTATTTTCAAATAAAATAACAACTATGGTATTTAAAAAAGGAGTTTTTGAGGGTATTGCAAATTTAATGAAACAATCCTGGAATTAAATTAAAAACAGCCTATAATCATCATTTTTTATGATTTCTTTATGAATTGTGCTTTTTAATGATATACAAAAGCTCTTATTTTTCATAAAACTCAATCGGGAGGTTGTCCGGGTCGGCAATAAAGGTAAAACGTTTGTTTGCGGTAGGATCTAAGCGTATATTTTCTGATTCAATATTTTTTGAAGATAAAAAATCAATTGTTTGATCTATGTCATTTACTTCAAATGCTAAATGGCGTAATCCAGTCGCTTCAGGTCCTGACATACGCTGCGGTGGATTTACAAAGGAGAAAAGTTCAATAATGTAAATACCATTTAAAGCCAAATCAAGTTTGTAGGATTCTCTTTCCTCACGGTAAATTTCCCTAATAATCGTTAAGCCCAAAACGTCGGTATAGAACGTTTTTGATTTTTGATAATCGGAGCAAATAATAGCGATATGGTGTACTTTGTTGATAGAAATCATAGTTATTTGCGTTTATTTTAAATAAATCATTTCAGGGAGATTGGCTTTAGGATTTTGCGACAAAGCTTCTGAATGAAGTTTATAGATTACTGTTTTTGTTTTGTCGATGTTATCAATTCTAAAAAGGAATTGCACTTCGTTTTCATCATCGGCATTTTGCCAAAGGTATTCTAAATACATTCCTTGGGATGCATGAAACGCTTTGTCTTTTTCTAAAATAGCTTTGATGGTTTCCAGAGGAACATTTTTGAGTTTTGCTAGAACGTGTGGCATAATTAGAGTTTACTCATTAAGTTTCCGAATTACTTTTGCCGGATTTCCTACTGCAAGTGAATTGTCAGGAATATCTTTTGTAACAACAGAACCGGCGCCTATCACACAACCGTTTCCTATTGTAACACCAGGACAAATAACAGAATTTCCGCCAATCCAACAATCGTTTCCAATCGTTATAGGTAAAGCATTTTCATGGGTCTTTCTCAGTTCAGCATCAAGTGGATGTGATGCGGTATATAGTTGAACTCCTGGGGCAAATAGCACATTAGAACCAATAGTCACTTTGGCACAATCTAAAACAACACAATTCACATTGAAATAGACATTTTCCCCACAACTGATATTGTAGCCATAATCACAAAAAAAGGGAGGTTCAATATACAGATTGGCTCCTGCATTAGGTATTAGCTCTTTTAGTATTTCTCGTGCTTTTTTAGTTACTCTATACTCAGTAACATTTAATCTGTGAAGAAGATTTTTTGATTTTCGTCTGTCTTTTACTAAAACAGGATCTCCAGCCAAATAATATTCTCCATCAATCATTTTTTCTTTTTCTGTTTTCATAAAATAGAATCTAGTTAGCGTAAATATAAAAGAAAATAAGGATCATTACAACTCATCCTATAAATTCAACAGTTCAGTTAATAATTGTTTTTTAAATTTAATCCCTGAAATATATTTGTTTCATCAAAAAATCAAATATTATGAAGTTTATTTATACTCTTACCATTTTACTATTCTCTGTAACGTTATTTTCACAAACAACTCTTTCCGGGAAAGTGGTCGATGAAAAAGGGAATCCTATATCAGGAGCCAATATTTTTATCGAAGGTACTTATGACGGTACTTCAAGTTCTGAAACGGGTGATTTTATTTTCACAACAACTACAACTGGTAATCAAACTTTGGTGGTGAGTTTCTTAGTGTATGAAACTTCAAAAACGGTAATTGATGTTTCAAATTTTAAAAATAAAACCATAAAATTAAGAGACAATATCAATGCGTTGGATGCAGTAATTATTACCGCGGGAAATCTAGAGGCAGGTGACAAAGCCAGAGTTTCGGTCTTGAAACCGCTAGATATTGTAACTACGGCGGGATCGGCAGGAAATATTATTGCGGCTTTGCAAACACTGCCTGGGACTCAAAATGTGGGTGAAGATGGTCGATTATTTGTGCGTGGGGGAGAAGCTAATGAAACTCAAACTTTTGTAGATGGTATTCGTGTTGCACAACCTTATGGCGCTTCTGCTCAAAATTTGCCAACAAGAGGCCGATTTTCTCCGTTCCTTTTTAGTGGAATATCATTTTCTACGGGTGGTTATTCTGCTGAATATGGGGAAGCTTTATCCAGTGTTTTGTTATTGAATACGCAAGATGAACCCGACCAAAACAAAACGGAAATTTCATTAATGACTGTTGGTTTGGGTATAGGAAATACTCAGAAATGGAAAAAAAGCTCCCTGAGTGTGAATACCGCTTATATCAATTTATCACCATATCAGGCGTTAATTCATCAAAATGTAGATTGGAACAGTCCTTACCAATCTTTGTCTGGGGAAACCGTATATCGCTATAACTTCAATAATGGAATATTGAAATTATACGCTGCTTTCGATTCTTCAAAATTTGATATTAATCAGGAAAATATTAATTCACCTCAAAAGATAAGAGTCAATCTCAACAACAATAATTTCTATTTTAATTCCTCTTATAAAGGTGGTTTTGGTAACAACTGGCAGATTACTTCAGGATTAAGTTATGGTTATGCAAAAAATAAAATTGGGATTGATTTGAATAATGTTGACAATGAGGAGAACTCGGCTCATTTAAAACTAAAATTAAAGAAAAGTTTTTCAGACAGAATGAAATTATCGTTTGGAGCCGATTATTTTGTTACCAAATTCAATGAGGATTTCAAAGAAAATTCAGGTACAACAAACACAATTGGATATAATTCAAATATCGGAGCTGTTTACACCGAAGCTGATATTTTCTTCTCTAAAAAGTTTGCTGCAAAAGCGGGTTTGAGAGCATCATACAATGATTTACTAAATGAAACTGCTATTGCTCCCAGAGTTTCATTTGCATACAAAATGGCTAAAAACAGTCAGCTTTCAATGGCTTACGGAGATTTTTCACAAACACCCACTGCAGAACTTATTAAATATTCGAAGTTTCATCAATTTGAAAGTGAGAAAGCAGCACATTATATTTTGAATTATCAATACAATAAAAACGGGAAAACTTTCAGGGCAGAAGCCTATTACAAAGACTACAATAATCTAGTAAAATACGACACACCATCAATACAATACAATTCAGTATTTACTAATAATGGTTCTGGTTATGCGAAAGGTTTGGATTTGTTTTGGAGAGACGGGAAATCAATTAAAAACCTAGAATATTGGGTTTCGTATTCCTATATCGATACAGAGAGGGATTACAAAAACTTTAGTGCTCAGGTTACTCCTAATTTTGTTGCCGATCATAGTTTGTCCATTGTTACAAAATATTGGATTAACGATTGGAAATCACAAATAGGATTTACCAATTCATACAGTTCAGGGCGTCCTTACAACAATCCAAATGAAACTAAATTCATGAACGGAAAAACAAAATCATATAATAGTTTAAGTTTCAACTGGGCTTATTTATTGACGACACAAAAGATTTTGTATTTCTCGGTTTCTAATATTTTAGGGAGTCAAAATGTATTCGGGTACGATTATGCTAAAAATCCAGATGCCACAGGAGTTTACAATAGGGCCGCAATTACCCCCACAGCAGATCGGTTTTTCTTTGTAGGGTTCTTCTGGACGATTAGCAATGACAAAAAGGAAAATCAGTTGAAGAATCTTTAAAAATGGTCATTAGGTCTAAACCCTAGGTGAATTTCTTCAACTGTATGACTTTCGACTAAAAGAACAACTCATCCATCAAAATCAACAATTCAGTAAGTATAAATTTTAAAAAAGGTATGATCACTGTAAATTTGGTGAACAATTAATCAACAACTAAAAATTAAATATCATGACAAAAGTTATCACCGCAATCGCATTATTTGTATGTAGTTTATTATCTGCTCAAGGACAATTCGAGCAAGGAATGGGAAAAGCATTCGGACTATGGAAAGAAGGAAAGAACACGGAAGCTTCGGATTTATTCGAAAGAATTGCAGGAGCAGAAAAAGCAAGTTGGTTGCCAAACTATTATGTGGCATTGGTAAATACAACTACAGCTTTTGGAACACAGGACAAAGATAAAATGAATTTGTTGCTTACAAAAGCGCAAAATGCATTAGACATTGAAATGATAAAAGATCAAAACAATGCTGAATTATATGTAATGCAAGCCATGATTAATACCGCCTGGATTGTTTTTGATCCTATGACAAACGGAATGAAATTATCTGGAAAAACAATGGAAATGTATGCTAAAGCAGAAGCCATTGCTCCACAAAATCCGAGAGTAGTTTTTGGTAAAGCTGAATTTCAAATTGGAGGTGCAAAATGGACTGGTATTGATACGAAACCTTTATGTGCAGAAATTGAAAAATCAATCGGACTTTTTGCTACTTTTAAACCAGAAACGCCTTTCTCTCCAAAATGGGGACTAGATAGAGCGACTGAAGCATTGAAAAACTGTAAATAAAATTTACAGAATAAAATTCAAAAACTAAAAAATGGAAAATCAAAGGATACATACCTACACAGAATTTAAAAAGGGAACAATTGTTACTCTGAAAATTGCTTTGATTTTTACATTTGTTTTTTCTTTAATACAAGGTAGTTTTTACCTAAAAACGGTTCTGACCACTTTTTGGGTAAGTTCGTTGTATTCTTTTGGAATTGGTTTTGGTAATGGAGCAATCAATACGCTTCTGGACAAAAAATGGGATTGGCTGGAACACACTAATTTGAGAGTGTATTTCGGAATAATAGCTACGGTTTTGTATACAGTTCCTGTTGTTTTGGGTATTGATTATCTGACTTTCGTGGTTTTTCAAAAAATGAATCCAAGTGAGTTTTTTAATGACAGAATGATTTGGGTTCACTTATTTTACATCATACTTTCATTGGGGGTTTCGACTTTCATGCATGCACGAAGTTTTATGGCCAATTGGAAACAAGCATCAAAAAAAGAAGTCAAAGAACAAAAAATCATCGCAGGAACAGCCTCGGCAAAGTTCGAAAGTTTAAAGAATCAAATCGATCCCCATTTCCTTTTTAATAGTTTGAATGTTTTAAGTTCTTTGATTGAAGAAAATCCGGACAATGCGCAGCGATTTACGACTTCGTTATCAAAAATTTATCGGTATGTATTGGAGCAAAAAGATAAAGAGTTAGTTTCCGTAGAAGAAGAATTGGCTTTCGCCAAAACCTATATGAACCTGCTCAAAATGCGCTTCGAAAACAGTTTGTTCTATGAATTGCCTACTTCTAATTTAAATGCTGAAGCCAAAGTAGTTCCTCTTTCCTTACAGCTTTTATTGGAGAATACCGTAAAACACAATGTAGTTAGTGAGCAAAGACCGCTGCACATTCGCATAACAATTGATGGAGATTATCTTGCTGTTCAAAACGACTATCAAAAGAAAGAGGTGTTGCAGGATCGTCAAGGTGTAGGATTGCAAAACATAATCAATCGCTATGGAATTATTACTAACAGAAAAGTATTGATTGAACAAAACGAGAAAACATTTACGGTCAAAATACCAATTTTAACCAAACAAATTACTGTTATGGAAACAACCGCCAATTATAACGAAAATTCAGCTTATTACAGAGCAAAGAAGCGAGTAGAAGAGTTGAAAGGTTTTTATGGGAATCTAATATCTTATTGTTGTGTAATTCCAATTTTGATTTTTATTAATCTCACTTATTCGCCACAATTTCAATGGTTTTGGTTTTCGGCTGGAGGCTGGGGATTTGGATTAATTATGCATGCATTGAAGGTTTTTGGATACAGTTCAAAATGGGAGGAAAGAAAAATTAAGGAGATTTTGCAAAGACATGACAGTGAAAAATCTTGGAAATAGTTTTGCGTTTTAAATTTTAATCTTGAAAATAAATTATACAAAAAAAGTATGGAACATATCAATCAAAACGACGAGCGTTACTACAGTGCAAAAAAGCAGGTTGAGGAAATAAAAGGGTTTTATGGTAACTTGATTTCCTACATTGTAGTAAATATAGGATTAGTTATTGTAAATTTAATGACATCACCAGATCATTTATGGTTTTATTGGCCATTGTTATGGTGGGGAATCGGAGTTGTTTTCCACGGTCTCAGAGTTTTTAAGTACATGCCTTTTGTCACAAAGGACTGGGAAGAAAAAAAGATAAGGGAGTTTATGGATAAGGAAAAGGGAAACAAGGAAACTTGGGAATAATTTTAAATAGTATAGCAATGGCAACATATAGAAATAAAATGGGTAATGATTATAATATAGATGCTGGTAATCCTGATGAACGCTATAACTTAGCTTATAAAAGAGTAAAAAGAATCAAAGGGTTCTATATTCATTTATTGGTATATGTAGTTGTAAATTCATTTATTATTATTGCAAATAGCAATGAAAGTATACCCAGCAATCATCTTTTTTGGAGTTGGGAGAATTTCTCAACGGCATTGTTTTGGGGGATTGGATTGACAGCTCATGGATTATCTGTTTTTGGAAGAAATATATTTTTTGGTGCAAACTGGGAAGAGAAAAAAATTCAAGAATTAATGGAAAAAGAAAAAAGTGAAAAATGGGAATAATAATAAGTTTTCATCCCGAAGCTTCGGGAGCAGTTTTCAGTTGTTACTCTTTAAAATTTTAAACACTAAACAAGAACTCCACTTTGAAAAAATATCTACCGGTTATAACTATTTTAGCGTTTATAAAACTTTCTATTCACTTAATAGGAAACCGAAATTATGGATTTCATCGGGATGAATTATTGCATTTATCTGTAAGCGAGCACTTAGATTGGGGGTATTTTGAATTTCCGCCTTTTATAGCTTTTATTGGTAAAATTGCCCATTTTAGTTTTGGATATTCGGTATCAGGCGTACGGTTTTTTTCCACGTTAGCGGGAGTTGGTATTCTTGTAATTTGTTGTTTGATTGCCAAAGAATTGGGTGGGAAGATAAAAGCAATTTTGTTAGCTGGAGTTTCTGTTTTAGCTTTTGTTCCTTTTTATCGCAATCATATGTTGTTCCAGCCTGTAGCTTTCGATCAGTTTTTTTGGACACTTGGGTTTTATTTTTTGATTAAATATTTTAATACTAGAAATGCAAAATTCCTTGTTTTACTTGGAGTTTCTGCTGGTTTTGGTTTAATGAATAAGTATACCATATTAGTTTGGGGATTAGGAGTCGTAGTGGGTTTGTTGTTTTATGAAAAAGGTAAATTATTCAAGAATAAATGGTTTTATCTTTCAGGATTAATCACTTTTTTAATTGTTTTACCAAATTTGATTTGGCAAATAAACCATCAATTTCCACTGTTACTGCATTTGCAAAAGTTAAAAGAAAGTCAGTTGGATGAGAGTGGTCCTTTTGATTTTGCAATAGAGCAATTAAAACATCCTTTCACGTTAACAATAAGCCTAATGGGACTTTTTGCTTACTTTTTTGACAAAGATTTAAAAAAGTATAAAACGTTTGGAATAGCAGCTTTGGTGATATTTTTCAGCATGTGGATCATGCAGTCTAAGGCCTATTATTTCTTCGCTATTTATCCTGTGTTATTTGCCGCTGGAGCGGTGAAAATTGAAAAATTACTACAAAATAAACCAAAATGGAATTATGTAGTCGCCTCTGTGGTATTTCTTCCAATACTTCCTTTTTTGCCTCAGGCAATTGCTATTTTGCCGATAGAATCCTATGTTAGTTACTCTGATTTAGAAATTCAAAAAAATGGGCGCATTCAGCTCACAGATGATTATGCGGATATGTTTGGTTGGGAGGAACAAGTGAAATTAGTCGATAGTTTATACCAATCGTTGCCCGTAAAAGACAAAAGAAATTGCGTTATTTGGGCAGAAAATTATGGTGAAGCCGGAGCAATAGAAATCATTGGAAAAAAGTATGGATTACCAAATCCAATTTGTAGTAATGGTAGCTTTTGGCTTTGGGGAACTGGGAAAACAATTGGACAAGTTTGTATAAGTATTGGTAATGAAAAAGAAGTCGTCGAAAGGGTTTTTGCAGATTATAAATTAGTGAAGATTATAAAACACAAATATGCAATCGAAGAAGAAAATAATATTCCAGTGTATCTTTGCCGAAATCCAAAAATAAATCTTCAACAAAAATGGAAATCATTGGAGATGCATGTGTTTGATTAGTAAATAGCAAAATAGACAGTATCCTTTTTTGAAAACTTAAATATAAATGATGACCACAATAATAATTGAAGACGAAAAACCAGCAGCCAGATTGCTTCAAAGAAAACTCGAAAAGTTAAATATTCAAGTAGGAGTGATGCTGCATTCCGTGGAAGAATCTATTGATTGGTTTTCTAAAAATGAACATCCGGATTTGATCTTTTTGGACATTCAATTATCGGATGGATTGTCGTTTGAAATCTTTGAAAAAGTAGCTATCAAAAGTGCTATAATTTTCACAACGGCTTATGATGAATATGCGTTGCGAGCATTCAAATTAAACAGCATTGATTATCTTTTGAAACCCATTGATGAGGATGATTTGGAAGTAGCGGTTTCTAAGTTTAAAGCCCGGTTACCAAAACAAGAAACTCTACAATTGGATTTTGAGCAAATCAAAAGAATGTTGACGAACCCATTTGAAAAAAATTATAAAAAACGGTTTACGGTGAAAATCGGGCAACATTTAAAAGTTATTTCTATTGATGAGGTGGAATGTTTTTATAGCGAAAATAAAGGAACGTACATTCATACTTTCGATAATAGGAATTATTTAATCGAAAATACATTGGAAGTTTTGGAGCAAGACTTAGATCCGAAAGACTTTTTCCGAGTGAGCAGGAAATTTATAATTCCGCTGAAAGCGATCAAAGAAATAGTCCTTTATAGTAACTCTCGATTGAAGCTAATTCTGCCTTCTTTTAAGGATGATGAGGTAATCGTAAGCAGAGAGAAAGTCTCCGATTTTAAAACTTGGATTGGGTAATAAAAGGATAAAAAATAAACTGTTTCAAAAGCACAAATAAAATCCAAAAAATGGAAAATATTCAACGTAGCTTTTGAAACAGTTTTAATGAATTTTAGAAATCTGAAATTATTCAAATAACGATTTAATTTCTTTCTCTGTCTTTCCTAATTTTTGTTGCAATTTTCCCCAAGTTTCATCTTCTTTACCTTCTTCAAATAACACATCGTCATCTGTTAGTTCAGCAAACTTTTGTTTAAGTTTACCTTTCAATTCATTGTAATTTCCTTTAATCTCTGTTGAATTTGGCATAACGTATAGTTTTAAATTAAAATTTATTCTATTACAAATTTGGTGAGAAATAGGGGTTGGATTGTTACATAATTAATTGAAAAACTTGTTTAATTTCAACAGAACTACTAAAATTGATTTCGTGTTTTTTATATAGTAGTGTATTGATTCAGATTAAATGTAAGTGCGAAGTAATTGCATTTAATAATCTGATAATAAATTGAATAAATAGTTACTATAGATTATTACTATAATGGTTTTACGCTTTAAAAAAAGTCTTTCTTATGCCAATTAGCACAAAAATGAATAAAGTGTAAACGATGAAAAACGGAACGATATATTCGATTAAATTCATTGGCAGCATAATGGCAATTATAAGTAATTGAAAGCCTAATCCGTAAATGGATAGCGCGGTCATGAACCAATGTGGAAATGTTTTTACCTTGTAAGCCTCTTTGTCAAGAGTGTGAATTATTTTATCAAAAGTGCCATAAACGATTGTGTAAATTTGAAATAAAACATCAACGGCTTTTTGGTTTTCTCCTGGTAAAGCTCGGGGTGATTTGTATTCAAATATCTTGCTGGTGGTGTCTCCTCCAACTGATTTATTGCGTAAAATTACATAATAGTAATTGTACAAAGTTCCTTGTAATTGAATGCAAATAAATGCCAAAATTGTCATCCAAATATTCCCTTTTGAAACATAACAAATCGTCATTAAAAGCAGAAAATTTAAGATGATGTCAAAGACACTGTCGAGGTATCTTCCGGTATAAGAAGGTGTGTTTTTTATCCTAGCCAATTCTCCATCGGCGGCATCAATTCCTGATTTCAAAACGATAAAAAAACCGGCAAATAGGTACTGATTTTGTAAAATGCAGTAAATCGCAACAAGACCTGTAAGCCCAAAAAGCAGCGTAACGTGAATGGGAGTAAATCGGGTATTTTTTAATTTGTTAGCTAAAAATTTTCCGAATGGTCTTCCGTAATCGGATAAATCCAAAAATTTATCTTGAGCAGCAAGTTTAGACATTTACGTTTATGAGCAAAGAAATGCGACAATATAGTCAGTATAAAAATACGATAAAAATTATTTTGTTAGTTGGTGTAAAGTATATGTCATAGCAGTAAGCAAAAAGAATGCACTAACTTGATGGGTTAACCCCAACCATAAAGGAACACCGTAAAGTAAAGTTAATACTCCTAATCCAAACTGAAGAAAAACAAGAAATAAAAGTGCTTTTATACCATTTGTTTGTGATTTTTCCAAAGTGAATTGGGTACTTTTAAAATACAATAGAACAATCATTCCTACTACAAAATAAGCCAATGTTCGATGTACAAATTGCACACCGCTTTTTCCTTCAGTAAAACTCAAAAACAGGTTTTTTTGTTCGAGAAAAACACTGTCATGTATGAATTGTCCATCACTCATTAATGGCCAGTGGTTGTGAATTAAACCTGCATTGAGGCCAGCTACGAATCCACCGTAGATAATTTGCAATAATAATAAGGCTAATGCAATGCGGGCAATGGTGCGCAAAGATTTTTCAATTTCTTTCTTTTCAGGATAAATGATATCTAATGCGACCCAAAGTGTATACGCAAATGTTATAAATGCAAAAGTCAAATGCAATGCAAGTCTAAAATGGCTTACATCGGGATCATTTACTAAACCACTTTTTACCATAAACCAACCTAGAAAACCTTGAAAAGCTCCCATGAAAAGTAAAATAACACATTTTTTGATAGTTGCTGACGAAAGACGTTTCCTAAACAAGAAATAAACAAAAGGAACAATAAATGCCAAACCAATAATTCTTCCTATAAAACGGTGAAACCACTCCCAGAAATAGATGAATTTATAATCACTTAGCGTAAAATCATTGTGGATATTTATTTTTTGATACTCCGGAAATTTTTTATATTCTTCAAAAGCCTGTGACCATTTTTCCTCTGTCAATGGAGGGAAGGTATCGGTAACTAAATGCCAGTCGGTCATTGATAAGCCAGAATTGGTCAATCGGGTAATTCCTCCTACTACAACCATCATAAACAATAATAAGCATCCTGATAATAACCAAATGATAACGTAATTATTCTCTTTTTTCATTGTTTGTAATTAATTTGTACAAAGATATTTGAAATTTGATAAATTGTTAATTCAACAAGCGTTAATCTTTAATCCAATTTTCGTGGCTCTTTTCAACATGAAATCGTACGCTGCTTGGTATTCGTTCGGAATTTCTCCTTCGAGTATGGCTTCTTTGATTGCTTCTTTAAGCATTCCAATTTCCTTTGATGGCTTCAAATTGAAGATTTCCATAATTTCTTCACCAGTTATTGGCGGTTGAAAATTACGAACATGATCGCGCTCTTCCACTTCCACAATTTTCTTTCGAACAATTTCAAAGTTGCTATGGTATTTCTTGAATTTATTAGTGTTTTTTGTAGTAATATCGGCCTCACATAACGTCATTAGATTTTCTACATCTTCACCAGCGTCAAAAACTAAACGACGTACAGCAGAATCCGTTACGGTATCTTGCGACAAAACTATTGGACGCGAACTCATCATCACCATTTTTTGCACAAACTTCATTTTTTGGTTCAAAGGCATATGAAGACGCTCAAAGATTTTCTTTGCCATTTTTCCACCTAGAAACTCATGTCCATGAAAGGTCCAGCCTTGTTTTTTATTGAAGCGTTTCGTTGGCGCTTTTCCGATGTCATGCAATAAAGCAGCCCAACGCAGCCAAACATCATCCGTATTTGGACAAATATTATCAACGACTTCTAATGTGTGATAAAAATTATTTTTGTGGGTATGGCCTTCTATTTCTTCCACTTGATTTAAAGCAGTCAATTCTGGAAGAATAATGTCTAAAAGACCAGTTTTAAATAGCAACAAAAATCCTATGGAAGGTTTGTCTGTCGAAAGAATTTTATTAAGTTCGTCAACAATACGTTCCCCGGAAATAATTTTAATTCGCTCCGCATTCTTTGTGATTGAATTCAAAGAATTTTCTTCGATATCAAAACCTAATTGATTGGCGAAACGAATTCCTCTCAACATTCGTAAAGGATCATCAGAAAAAGTAATATCTGGATCCAAAGGTGTTCTGATTATTTTGTTTTTTAAATCTTCCAGACCATTAAAAGGATCGGATAATTCTCCAAAATTCTTTTCGTTTAAGGATAAAGCCAACGCATTTATAGTGAAATCACGACGATTTTGGTCGTCTTCAAGGGTTCCGTTTTCTACAACTGGATTGCGACTTTCAAAATGATAGGATTCTTTTCTGGCGCCTACAAACTCAATTTCAGTATCTTCAAAACGCAACATTGCGGTTCCATAGGTTTTGAAAACCTGAACTTTTGGCTTTTTTGGAAGTAATTGGGAAACTTTTAAAGCTAATTCGATTCCGCTGCCCACTGCAACAATATCAATATCTTTTTTGAAATCTCTATTCAAAATCAAATCTCTCACGAAACCACCAATAACATAACTTTCGACGTTAAGTTCTTGGGAAGCTTGAGAAATGACTTCAAAAATTTTATTATTTAAGGCTTCTTTGTATGAAGTTTTGATGCTCATTTTAAAAATGTTTAAAGTCTGTAGTCTAAAGTTGCTAAACTGAAAACTGAAAACTGAATACTGCAAACTATTTCCGAATCACTTTTACCTGAGAATCATTCGTCAATTTTATAATTGTAGAAGGTTTTCCGGAAATTTTTTCGTGGTGCAAATTTACAACATAGTCCACGCCTTTTATAATTTCAGGGTTGATTTCTTTGAAACTTTTTGGAGTGGGTTTGCCTGATATGTTTGCCGATGTCGAAACTAATGGCTTTTTCATTTTCTCCAATAATTTGAAACAGAACGGATCTTTTACTATTCTGATTCCTAGTGTGTTGTCGACTGCTATTAAATTGGGAGCCACGTTTCTAGGTTTGTCTAGAATTAAAGTGGTCGGATTTTCGGATAGATCCATGATTTGCCACGCTACTTCAGGGATATCTTTAAAAACATTGTACATCATCTTTTCCCCATTCATCAAAACAATCATGCTTTGTGTCTCGGCTCTTTGTTTGAGTTTGTAAATTTTGGCAACTGCTTCCGGATTGGTAGCATCACATCCAATTCCCCAAACAGTGTCCGTAGGATAGAGTATAATTCCGCCTTCCTTTATTACTTCGTAGGCATTATGTATTTCTTGGTTGATATCCATTTTTTTATTTAATTAGACAGTCTGTTGTTTATGTAATTGCCTTTTTCCTCTTATTTTGTCTATTATGTTTGTAAAAATATAAAAAACTGGGTTTGCTTTTTTTAAAGAAAAATTACATTTTTTAAACAATTCTAAATTGAGCTCTGATATCTCTTTAAAAAGAAAATGAGAATCGTTTTTTTGATTATTGGAAAATTTTTTAAATTTTAAATAATTATTATAATAAGCTTTAGCTAATCGTCGATGATCTACATACGATTTTGGGATTGAATTACCTAAAATATGGTCTATAATTAAATGATTATTTTTTAATCTGTTTTTTTTGATTCTTAATTTAGTACCAATTTGTTGCTCAGAATGTAATCTATATGAAATTAGATCTTCTTTTAAATAACCTATTTTTTTTCTTGAGGCGATTATAACAGCAATCCATTCATCATGATGTAAATTTTTTATATCAGGAAATGGTAAAATTAAATTTTTTATTTCTTTTTTAATGCATAGAGTTGCACCAGTTACCATGTTTGATTTAAATATTAGATGAAGATATAAATCATTTAAATTTTTTAATTGATCTTCCATAAAACTTACAGAATCCCAAAGACTAATTTCAGTAAATTTTTCATTTTTGTCATTAATCAATTCACCATTTGTAAAAATAGCTTCTAAAGATTCATTTTCATAAAAATATTGAATAATTTTTTTTACTTTATCTTTTTTCCAAATATCATCTTGGTCACTTAAAAAAATATAATCACCATCACAAATGGAAATTGCTTTTTCAAAATTTTTATTACTTCCTAAATTAACTTCGTTTTTTTGTAAAGATATTAATTTAGGGTTTTCTAATTGAAATTGCTCTATGATTTCAATAGTTTTATCATTTGATCCATCATCACAAATGACTATTTCATCAATAGCACGTGTTTGATTTAAAATGCTCTCAATTTGTTTTTTAATATATTTCTCACCATTATAGGTACACATTGCAACAGATATTTTCATATTTTATTTCCTTTATTATGAATTCAAAATAGTCTTGCAGATTTTCCGCAACAAAGTAAGAATCTTGATCCTTGTCATTAAAAAATTAAAACCATCGGAATTGCTTTTTTACTTGCTTGATTTAAACGGATGAACAGTCCTTTGTTTTCACAATCAGAAAAATAAACAATTTCATTGAGATTTTCGAAGGGGATTATTGTCTTTTTATTCCCATATTATCATAGATATACAAATTATCTACCTTTGATAAATAGCTTAATATGTTTTTTAAATCATTTTCTTTGGGATGGTATAATAGTACACATGCTGCAATTCTCATTTAATTTCAAATTAAAGGATTTTGCATTTGCAAAATTATACGTTTTTTATTAAATATTCTAAGAAAACCGAAGTTGCTTGATTTTAGAAGCTATTTTAGGATTAATTCAGGCTTAATTAGGACATTTTTTAATATAATTTGAAATCAGACGCAGGAAATATTTTCCCGATAAATAATTTTAAATAAACTTAAACCTTTATTTAGATTATATTTTGTAATTAAGATTCTATTTTTGTTAAAAATAATTACTTCACAAAGATAGCAACAATGACAAAACGGAAGCGAATAGCAATAATAACTACACATTCATTTGGTTATATTGACTTTTTAGTTAGTAAGCTTAAGGTAGCACAGAATGTTGATTTGACTTACGTTAATATTGATACGATTCCTTTTTCTTATAAAAATAAAATCTCAAGAATTACTAATTCCCTTTTAAAATTGCTGCATTTCCCCAGTTTAAAAGAAAAAAATAAAACAAATTATATAAAAACATTAATTCAAAATGAAGATTTATTTGATCAGATTTTAATTATTAGGCCCGATAAATTAGAGCAAAAAGCTTTGTTATTTTTAAGGGAAAATGCAATTCAAATGAGTTGCTTTTTGTTCGATGGTATTGAAAATTTTAAAGATCAAAAAAAGACATTGTCTTTTTTTGATACAATTTATAGTTATGATAAAGCAGATGTTAAAAAATATAATTTTGAATTTTTGACGAATTACATTTATGATGATCAAATTGAAACTAAAGAAATAACTAATCTGGTATTCAATATATCTTCGTTTGATGAGCGCTTCCCATTTTTAGAAAAGCTTGCTGATTATTTTGCTAAAAAGCGAATTTCTTTTCGTTTTATAGTAAAGAAAGACAGGATATTTACACATGAAAATATTGAAATTTCTGATCGATATTTACCGATAAGTGAAGTCAAAAAAATAATTGCAAGCAGTTTAGTTTTAGTAGATATCCAACAGAAAAATCAGGATGGTTTGACTTTTCGTGTGTTTGAGGCCTTGGGGTATAAGAAAAAATTAATTACTAATAATCAAGATATTGTCACTTATGATTTTTATAATCCTAATAATATTTTTGTTATTTCAGAAAGTAATTATGAAGTTCCTCCTAGCTTTTTTGAAAAAGATTTTGTTGAAATTAATAGTGCTATTCTTAATAAGTACAAATTAGACAATTGGATTTTTGAGGTTTTTAAAGTCAATATTAAGGAGAATAATTAATTTGGTTAGTTTTTAAGTACTTTTTTAAGTTTTTACTTTACTATTAAGATTACATTTGTCGATAAAATACTAATTGATGAAACTAATCCATTTTACTACTTCAACTGTTTGGCGAGGTCATGAACAGATGATTGTTGATTTATATGAATCATTTAGGGATAACAGATTTATTGCGAATCAATTAATTATATGTCCTGCTAATTCTGAACTGTATAAAGTCGCCACAGAAAGAAATTTACAGGTTCAGACTTTTGATTTTAAATCAGAATATGATCTAAAATTCGCAAAGAAATTTAAAAAAATTGTGGACTCTTACAGTGCGAATGTAGTTATTATTCATAATAGTAAAGCACATACCATAAGTGTTCTGTCAGCTGTATTTTATGGTTTAAAAGTTCCTTTAGTTTTATGTAGGACGTTAATAAAAAATATTGGCACTAATTTTTTAAGAAAATACAAATATAATTACAAAGGAATTAAAAAAATAGTGTGTGTATCTGAGGCCGTAGTTGAAATCCTAAAACCTTCTATAAAAAATCATGAGTCAATGACTGTAATAGGAAGTGTTGTTGATACAGATCGTTTTATAAATAATGCTAAAAATGGGTTTCTTCACAGAGAATTTAATATTCCATCAGACTATAAAATTATTGGTAATGTTTCTGCTTTTTGCCAAGTAAAAGATCATTACACCTGGATTGATACGGTAGATATTTTATTTAAAAGAGGACTGAAAGCCAAATATATTCTTATTGGAGAAGGATCTTTAGAGGAGGAGATTAAGGCTTATGTTAAATCAAAAGGATTAGAGAATGAAGTTATTTTTGCAGGCTTCAGAGCAGATGTAAATAAATGCCTCCCAGAATTAGACTTGTTTTTGTTTACATCAAAAAATGAGGCAACAGGCGGTGTAGTATTAGAAAGTTATGCATGTAAAGTTCCTGTGGTAGCAGCAAAAGCCGGTGGGATTCCTACAGTTTTAACGGATAATGAAACGGGTTTATTGGCAGAAGTGGGTAATCCAATTGATTTTGCAGATAAAGTAGAAATTTTAATAAATGACAAAACCATGCAGGATAAATTTGTCAATAATGGTTTTGATTTCTTAATGGCCACTTCTACTCGTTTTATAATTGGGACAAAGTTTTTAGAGGTTTTGAATGAAGTAACTAAAGATAATTTTGTTTAATTAGATTAAAATTTCACATATGATTTTTATTATAATCGCATTCTTTTTATTATTGTTTGTTTTTTTTATTTTTCTAAATATTCAATTTAAATTGCTGTATTTGCCTTCAAAAAAACTCAGAATTTTAGAGTATCATTCCATTTCTACAAATGGTTTTGAAGATCAAATAACTATTAGCAAAGAAAAAATAATTGAGCAATTTGAATATTTAAAAAACAATAATTATACAACATTATGGATGTCAGAAGTTGATGAGCGCAACAACAAGAATCTCAAATTGGCTCCCAAAACTGTTGTTCTTACTTTTGACGACGGCTTTTTAGATAATTATACAGAGTTATATCCTTTATTGCAACAGTACAACTTTAAAGCAGTTTGTTTTATGGTTTTAGGTAGAATAGGACAAGATGTTGATTGGAACGGAAAATACGTCAATGCGAATATGAAGTTGATGAATAGGGGACAATTATTGGTAATTGGTTCTCATATTGAGTTGGGCTATCACACTTTTAAGCATGATAATTATGCTGATTTAACCTTAGAGGAAATCGAAAAAGACCTACAGCTTTGTCAGGAAATAATTAAAAAAGAGGATTTGAATGTTTTTCCAGCATTAGCATATACTTACGGTGGATATTACAGAAAAAAAGGAGAAAAACAGAAACTCTTTTTTGAATTATTAAGTAAATATGGCATTAAGTATGGACTACGAATAGGAAATAGAATCAATATTTTTCCTTTAAAAAACAACTATCTAGTACAACGTATTGATATTCGCGGTACTGATTCCATGGAAGACTTTAAAAAGAAAGTTATTTTAGGTAGAAAAAAGATATTTTAAAGGAAAATCAAAAAATAATAAGTTTTGTTTTAATAAAGACACTTTTTATATACGTTTAAGTATTCTGATGCTGCCGTTTTCCAATTAAAATGGTTCGCCCTTTCTTTCATAAATGTTTCCATTTTAATTTGATTATTGAAAAAATGATTTAATCCATCAAAGAGTACTGTTTTCATATTTTCAGGATCAAAATTATCCCAATAATAGCAATGTTCTCCACCAATTTCTGGTAAAGAAGTTTTATCGGATAAGAATACGGGCTTTCCAAAACGCATCGCTTCAATGGGAGGAAGTCCAAAACCCTCTCTTATTGATGGGAATAAGAAGGCATGACAATTTGATAAATAATATTGTTTAGCTACATCATCTACTTTTCCGGTCAGAAAAACACGATTTTGTAAATTATTGTCTTGTATGAATTTCACGATTTCAAAACCATATTTTTTATTATTATTTCCTGAAATAATCAAATTAAAGTCACTAATATGAACCATCATTTTTACTATTGAAAGAAAGTTTTTCCGTTCCAGAAAGTCGCCAATAGAATAAAGGAAAGGCTTATCAGTTGGGATGTTTGATGCAAATCCTGAAGTGTCTAAAATGGTGGTGATAGGATTCCCATTATGAATTACATATTCAGGAATATTTGGAACATTAAAATATTGATGGGTTTGCTTTTTTGCAAATTCGGATATGTAAGTGATTGCAGTTGATTTTTCTAATTTTTCTTTAAACAGCCTATTTACTTTATGATTCATGTCAAATGAAATTTCCTCCACAAAATTTACGTCATGAACCGTTAATAAATAGTTGCTTACGTGATAAGGTTCAATTTTTGTGTTTTGATTAAGCGAATGCCATAAATCATTTTTTTTTCTAGTGCGAAATAAATGGAGTCTTGATAAGTCAGAGTACGTATGGTAGGTAAACTTGTTTCCAAATTCGCTCTCAAGAACGTTAGGATTTTTGGCGTTTAATATCAATTCTAAACTGCTGAATTCTAATTGTGAAAACCCTTTTATCAGTTCGTAATTGAATGTTCCTAAGCCAGTTGCTTTATTTTTTAAATTGTGAGATTCGATAAAGACGGACTTTGACATTTAATATTTTTTAATAAAATTAAAAACACAAATTAGTTTAGTAATGTTAATTGTGTTTGTTTAGACAATACAAGGGATAAAAGGTTTAATTTGTTTTTTAGTTTTATTTTAAGTGACAGTCTTTTTTTCTAAAACTAAAAATACATTTAACTATTTTTGTCGCTCATATATTCCAGATAGTCCATGAGTACAATAGTTATACATCAAGATTTTCTTTCTAAAAAAAAGGAGATTAAAAAAAACATTAGTGATTTTAGTACTTCCGGAGATTTCTTTGGTGATGGTAAAAGAAATAAAATTAAACTATTTGATTTCGATGGTAAAACGATTAATATTAAATCTTTTAAAGTTCCTAACTTAATTAATCAAGTAGCTTACAAATATTTTCGAAAGTCAAAGGCGAGACGTTCTTATGAATATGGCATTAAATTGTTGGAAAACGGAATAGGCACACCTCAGCCTATAGCATATGCGGAAAATTTTACATTCACAGGATTAGAAAAGAGTTTTTATGTGAGTGAGCATCTTCAGGTTGAACTTACTTTCCGAGAATTGGTTGAAATTCCGGATTATCCTGATCATGAGAACATCTTGCGACAGTTTACTCGATTTACCTTTGATTTACATCAAAAAGGAATTGAATTTTTAGACCATTCTCCAGGAAATACATTAATCAAGAAAGAAGCAAACAACGCTTACAGTTTTTACTTAGTTGATTTAAACAGAATGAATTTTCATGACATGATGGATTTTGATTCTCGCATGAAAAATTTTCATAGGCTTACGCCAAAGATTGAAATGCAGGCAGTAATGAGTGAGGAATATGCCAAACTTTACAATAAGAAATACGAGGAAGTTTTTGCTAAAATGTGCTTTTATACCAATGATTTTCAGATGAAATTCCATAGAAAAATCGCACGAAAAAAGAAATTATTGTTTTGGAGGTAGCTTTTGTTTTCTATTCCAAAGCCGCTTTAATTCTTGATAACGAACATAAATCGAATTTGCGTTTAAATAACAAATAATCAATCCTCTTTTTCCGTCAAGAAAACCTAATCTGATAATATAATTAAACAAAAAATTATAGGCAGGATACAAAAAATGTAATAAAATGGAAGGCTTTTGCTTCTTTATAAACTTCTCCTGGGCCTTAAATTTTCCGTAACGTATTGTTTTTGCTTTATAAGTTTGAAAATTGGAATAGGAGTAATGAATCAGTTTATTTTTTAGAACACCTATTTTTCCATTCACTTTTAATTTTTCATGGACGAGCCTGTCTTTAGCATATTCCGCTTGATTTTTATTAAAGAGCCTAAATATTTTATCAGTTTGATTTCCGCTGAAATGCAGCACTTTGTCTTCAAACATAAAAGTTCTGCAGAAAAGAAAAGCCGAAAATGTTTTATTAGTTTTTATCGTGGCTATAATTTCATTTTTTAATGCAGGAGACAATCTTTCATCGGCATCCAAAAATAAAATCCAATCATTTTTTGCTTGAGAAATTGCAAAATTCCGTTGAGAAGAATAATTTTCGAAGTTGTTTTCAATAAACCGCACCTGAGAGAATGATATTGCGATCGACTTTGTATTATCGGTACTAAATGAATCGACAACAATAATTTCATCAGCAAAATCTAAATCAGCTAAAAGGGCAGGTATATTTTCCTCTTCGTTTAAAGTGATAATTAAAACTGAAATTTTATTGTTCTGATTGAAATCCATTAGTGGTGGTCTTTTTCAAATTTAAAGGAATCTAAGGAAATAAATGAGCAGGTGTAAGTTTTATTTCAGATGTGTTTCTAAAAATGTATTTAATGCAGGATAAATTAATTTAGGGCTAAATTCTCTGTAGAATAAAACGGTTTCTTTTTTTATAATTTTGTCCGTTTTGCCTTCAAATAAATCGGGTTTAAATTCTTTTAAATGAAGAGAAACATGATTAATTCCATCTTCAAATGTGGCCCAACCTTTTTTATCAATCCATGGAGAAAAAATAATAAAAGAAGGTTTTTCTAAAGCTTTTGCCATATTTATTGCGCCGCCATCATTACCAATTATCATATCACAATGATTCATTATAGCAATAAACTCTCGGATGTTTTTTCCTAAAACAGAAAAATAAATCTTCTTTTTTGTGGTTTCTTTACAGCCGTTGTAGATTGTTTTTGCCTCTTCAATTTGCTTTGGAAAATAATTGAAAAGGATATTCACATCCCCTTTATCTGCAATAAAATCAACTAACTGCGACATGTACCCCAGCGGATAGGTTTTATCTACACTGCTTCCAATTATGCTGACCATAATCGTCTTTTTGAATTGGTCTATTCCATGAGTTTCAAAAAGTGAAGCGGCAAAATCATTCTCTTCTTGCGTGACGTAAATTCGAGGAAAAGTTTCTAATTTAACATCCAGATGCAAAGGATTTAGCAATGCTAATCGTTGTTCGATTATTAAACCCAAATTAGTATTGGAAATTTTTTTTCGTTTAACAGTATACGTGTAAAGAAATTCTCTTCCTTTTTTCCAATATGAAATTTTTTGTTTGGCACCCGAAAATAGTACAACAAGCCAGCTTTCTAATTTAGAATACGCATCAATAACAATATCATATTTTTGAGATCGAATGGATTTCAATAATTTGAAATATTCCCATTTGCTTTTTTGATGTTTTTCTTTAAATAGGATGAGATTATCAAAACTTGTGTTTCCTTGTAAAACAGCAATTGTAGATTCGTAAACCATATAGTCAATTTGCGCTTTTGGATAGGCTTTGCGCAAATTTTCGCATAAAATGGAGCTTACCAAAACGTCACCAATCATTTTCTGTTGAATTACAAGTATTTTCATTATTAGAAAAATTAAGCTTTTGGTTTCAAGTAATTCATCGCACGAGGACTAATCCAAGTTTGTTTTTGAAGCGCATTAAAATAATAAACAAATAAGTTTTTAAACATCAATTGGTTCACTTTTAATTTTGGAATAAAAAACAAAAACAGACTTAAAATGGACAAGATTGTTTTCTCCAGAAGGACTCCTATAATCAATAGACTTTGCAAATAGACTTGAACTCCTGTTGGGAATTGATTGCTGATGTAAACGTGTTTAGAAATAATTACTTCGGTTTTTGTGAGTGCTTTTGTCTTAACATTTAATCGGGATGCACCACCATGCTGATGGAAAATCGTCGCTTTTTTGGTTACGGCAACTTTTCCTCCACTATCAAAAACTTTTTTGCAAAGGTCGACATCTTCAAAATACAACCAGTAATCTTCGTTCCAGCCGTTAATTTTGTCAAACCATTCTCTGCTAATAAAAACAACTGCTCCAGTGACCCAATCCGGGTAAAACAAATCGCTGGTATTGTTGAAACGTTTTTCTAGTTTTGATTTATTCAGCTTTCTAAAAATGGCTCTTGCGATTCCAAAAAATCGTCCTAAAGCCGGAAGTAAATTATTCTGTTTGTAAAAAACATCGTTTTCATTTATTTGAAGACAAGACAAAATTCCAATTTCTGGATGTGAAACTGCTGTATGTAATAGGGTTTCCAGAGCTTCAAGAGTAAGTTTTGTATCTGGATTTAAAAAAAAGAAATGGTTTCCCGTAGCAATGCTTGCACCAAAGTTGCAACCATTTGAGAAACCATTATTACCAGAATTTTCTATAAATGTAAACTTGGAATATTTTTGTTTAAAAACTGGAAATTGTCCGTCATTAGAAAAATTATCAACAATGATAATTTCAAATGCGAATGTTTTTGAAATAATTGCTTCAATAGATTCTAAACACTCGTCTAAGGCTTTCCAACCACGGTAATTGACAATAATTATTGAAATATCCAATAGGTCTTTTTATAAAGATTTTTAAACGAAAACGGATTATACCGCTACGTCATATTCGCGTAAAGCATTATTCAATGATGTTTTTAAATCTGTTGAAGGTTTACGGGTTCCAATAATTAGAGCGCAAGGCACTTGGAACTCACCAGCAGCGAATTTTTTAGTATAACTTCCCGGAATCACTACAGAACGAGCTGGAACAAATCCTTTCATTTCAATAGGAGTTTCACCAGTAACATCAATAATTTTTGTAGAGGCAGTCAAGCAAACATTGGCACCAAGAACCGCTTCTTTACCGACATGAACTCCTTCAACCACGATACAACGGGAGCCAATAAAAGCACCGTCTTCAATAATTACTGGAGCAGCTTGCAAAGGTTCCAGAACACCACCAATACCTACACCGCCACTTAAATGTACGTTTTTACCAATTTGAGCACAACTTCCTACGGTTGCCCAGGTATCTACCATCGTTCCTTCGTCTACATAAGCACCAATATTTACATAACTTGGCATCAAAATAACACCACTGGAAATGTAAGCACCGTAACGCGCCACAGCATTAGGAACTACGCGAATTCCTTTTTCGGCAAAGTCCTTTTTTAGCAACATTTTATCGTGGTATTCGAAAATACCAGAATGTAAAGTTTCCATTTTTTGAATTGGGAAATACATCACTACTGCTTTCTTCACCCATTCGTTTACTTGCCATTCTCCCGAAGTTTCGGGACCAACTGGTTCAGCCACGCGTAATTTTCCCGTGTCAAGTAACTCAATAACTTCTCTGATAGCATCAGTTGTAGTTTTTTCCTGTAGCAATGCGCGGTTTTCCCAAGCTTGCTCTATAATAGTTTGTAATGGATTCATTTTTTTGATAATTTTTGACAAAGATAGGATTTTTAGCCAAAAGCAAAAAAGCAAAATGAGTTGAAAATGTTACAGATTTAACTTCTTGTTTGGTTGTCTTTTTACAAATAGTAAGATTTGGTTTTTACTTTACAAAAAGTTATATCTTTGTATATTAAACAAATGGATTATGGAAACAATTAGATTAGAATTTCAACCAAAAATAAAAGCCAAAATTCTGGAGTTATTGAGTTCATTTTCATCAGATGAACTCAAAATAGTTCAGGAAGATCCTGATTTCGATGAAAATAAGCGAAAACTAGATATTTCTTTGGCTAGGATTAAAGATGGAACAGCAGAATTTTACACTTTTGAAGAGGTAGATGCAATACTTGAAGAAACAATTTCTAAGTATGAAAATTAAGTTTCAGGATGATTTTTTGTTTGAATTAAATAATCAGGTTTATTATCTTTCGAAAGATAAGCCCGTTGCCGCTAGAAAGTTTAAAAATGGTTTAGTGCGAAATATTCGAAAAGATTTAAAACAACCTTTTCAATTCAAAAAGTCAATTTATTTTAACGATGAAAATATATGAGATTATGTTTTTAAAGGTTATACTGTCATTTATTATATTGATATGGTAGAAAACTCCGTTTCTGTCTTCGGTTTTATTAAACTCAAACACTCCTTATAAATGCCAAGAATACTCTCCATAGACTACGGACAAAAACGCACAGGAATTGCGGTTACCGATGAAATGCAAATCATTGCTTCAGGATTAACGACTGTGCCATCCGCAACGGCAATTGCTTTTTTGAAGGATTATTTTGCTAAAGAAAAAGTAGAAGCAGTGCTTATTGGTGAGCCTAAACAAATGAATGGTGAACCCTCAGAAAGCGCATCGATGATTAAAGGTTTTGTAACGCATTTCACAAATCATTTTCCGGAGATGAAAGTTATTCGGGTAGATGAACGTTTTACTTCAAAAATGGCATTCCAAACGATGATTGATAGCGGCCTTAAAAAGAAACAACGTCAAAATAAGGCACTTATAGATGAAATTTCGGCAACGATAATGTTGCAAGACTATTTGACACGAAAATTGTTTTAAATTTCTAAAACGTTTTCGTAATTATGTAACTTTTCACACAAAATTTAAGCTTTTTTTTGCAATCATATGAAGTATCTTTGCACTTTAAATTTTTGTTATGCCTGATACAACCATTCGTTCAAATAGTGATGTAGTTCTTATAGGAGCTGGAATAATGAGCGCCACTCTTGGCTTAATTCTAAAAGAATTACAACCTGATTTAAAAATTGAAATTTACGAAAGATTAGATATTGCAGCTGCTGAAAGTTCTGATGCATGGAACAATGCAGGAACTGGACATTCTGCCTTTTGTGAACTCAATTATACTCCTGAAAGTGCTGATGGAACTATTGATCCCAAAAAAGCAATCAGTATTGCTGAATCTTTCGAGGTTTCTCGCCAATTTTGGGCCTATTTAGTCCAAGAAAAAAAGATTTCATCTCCTGAAAATTTTATAAAAAGTATTCCTCATGTGAGTTTTGTGTGGGGTGAAAAAAATGTTGCATATCTAAAGAAAAGATTCGAAGTTTTACATTCTAATCCACTTTTCAAACAAATGATTTTTAGTACTGATTTTTCAGAATTAAAAAAGTGGATGCCGTTGGTTATGGAGGGTAGAGATGAAAATGAAAAAGTGGCTGCTACTTCTATGGCAATTGGTACGGATGTGAATTTTGGGGAATTAACCAGAAGTATGTTTAATTATTTGGCTAAATTAGATGGTGTTACCATGCATTTTCATCACGAAGTTCAAAAATTGAAACAGCGCAAAGATAAATCTTGGAGAATAAAAATAACCGATTTGGCTACAGGCCAAAAAAGAAAAGCATATGCCAAGTTTGTTTTTATCGGTGCTGGAGGCGGATCATTGCCCTTACTAGAAAAAGCAGACGTTCCAGAAGGAAAGGGTTTCGGAGGTTTCCCGGTTAGCGGACAATGGTTAAAGTGTACCAATCCTGAAGTAATTGCAAAACATCACGCTAAAGTTTATGGTAAAGCTTCCGTAGGAGCGCCACCAATGTCTGTGCCACATATTGATTCCCGAATGATAGATGGAAAAAAAGCACTTCTTTTTGGTCCTTTTGCCGGGTTTTCTACTCGGTTTTTAAAGAATGGTTCTTATTCTGATTTGCCTTTGTCTATTAAAACGGATAATATAATTCCTATGATAGCTGCAGGGATTAAAAATATACCGCTTACAAAATATTTGATAGAACAAGTACGTCAATCCCCTAAAGATAGGATTAATGCATTAAGAGAATATGTTCCTACAGCCAGATCTAAAGACTGGAAAATAGAAAGAGCAGGGCAGCGGGTTCAAGTTATAAAGAAAGATGAAAAAGAAGGTGGAATACTTGAATTTGGTACCGAGGTAATTACAACTACGGATGGTAGTTTAGCTGTATTACTTGGCGCTTCTCCCGGTGCTTCTACAGCAGTTTCTATCATGACAGATTTGGTTGGAAAATGTTTTAAAAATGAAATTGTTAATCCGGAATGGCAAGAAAAACTGAAAACAATGATACCATCATTTGGACAAACATTAAATGATAAACCTTCTTTATTGGAAGAAATCAGAAAAAATACCGCTGAAATTCTAAAATTGAATAATTAGAAATTGCACAACATGATTGATAAAGCTGGATTTAGATTTGAACTTCTAAATCCAGCTTTTTTGTTTTAAATAGCAATTAATTCTTTGGTCGTTTTTACAATATTTTCAGATAAATTAGTCAGCCAGATTAATTGTTCGATTACTAACTGTGCTTCCTGCATTTTCAATTGGAATGCTTCTTCATCAATTGGAATTCCTTCCTTCAATTCTTTGGCTCGAATATTTTTTAACTCCGAAAAACGCATAGCTAAATCTTCTTTTGCAAGATTTTCTTTTAAGTCTAAATCATTCTCTTTTAGCAGTGCAATTGCATTATCAAGGTTTTTAATGACAGTATCCACCACCACATTAAATGCCTCGGAAGCTGATGTTGTTTTGTGTGATTGGATATATGTCCCTAAAGAAGCGGAAGAAGAAAGTAGCGAATGATTAAGAATCGCTAGTTTATATACTTGAGGTAATTGCTTTTGTTTTGATTTAGGCTCTTGAATCATTCGTTGAAAAGAAGCCATTAAATTACCGATTTCAATAAAAGCATTTTTTCTCGCTAATCGGTATGAAGTCGAAACAGAACCTTTTTTATTATAAAATATAGAGATTTCTTTCAAGTAATTTTGATTGGCTTTAATAGATTTTTCCAAATAAATGGGAATGTTTAAAAATTCCCATGAAGGCCACAAAAAATGATTAGCAAGAAAAGCTAAAGTGGCACCTACAATGGTGTCTAAAATTCTATATTGAATAACATCAGTAATATTAGGAGTTAATATTCCATAAATGAAAACAATGTACATAGTCACAAATGTTGCACTTATTTTATAATTTGTTTGCGTAAACGAGAATCCCAATAACATACAAAGGATCGAAAAAATACTGATTGCAATGCTATTATGTACCAATGAAAGCACTCCAAATGCAATTAATCCGCCTAAAATAGTACCGAAAATTCTATGAAATGAACGTTGTTTTGTCAAGCCATATCCAGGTCTCATGATTACCAGAATAGTCAATAAAATCCAATATACATTATGAAAAGGGAGTATAGTACCAATTATAAAACCAATCAGAATAGTTATGGTCAATCGCAAAGAATGTCTGAAAATAGTAGAGGAAAAACTCAGATTTTGAATCAAAGTGCTTAAAGGATAATATTGTGGAGTCAGAAATTTTTCTAAATCTTTATCTTTTCCTTTAAAGTCAAGTGAATTGATCGCCAATGTAAAAGCACGTTCTACAATTTTTATTTTTTCAACTTGTTTTTCGGCATATTGAAGCATGGTTGTAAGCATAAAAACACCTTCGGAAGCTGAATTTTTTCCTAAGTCACTTTCATAATCTGTGATAGCAAGTTGCAACGCATTTAAATCACTAAGCAAAGTATGTTTAGAAACATATTTAGTTTTATTTTGAATACTTTTGGACAATTGCTTCAAACTGACCGCAAGATTGTATGCTAGGCTTTGATACGTTAACAGCACCTTTGGATGGTCATCAAATTTTTGATGTAATTTATCGTGGTCAAAAGATGTAGATAGTGCCAGCTCCAGAATTTCTGTTAATGAAATAAAAACGATAAGCATCTTTCGGTTTTGATTGGAAGAACCGGAAGTTGTATGACTGCTAATAAGCACTTCTCGAATGTTTTGTCGAATCGTATTCAGTTCCACCTGAAGATGCAATTGTTTTTCGATAATTGCCTTTTTATCAGCATTGATAGTCCATAAATCACCTCTTAATTTCAGGTATTTAGCTGTGAGTTTAATACATTCAGCAATTTGTAATTCGATATATCGGTGAGGTCTGATGTAGTGAAAAATAAGCGAAATAAGGAGATAAAATAAACCGCCAACAAGAATTAAACCGGAATATTGGAGCATTTCCCAGCCCGTGTGTAAGTGTGCAAATGCCAGTGAAACCGTAAGTAATGCGGAGAAAGAAACCATGGTGGCTCTTTGTCCATATACTGAAATCATTGATAGCAAGAATATTAATAAAGCTAAAAAAGGATAGAAAACCCATGAATAAGGATGTACAATATTCACTAGTAGGTTGACACCCGCGACAAGAAATGCAGTGAAGAGAATACCGTTAATTTTATGTTTTAGATTACTAGGAATATCGCTTGGATAAGTAAAAAAAGCTCCAAGAGCTATTGTAAATCCAATTTCAAAATTGTCCAAAAAAGAAAATAGGAAGACCGGAATAACTGCGGCTATTGTTACTTTTAAAGCATTGGTGAAATAAGTACTGTCGGTGAATTTTCGAATTTCGTAGATCATACAATTGGATTGTTTGCAAAGGTAAGAATTGTACGATTTATATAAGGAATATTTAAGTGGGTTTTAACTTAAATTCTAAAAAATCACTAATAATCATTGGAGGATTATTCATTGTCTATTTTTTTACTATTTTTGCAGACTGAATTAAAAGTATATTGATTTCAGACTTATAGTAGATAATACTTAATACAACACTAATGATTTTACCAATTATAGGATATGGTGATCCAGTTTTAAGAAAAGTAGGAGAGGTTCTTTCACAAGATCATCCTAACTTGAAGGAAACAATTGCTAATATGTATGAGACCATGTATAATGCTTATGGAGTTGGACTTGCTGCACCACAAGTAGGATTGGCAGTTCGTTTATTTGTAATCGATACAACGCCTTTTAGCGAGGATGAAGATCTTGAAGATGCGGAACAAAAAGAACTTAAAGGATTCAAAAAAACTTTTATCAACGCAAAAATGATAAAAGAAGAAGGTGAAGAATGGAGTTTCAACGAAGGTTGCTTGAGTATTCCTGATGTTCGGGAGGATGTATTTCGCAATCCAACAATAACTATCGAGTATTGTGAAGAGGATTTTGTAATGAAAACCGAAGTTTTTGATGGCTTAATCGCCAGAGTAATCCAACATGAATACGACCATATTGAAGGCGTTTTATTTACCGATAAAATTTCATCTCTTAAAAAACGTTTGATTCAAAAGAAACTAAAAAATATTCTTGAAGGAAAAACATTTCAAGATTACCGAATGAAATTTTTTGCCAAAAAAGGTAGATAAAATAGTATTATTCTTTAATATTGGTATGGTTTTAGTTGATTAATGAAAAGTAAAATAAATTGAATTCTTAATAATAAGTAGAAAAACATGAATTTAGAAAAAATATTAGCCATTTCTGGGAAACCAGGTTTATACGTATTGAAAGTACAAACACGTACAGGGTTTGTTGCAGAATCATTATTAGACGAAAAAAAAATCACAGTAAATTTAAAAAGCAATGTGAGTTTATTGTCTGAGATTTCAATTTATACCTATGAAGGCGAAAAACCATTAGCTGAAATCATGCAAAAAATTGCTGATAAAGAGAGCAAAGGTCCTGCAATTTCTCATAAAGAAGACAACGCTAAACTAACGGCTTATTTCAAAGAAATTTTACCTGATTATGATGAAGAAAGAGTATATCCTTCTGACATTAAGAAAGTTTTAAACTGGTATAATATGCTTCAGGCAAAAGGATTAGTTACTGATGATGTATCAGCTACTGTTGCGACTGAAGAAGCTCCTGTTGCAGAAGAGGTTGTTGCTGTTGAAGAAGAAGCTCCAGTTACGGAAGTGAAAGCTCCAGCAAAAAAAGCGGTTGCTAAAAAAGCTCCAGCAAAAAAATAGTAGATTATATTTAATAAATTATATTTGATCCTGTTAAGATGATTTCTTAACAGGATTTTTTTATTTTTACAAAAACCAATTGCGTAATGAACTCAAGAAAAACTCAACTTCAGGCTTTCGAAAGACTATTAGATATCATGGACGATTTGCGAGAGAAATGTCCTTGGGATAAAAAGCAAACCATGCAAACCCTGCGTCATCTTACCATAGAAGAAACGTATGAGTTGGGCGATGCTATTTTAGATAATGACTTAAGCGAGGTAAAGAAAGAATTAGGTGATTTGTTATTGCATATTGTTTTCTATGCCAAAATTGGAAGCGAAACAAATGATTTTGACATGGCTGATGTTTGCAATGAAATTTGTGATAAACTTATTCATCGTCATCCGCATATTTACAGTGATGTAGTTGTAAAAGATGAAGAGGAAGTCAAACAAAACTGGGAAAAATTAAAACTTAAGGAAGGTAAAAAATCAGTTTTGGAAGGCGTACCAAAAAGTCTGCCAGCATTGGTAAAAGCAAGCCGAATTCAGGATAAAGTAAAAGGTGTTGGATTTGATTGGGAAGAATCACATCAGGTTTGGGATAAAGTACAAGAAGAATTAGAGGAATTGCAAGTTGAAGTTGAAGCTGGTGATCAAGATAAGATTGAAGCCGAATTTGGTGATGTTCTGTTTTCAATGATTAATTATGCCCGATTCCTAAATGTAAATCCCGAAGATGCTTTGGAACGAACCAATAAAAAATTTATCAAACGCTTTCAATATCTGGAGAGTAAAGCGGGTGAATTAGGAAAACCCTTAATGGATATGACCCTTGCTGAAATGGATGTTTTTTGGGAAGAAGCGAAGAAATTATAGCCTAGTGGATATAATTATTCAGCCATTTTTTTTAATTTGTTGATGTCTTTCAAAAGGATTTTTTTTCCTGTCAATTCGATTAAACCTAATTTTTTGAAATCAGATAATAGTCGAATGCAACTTTCTGTAGCGGTGCCAATCATACTGGCTAATTCGTCTCTTGAAAGTTGAACTTTTAAAGAGTTATCTTCATTTTTGCCAAAGGTATCATGCAGGTAAAGAAGCGTTTCGGCTAGTCTTTCTTTTACTGTTTTTTGGGCTAAATTAACCATATGATCATCGGCTTCTTTTAGATCTCCACAAATAGTTTTCATCACATTCATTGAAAACTGATTGTTCTTGTCAAAGAAACTCATCACCTCAGATTTAGGGATAAAGCAAACCTCCATATCTTCTAGAGCAACAGCACTTAAATTCACGGGTTCTTCACTAATCATCGAGCGTTGTCCTAATAATTCTCCCTTTGTAACCAGTTTTACAATGTGGTCTTTACCATTGGGGCTCAATTTGGTTAGTTTGCACACACCATCTTTTATGCAATAAATTCCATTCACATTTTCACCTTCTTCAAAAATAACTTCACCTTTTTTTATAGTACGCGATGTTTTACAATCAGAAAGATGTACTAATTCATTTTTCGAAAGCGCTTTCAAAGAACTGAATTCTCTAACAATACATTGTTCACATTTACTCATAATAGAAAGGGGATTTAATAACACAACAAATTTAGGCATTTATATGACAAATGTCATATTTTTTACTTAATCTATTTACAACCTTTGTGGTAGGTAAAATGAGCAAAGAATTATGGACAGACAAAACTGTTTCCATTGTGGTTTAGATATTATAAAAGCGGAAGAAATTATTTTTGATGAGAAAGAATTTTGTTGCAATGGTTGTAAGACCGTTTACGAAATTTTCAGTCTTAATGATATGATTTGTTATTATGATTTCGAAAAATCACCTGGAGCAACCCCTCAAGATATTAATGGTAAATTTGATTTTTTAGACAATGAAAGTATCGTTTCAAAACTTTTGGAATTTCAAGAGAATTCAACCGCTATTATTTCACTTAACATTCCTCATATACATTGTAGTTCGTGTATTTGGATTCTGGAAAATTTACAGCGTCTTCAAAAAGGAATAAGTACTTCTCAGGTTAATTTTCCTGAAAAGACAGTTCGAATCACATATAATCCCGAAACGGTTTCAATTAAAACCATTGTTTATTTATTGAGTTCTATTGGGTATGAACCTTATATTAGTTTAGAAAACTATGAAACGGGTAAAAACGATGTAGATAGAAGTTTGACTTATAAACTTGGTGTTGCATTTTTTTGTTTCGGAAACATCATGTTGCTTTCATTTCCTGAATATTTCGAAGTTAAAGAATTCTGGCTCGATCAATACCGCGGTTTTTTCCGTTGGTTGATTTTCGCTTTGTCTTTGCCAAGTTTCTTTTATTCGGCTAGCGGTTATTATGTTTCGGCTTATAAAAGTATCAAATCTAAAATGCTGAATATTGATATACCAATTGCTTTGGGAATTATTGTGATGTTTGTGCGAAGTACGGTTGATATTGTAATGGATTATGGCTCTGGTTTTTTTGACAGCCTTTGCGGTTTGATTTTCTTCATGCTTCTTGGTAAAATGTTCCAAATCAAAACCTATAGTTTTTTGAGTTTTGAAAGAGATTTTAAATCCTATTTTCCAATAGCAATTACCAAAATCAATTCAGATGCTTCAGAAGAAAGTGTTCCAATTTATGAAGTTGAAAAAGGTGACCGACTATTAATTAGAAACCAAGAACTAATTCCTGTTGATGGTATTTTAATTTCAGAAAAAGCGGAAATTGATTATAGTTTTGTCACTGGGGAAGCTATTCCCATTACCAAACATTCCGGTGATAAAGTATTTGCAGGAGGAAAGCAAATGGGTAAAGTGATAGAAATGGAAGTATTGCATTCCGTTTCACAAAGCTACCTGACGCAATTATGGAGTAATGATGTCTTTCAAAAAAATGTAGAACAAAAGCACAAAACGATAACAGACAGAATTTCTCGGTATTTTACACCAATACTTTTATTAATTGCCTTTTCAGGTTTTGGATATTGGATTTTTATAGATACTAGTATCGCTTTCAATGTGTTTACGGCGGTACTGATTGTTGCTTGTCCTTGTGCATTGGCATTAACCGCTCCATTTACTTTTGGAAACGTATTGCGAATTTTAGGAAAGCAAAAATTTTATCTCAAAAATGCATTAGTTATTGAGCAGTTGGCAAAAGTTGACACCATCGTTTTCGACAAAACAGGGACAATTACCACCAATAAAAAATCGAATATATCGTATGAAGGAGTGAGTCTTTCAGATGAAAATTTACTGTTAATTAAAAATGTACTTCGGGCTTCAAATCATCCGCTAAGTAGAATGTTATATGATTATTTACCTGTTGTAATCTTGCAAAGCAAATCGGCAGAGGAAACTAAAAAGTTAAAAGTTGATGCTTTTGAAGAGATCACAGGAAAAGGAATTCAAGCTCAAATTTTTGGATACCAAATTCAAATTGGTTCCGCTTCTTTTGTACAAAAGTCTGAGGATAATAGCATTCAGCAAACTTCTGTTCATATTAAGATTGACGGAGTTTATTACGGAAAATATATTTTCAATAATCAATATAGAGAAGGATTAGAGGAACTTTTTAAGAATTTAAGCAGCAGGTATCAAATCAAAGTTTTGTCTGGTGATAATGAAGGAGAAAGATCAACTCTTGAAAGACTTTTGCCGAAAGGCACGGAGTTAATTTTTAATCAAAAACCAGAACAAAAATTAGAATTCATCAAGAATTTACAAGAGAAAGGTAAAAATGTGATGATGGTGGGTGATGGATTGAATGATGCGGGAGCTTTGGCACAAAGTAATGTTGGAATTTCTATCTCAGAAAATGTCAATGTTTTCTCGCCGGCTTGTGATGCTATTTTAGATGCCAACGAGTTTCCAAAATTGGATTATTTTTTAAAACTGTCTAAGAATTCTATCACAACAATCAAAATGAGTTTCACCTTGTCCTTATTGTATAATGTAGTTGGATTATCATTTGCCATTACAGGAAATTTATTGCCTTTGGTTGCAGCTATTATTATGCCATTAAGTACTGTAACCATAGTCAGTTTTGTGACGGTTATGAGTAGCTATTATGCAAGTAAAAAATAGGATCTTATAACGTTTAGATTTTGATTTTACATAATTTTAACATAATTCGATATATATGACAAATGTCATATTTTACTAGAGAACGTCAGAGTAACTTTGTTAACACAAATTAAGGTATGAGTGTCATTTATTTATTAATCTCCATCAGTATATTAGTTGCTATCGGCTTTTTTATTGCTTTTATAAGAGCAGTAAAAACAGGTCAATATGATGACGATTATACGCCATCAGTCAGAATGCTTTTTGACGATGAGCTAAAAATTGAGAGCCCAAAACCAATACAAACAATAGAAGAAAAACAAATTTAATTATGGAAATGCAGCAGTTTTATTATGATAACAAAATTGTAAAGAAATTCATTTACGCTACTATCCTTTTTGGTGTAGTAGGAATGTTGGTCGGTCTTACGTTGGCGATCATGTTCCTTTTTCCAAACCTAACTGACGGAATTTCGTGGTTAAGTTATGGTAGATTGAGACCTTTACATACTAACGCAGTTATTTTTGCCTTTGTAGGAAATGCTTTTTTTGCGGGAATGTATTATTCGATGCAACGATTGCTTAAGGCAAGAATGTTCAGTGACCTTTTAAGTAATATTCATTTTTGGGGTTGGCAGTTGATTATTGTTGCCGCAGCGATTTCTTTACCATTAGGTTTTAGTACATCAAAAGAGTATGCCGAATTGGAATGGCCAATTGATATTGCAATTACCCTAATATGGGTAGTGATGGGTATCAACATGATTGGAACTCTTATAAAACGAAGAGAAAGACACTTGTATGTTGCGATTTGGTTTTATTTGGCAACATTTGTAACGATTGCCGTTCTGCATATTTTCAACAGTTTAGAATTGCCTGTTTCTGCAATGAAAAGTTATTCTGTTTATGCAGGAGTTCAAGATGCTTTGGTGCAATGGTGGTACGGACATAATGCGGTTGCATTTTTCTTAACCACGCCCTTTTTAGGATTGATGTATTATTTTGTTCCAAAAGCAGCGAATCGCCCGGTATATTCTTATAGATTATCAATTGTTCACTTTTGGTCCTTAATTTTTATTTATATCTGGGCAGGACCACACCATTTATTATATTCTGCTTTGCCTAACTGGGCGCAAAATTTAGGTGTTGCTTTTTCAATAATGTTGATCGCACCATCTTGGGGTGGAATGATAAACGGACTATTAACTTTAAGAGGAGTTTGGGATAAAGTACGAGTAGATCCAGTTTTAAAATTCTTCGTAGTAGCAATAACAGGTTACGGAATGGCCACTTTTGAAGGTCCAATGTTGTCTCTGAAAAATGTAAATGCTATAGCGCATTATACGGATTGGATTATTGCTCACGTTCACGTAGGTGCGTTAGCCTGGAATGGATTTATGGCTTTTGGTATGATTTATTGGTTGATTCCAAGAATGACTAAAAGCACTTTGTACTCTCTTAAATTGGCTAACTTTCACTTTTGGATTGGAACTTTAGGGATTATTTTATATACAATTCCAATGTATGTTGCTGGGTTTTTACAAGCTTCTATGTGGAAACAATTTAACCCAGATGGAACTTTAACTTATGGTAACTTTTTGGAAACAGTGACTCAAATCATGCCAATGTATTGGATGAGAGCTATTGGTGGTTCACTTTATTTAATAGGAATGCTGACATTGGTATATAACATTGTTCAAACTTTGAGAAAAGGTTCTGCAATTGAAGATGAACTAGCCGAAGCTCCGGCATTATTGAAAATTAGTTCTGGAAGAGTTCAAGGAGAAAAATTTCACCCTTGGTTAGAAAGAAAACCTATTCAATTAACCATTTTGGCAACGGTGGCTATTTTAATTGGTGGAGTTATTCAAATTGTACCTACCATAATGGTAAAATCGAATATCCCTACAATTGCCAGTGTGAAACCGTATTCTCCTTTAGAATTAGAAGGACGTGATTTATATATTCGTGAAGGATGTGTGGGTTGTCACTCTCAATCAGTTCGTCCTTTCCGTAGTGAAGTAGAACGATATGGGCCACAAGCTAAAGCAGGAGAATTTGTTTATGACCACCCATTTCTTTGGGGATCAAAACGTACTGGTCCGGATTTACAAAGAATAGGAGGGAAATACAATGACAATTGGCATTTTAATCACTTTTGGAGTCCTCAAAGTATATCTGCAGGTTCTATTATGCCAGGTTACAAATGGTTGTTTGATAACAAACCAATGGATATTTCTTTGACGCAAAAGAAAATGGAAGCTATGGTTAGTCTTGGAGTTCCTTACACGGCTCTTCAAGTTGCAAATGGAGTTAAAGATCTAAGAACACAAGCCCTAAAAATTGAAGAAAGCTTAAAAAATGATCCTGATTTTGTAAAAAGTTATAACGACAGTAAGAAAAAAGCAGAGGCAAGAGGAGAAAAATTTGTTCCAATGAATGAAAGAGAAATTATCGCTTTGATTGCTTACATACAAAGACTTGGAACAGATATTAAAGTAAAAGATATAGCTAAAAAATAAAAGTCATGTTTGAACAAATAAAGCATAATATGGAAACAATCGAGGGAGTTGCGACTTATCCAATTCTTTCGTTATTGATTTTCTTCATTTTCTTTGTAGGACTCGGTTTTTGGGTTCTAACATATAAAAAAGAAAAAATCAATGAAATGAGCCAAATGCCATTGAACGACAATTAAAAAGTACAATTTTTTAAAATTTAGAAAATGAAAAAATTAATTCCAGTATATGTTAGAGTCCCACTTATTTTCTTTGCTGTCTTTGCAGCAATGGAATATTTTATAGACTCTGGAGACAGACCTGCTTTCTTAAAATTCCCAATGGTTTCTGTCTTTTTATTCGTGTTTCTTTTCCTATTGATCGCAATAGAAATAACATTGAGCGCTGTTGATAATATTACGTATCATCTTTTGACAGAAGAACAGAAAGCCAAACTTAATGAAGTAAATAGTATAAGTTTCAAAGATACCGAATGGTATAAAAAACTGATAAAAAGTGTAACTAAATCAGAACCAATAGAAAATGAAGGCTTACTATTGTTAGATCATGATTACGACGGTATCAAAGAATTAGATAATAATTTACCTCCATGGTGGGTGTATTTATTTTATGCAGGTATTGTTTTTGGGGTGGTTTATATGGTGCGTTATGAACTATTAGGTGCTGATAACCAAGAAACTGAACTTAAAAAAGAATTGGCTCAAGCCAAAATTGAAGTAGCGGAATATATGAAAACTGCTCCTGATATGATGGATGAAAAAACGGTGACTTTGTTAACGGAACCGACTGATTTAGCGGCGGGAAAAGAAATCTTCACTACCAATTGTGCTGCATGTCACAGAGCAGATGCTGGAGGTCAAATTGGTCCAAATCTAACGGATGATAATTGGATTTTGGGAGGAGGAATTAAAAACTTATTCCATACAATTACAAATGGTGGTCGTGACGGAAAAGGAATGATTGCATGGAAAGGAACGTTGAAACCAAAAGAAATGCAAAAAGTGGCCAGTTATATTTTGTCTTTAAAAGGAAGTAATCCTAAAGATCCAAAAGCCCCGGATGGTGAGATTTGGGTAGATGAAACTGCTTCAAAATAAATAATAAATTAATCTCAAAATGAATCGTCACTGTCTAAATAACTTTGTCTTTGAGATTAAATATTTAAATAGAAATAAAATGTCAAAATTACCAGGCGAAGCTTTTAGAGATACCATCGGAACAATTGATAAAGAAGGAAATCGAAAATTTATTTTCCCTAAAAAACCTTCAGGTAAATTTTATGAGTATCGAAAGTGGGTCAGTTACTTTTTGTTGATTATACTTGTTGCGAATCCCTTTATTAAGATTAATGGGAATCAGTTCATGATGTTCAATATTTTGGAACGAAGATTTAATATTTTTGGATTTCCATTTTGGCCACAAGATTTCTATCTCTTTGTTCTTTTTATGATTGTTGGCGTTGTTTTCGTCATCCTTTTTACCGTTATTTTTGGACGCATATTTTGTGGGTGGATTTGTCCGCAAACCATATTTCTGGAAATGGTTTTCCGCAGAATAGAATATTGGATCGAAGGGGATCGCGGTGCCCAGATCCGTTTAGAAAAACAAGAGTGGAATGCAGAGAAAATAAGAAAAAAAGCCGTAAAATGGACTATATTTTTAATAATTTCTTTTTTTATCGCCAATGTTTTTCTTGCCTATCTTATTAGTAGTGATACGTTGTTTTTAATGATTGAAGAAGGACCTGCAAACCATGTGAGTACTTTAGTCTCATTGTTAATTTTTACAGGAGTTTTCTATTTTATTTTTGCATGGTTTCGAGAACAGGTTTGCATTATTGCTTGCCCTTACGGAAGATTACAAGGGGTTTTATTAGATGACAAATCGATTAATGTTGCCTATGATTTTGTTCGCGGTGAAAAAGTAGTGGGCAGAGCTAAATTCAATAAACAAGAAGATAGGGCTGCATCAGGAAAAGGGGATTGTATCGACTGTAAACAATGTGTAAATGTCTGTCCCACAGGAATTGACATTCGGAATGGCGTTCAGCTGGAATGTGTGAATTGTACTGCTTGTATTGATGAATGTGATACTATTATGGATAGCGTCGGATTGCCAAAGGGGTTAATTCGTTACGCTTCTGAAGATGAAATTGAGAAAAAAACGAAGTTCAAATTCACGGCAAGAATGAAAGGTTATTCGGCCATATTACTTATTTTGACAGGTATTTTGATCGGATTGTTGTTTTTGAGAACGGATGTAGAAGCAAGTATTTTACGTTTACCAGGCCAATTATTCCAACACAAAGGGGACAATATTAGTAATATCTATACTTTTAAGATTATCAATAAAACCAATGATGATTTTAATGATATTCATTTTAAATTAGTTGATATTAAAGGAACTTTGAAAGTAGTTGGAAAACAAGATATAAAAGTGCCAAAGCAAGGTATGAACGGAGGAACTTTATTTATTGAAATCAATCAGAATTTGTTAGATAGCGATAAGACCAAATTAAAAATTGAAGTTTTCAACGGAAACCAAAAAATTGAGACTAGTACTACCAGTTTTTTAAGCCCGAGAAGCTTTGATTAAAACCTGCGTTTTACGCTTTAAATATAAAAACATAAGACATGAAAATTAATTGGGGAACAGGAATTGTAATTGCATTTGCATTATTTATGACCTTCATTTTATACTTTGTATTCAAAGTTCAGTCGGATTCAAAATATGATAATGAGTTGGTTGTAGAAGAATATTACAAACATGATGTTCATTTTGGCGACGAAATGATACGAATACAAAATGCGCATGATTTAGTTAAAAAGCCAATAATTACAAATACTCCAGAAGGGATTACAATTGTATTTCCAGATGTATTTTTTCCAAATAAAATAAAAGGAAATGTGTCCCTGTATAGACCGTCTAACAAAAAATTAGATTTTGAAGTGCCAATTTCATTAGCTAATTCTACTTTGCTCATACCTAAAAAAAGTCTGGTAGGCGGTCGATGGGACATTAATATGGAATGGCAATATGAGGGAAAGTCGTATTTGACCAAAGAAACAGTATATATCAATTAGTCTTAAAATCGAAAAGTGAAAAATTAATTTTTTTGAGTTTAATTCGTTTTGACTTTAAATCATTATTCTAAAACAATGCTTTATACAGCTTTCATTTTCGGTTTAATCAGTAGTTTGCACTGCATAGGAATGTGTGGCCCAATTGCTATGATGTTACCTGTGGATAGAAACAATCCTGCGAAAAAAGCATTTCAAATTTTTACTTATCATTTAGGAAGGATATCGGCTTATGCGACCATTGGTTTGGTTTTTGGATTATTAGGCAAAGGTTTTTTTCTAGCGGGTTTACAACAAAAATTATCTATATTTATTGGAATCGCAATGATTTTCGTGATTTTAATACCAGAGAGAGCTTTTGCAAAATACAATTTTTCAAAACCTGTTTTTAATTTGATTTCAAAAATTAAAACAAAGCTGGGAAGCCAGTTTAAAAATAAGAGTTACAAATCTTTGTTTACAATCGGTCTACTCAATGGATTTTTGCCTTGCGGAATGGTTTATGTTGCTTTGTTTGGTGCAATAGCGATGCAAAGTGCTGGTTTTGGGGTTTTGTACATGGTTTTATTTGGATTGGGTACCGTTCCGTTAATGAGTAGTGTAGTATATTTGAATTCATTTTTAACGATTCCCATCCGAAATAAAATTCAGAAAGCAATTCCTTATGTTGCCGTTATAATTGGTGTGTTATTTATTTTAAGAGGTCTAGGGTTAGGAATTCCTTATGTATCTCCTTCAAACATGAGTTTGTTTGTACAACAAAATCCCAATTGTCATTAAATTTTTAAATGTATAGTGTATAAAAATACACTGGCCTATGGCTAAGACACAATATTGCATCTGATTTTAAACACGAATTTCACAAATTTGTGCAAATTAATTCGTGCAAATTGTGAAATTCGTGTTTTAATTTTCAATATCAACTTTAAAATTAGTGTAAGGCTGCTTAATCAATTTTATATGTGTCCTATTTTAAACTTGTGTACAGACATCAGACCTTAAAGTATATTAAATTGTCATAGAAAACAGTTCAGTTTCCGGAGCTTTTCGTTTTAAACGCAGATCAAATGCCATGCAAATATTCCTTACGTAGGGTTTTCCTGCATCAGTAACCTGGATTATATTGTCTTTAATGATAAGAAGTCCGTCTTTTTCCATTTCTTTTAACTGGATTAAAATTTCTGGAATCTCTTCAAAATAAGTTTCATCATTTTTCCAGGAAGTTTCAAATTGGCACATTAAATTCAGAATATGTTTTCTAATGATTAGATCTTCATCGGTTAGTAAATGTCCTCTGTAAACGGGTAGTTTTCCCCATTCTAAAATCTGATAATAATCTTCCAGATTCTTTACATTTTGAGCAAAACTAAGCCAACTGTCACTTATTGAAGAAACCCCCAAACCAATCATCAGTTTAGTTTTTGAAGAACTATATCCCATGAAATTACGGTGTAGTTTTCCATTTTGAAAGGCTTTGTATAAACTGTCAGTTTCCAATGCAAAATGATCCATTCCTATTTCATGATACCCATTTTTATACAATAATTTTTTACCTGTTTCGTAGAGCATTCTCTTTTTATCATCTTTAGGAATATCTTCATCGTTAAAGCCTCGTTGTCCATTACCTTTTATCCAGGGAACATGAGCATAACTATAAAATGCCAGTCTGTCTGGTTGTAATGATTTAGTTTTTTCAATGGTATCAATAATATCTTCTACTTCCTGAAATGGCAGTCCAAAAATAATATCATGACCAATCGAAGTATAGCCAATTTCTCTTGCCCAAAAGGTTACTTTCGCCACATTGTGAAACGGTTGTTCTCTATGAATCGCTTTTTGCACTTTCTCGGAGTAATCCTGAACACCAAAACTTACTCTTCTGAAACCTAAATCATAGAGTTTTTGTAAATGTTCATGGGTAGTATTGTTAGGGTGGCCTTCAAAACTAAATTCATAATCGGAAGCTTTAGTCGCATGACTCAAAATTCTATTAATTAAATCTTCTAAATTCTTTGGAGAAAAAAAAGTTGGTGTTCCTCCTCCCAAATGTATTTCCTTTATTGTCGGTTTTTCATTAAGAATTTTACAATAGATTGTCCATTCTTTCAAAACGGCTTCTATATATGGATTTTCTAACGTGTGATTTTTAGTAATCCGCTTGTTGCAACCACAAAAAGTACACAAGCTTTCGCAAAAGGGCAAATGAATGTAAAGGCTTATTCCTTCTGAAGTATTGCTTTCTGCAAATGATTTTTTTAAAGTTTCACTCCAAATTTCATTTGAAAAATCTGTTTCATCCCAGTATGGAACTGTTGGATAGCTAGTGTATCTAGGGCCCGGAACATTATACTTTTGAATTAGAGAATTTTTCATGGAAGCGAGATTTATCATCTACCAAAAGTAATGCTACAGCTAATTACTTAAAATGATATTTATCATATCAGTAAGATTTCTGCATAAAAAAACCTCGAAATAGAATTTAAATCGAGGTTTGTTTTTTTTTGCTTTTTATTAAACTTTATTCTTGTTTCAAATTTCTGATTTGTTTTAGTTTTTCTTTCCAAACATCTAAAGTCTCTTTGTGTAGCGCAATGTTTTTACGAACTTCTAAAACAATTGAATTTTCTTTTTTAGCATTTCTGGTATTGGTAAAAAACTGAATGTTATTTTCTAATTGAAAAATTTCATTCTTAACTTCTTCAATTTTACGCATTAAGAAAATCTTTTCATTATCTAATTTTCTGGTATCGTTACTTTCTGATAAATGGTCCATTCTATTAGAAAAACGTAACATTTCAGTGTCTTTTTTACTTAAACTCAATTTTTCAAAAAGGGCATCCAGGATTTTATTAAATTTTCCTTCTATATGTCTTCTCGGAAAAGGAACTTTTCCAAAACTTTTCCAGGTTTCAATGTGCAATTTGATTGCATCCAAATCATTTTTATGGTCACCAGTCAATTCGTATTCGCGCAACGTTTCCAAGTAGGCTTTCTTACTATTAAAAGCCTGTACTTCTTCGACATTTTCTTCGTTTTTTTGCTCTTTTAATTTTTCAAAATAGTGATTACACGCGTCTTTAAAGTCTTTCCAGATTTTATCAGAATATTTTCTAGGAACGTGTCCTATCTGTTTCCACTCCTCTTGAATTTGCTTCATGATGGGAGTTGTGGCATCAAAGTCAAGACTTTCCTGTAATTCTTTAGCTTTGGCAACGAGAGCTGTTTTTTTACTTAAATTGTCATTTTGATCTTTCTTAATGTCTTTGTAAAAAGCATTTTTGAAAGTATTGAAATTTCTGACAGCAGTTTTAAAACTATTCCAAGTTTCTTCATTTACATCAGAAGGTACTTTTCCTGCAGAGAAAAAAGCGGTACGTAATGCCTCTACTTTTTCAATTTGAGCGAGCCATTGCGAATGAGCATTTACTTTTTCAGTTGCTAAAACTTCAATTTTAGAAATAATTTCTTTTTTCTTCTCTAAGTTCTCAGCTTCGGTCCCTCTTAATTTTTCAAAAAGAACTTCGCGTTTATCGTGCATTTTTTTTGTTAGGTCGCTAAACTTGTTCCAAATTTCATCACGATGTTCTCTAGAAACCGGACCGATATCTTCTTTCCATATTCTATGCAAATCTTGTAATTCGCGAAAAGCCTTATTTACATCCGCTTCATTTACCAATTCTTCAACTCGAAGAATGATTTTTTGCTTTTGCTCTAGATTATGTTTGAAATCTAAATCGCGCGCTTCTCTGTCAAGATGTAGATAATCGTAAAAATTTTCTACATGAAAATGAAAATTATTCCAAACGTGATTATACTTATCTTTTGGAATTGATCCTGCATTTTTCCATCTTTCTCTTAAATCATTAAAATGTTTTAAGGTGTCTTTGATGTTTTCTTGTGGGTTAATTAACTCTTTTAATTCCTCAACAATTGCTAAACGATTTTCTAAATTAGTTTTTAGATTCGTTTGTAAACTTTTGAAATGAGTATTTTTTGCATCTCTAAAGATAGAGTAGTATTTATCAAAATTACTTTTTAGTGGAGAGTGATATTGAAATTCTTCATTTGGATCCTGATTTTCGGCAAGAAACTCTTCTTTTTTCTCTTCTAATAGATGGTTGTATTTTGCTAAGAATGATTTTTTAATTTCTTCAATATGCTCTTTAGCAGACAGCACTTTTTCATTGCTTACCAGATTTTTCAATTCATCTACCAGAGATTCTAAAGTGAGTGTATCATAATCTTGCATAGGAATGTCATGACGGTCTTTAAGAGTCTCGTCCTCACTTTCTTCTGCGTTTGTATCAGCAATGGCGTTTAGTGCCGTTTGGTTATCACTTTCTGAAGCAGCATCAGCGGTCGGTAATTCTTCGGCCGAAGGAATTACAACATTATCTTCTGCGGGCACATCAATTGGTTCAGCTAAGGGTTTCGTCTCCAATACTTCTGTTTCGGATTGATTTGATTCAGCTGAATCTTGTGCTAATTTTCCATCTGTCTCATTTTCTTTATGGGACAGGTTATCATTCATTTCTTCTAACATTTTTTCAATGTATAAGGTTTTTATTTTTTTTTCGATTGCGAAAGATAGTGAAAGCAGTACTAATTTACAAAATAAATCCTTTGATTACCAATTAATTTTGTCGAAAATCATTGATTTAAATTCGTTATGAATTATTTGAAATGAGAATTTAGAATGCAATTTTTATAATTTTTTAACAAAGCAGTTTTTTATCAGAAGGAAGAAAAGTAGCTTAATTAAATTGCTATTGATTTTATTTAAATGAAAAAAACTACAACTTTTCTTGGTTGTAGTTTTTGAGCATGGTTTATTATTTGTCAGTTCTAAAATTCGATATCAAGATGAATTGACTAATGAGTTTTAATTTTATTTATTCCAAATTGCCCAAGCTTTTTCTGCTTGAAAAATTAGCATGTCCAAACCATTTTTTATTTGTGCTCCGTGGGCTTTCGCTTTTTTAAGAAATTGAGTTTCTTCCGGATTGTAAATCAAGTCAAAAGCAATATGTTTCTCCGTAAAATATTCATATGGAATTGATGGCGAAGCATCAATATTAGGACTTGTCCCTACAGGCGTCGAATTGATAATTATTTGGTAATTATCAAATGTAGTGGCATTAATTCTATTATAGTCAATTACATTTTCCTTTGCTTCTCTTGATACAAAAGTGTAAAATATACCCAATTCATCTAATGCATATGCCACCCCTTTTGAAGCGCCTCCTGTTCCTAAAATCAAGGCTTTTTTATGAAATGGTTGCAACAAGGGCTCTAATGATTTTTTGAAACCATAATAATCGGTATTGTAGCCTTTTAGTTTTCCTTTTTTGGTAATTTTTATCGTATTTACTGCGCCAATTACTGCTGCTTTTTTTGAAAGTTTATGCAAAAAAGGAATGACTGTTTCTTTATATGGAATAGTAACATTTAGACCTTTTAAGTTGGGCGTGTTTTTTATTATTTCAGGGAATACAGTTATTTCCGGAATATCAAAATTCTCGTACGTACAACCTTCAAAGTTTTCGCTATTGAATTTATCTGTAAAATATCCTTTCGAAAAGGAATAGTGAATATTTCTTCCCAGTAAACCAAAACGTTTTCTTACTACTTCAATCATTACAATTTTTTATGTTTTGCGATATAATTTTGTACCATTTTTTTGGTCCAGACCACTGGAAATAAATCTTCAATAATAATATAATTATCAAAGTTTAATCTCATGGCGTTACTCAAATGAAATTTCGCTTTGGTGTTGTCCTGAATCATAAAGTAAAGTCCAGCCAAACGATATTCGATTTCATTTTCTTCCGGGAAATATTCTGAAGCTTGTAATAAGGTTTGTATTGCACTTTCAAATTCACCTAAAAACTGAAGAATGTCAACCCAGAACAACCAAGTGTCTAGTTGATAATCACCAAATTCTACTGCTTTTCTATAACCAAATTCGGCTTCCTCATAGAAATTCAACTGTTTGTTGATAGAAGCAAAACGCTTCCAGTACAATCTATTTTGATTGTCAATAGCTAATGCTTTGTTGACATAAAAAAGTGCTTTCTGATAGTTTTTTTGGCGAACATAGAAATCAGTAATGGCAATCCAACCTTTGTCTAAAAGTGGATCTTCATGAACTGTTTTGTTGAAATATTTCAATGCTAAAGCTTTGTTACCTAATTTTTCGTGACATTTTCCTATTCGGAGTAAAGCATAGGAAGTGGCATCGTCTAATTCGATAGTTCTTTCATAACTTTCGATCGCTTCGGCATATTTTTTTAATCGTTCGTGTGCTTTAGCTTTTTCCATGAATGCACCAAGGAATTCGTCATCGATTAAGGTGGCGTAATCAAAAGCACGGATTGCATTTTCGTACTCTTTTACCCCATAATGTAAACGGCCCAGCTGATGCCAAGCGATTTCGCTATATGGATTTTTATCAATATATTTATTCAAATATGTAATCGCTTCTTGATTTTGATCTAAAAATTCGAAACAGTACACTACGTTATACAATGCAGATTGGTCTTCAAAATCCTCCTCAAGGCATTTAATAAAGCTTTCTTTGGCCAATTCGAGATTGTCCATAAAAAGGTATTCCATGCCTATTAAGTTATAGACATCGGCGTAATCATCCGTGAATTTTAAAGCAATTTTTAATTGTTCAACTGCTTTTTCGTGTTGGTCTCTTTTAGAACAAATATTTGCTTTTTGAATATAAATTTCTTCATTGGTCGGTTCGATGGCATACAACTCATTCAATAGCTTTTCGGCTATTTCAAGTTTGTCATCGTAGACTAACATTTCCACTTGAACTAATTTTAGTCCTGTAGATTTCGGATGCTGATCCAATGCTAGTTTAAGTGCTTTTTTTGCCAAAGCGGCCTTACCCATATCGATATAATGAAGAATAATTTCTTCAAATTCTTCGGAGTCAAAAAAGAGAACTTTGTTGGTTTTCAACATGGACTCAAATTTGGACAGGGATAAGTTATAGTCTTCTTCTTCGTTGCTTAATTGCATACTGTGTGTTTTTAATTTGGCCTAAATAAATTTAGGTAATCGTACTTGTAATGTGAGGGAAAGTTAGAATTGTTGTGAACAATTTAATTAACAAAAATAGCTTTGGTTTAAACTGATGCCATAGCCCTGATAGTAGTGTAAATCCTTTCCTGACCTGAACTTGTTTTCAGGTTCCCGAAACTCGTTCAGGGCAGGAAAGATTACTTCACGATACTCTTATTTTTATTGGAGTTCAGTGAATTTCATTTGCAACGGATAGCAGGAATAGCTCCCAATTGCTATATTTTTAAATATTCTTGTTCAAAATTTCATTCATTACTTCAAGGATGATGCCGCAACCTTCACGTATTTCTTCTTCAGAAATGGTTAGAGGAGGTGTAATTCTTATGGCACATTCTTCAAACAGTAACCAGAATAAAATGAGTCCTTTGTCTTGACATTTGAGAATCACTTCATTTGTTACATCGGCACTTTTTGTCATCGTAGCCAACATTAATCCTTTTCCTCGTATATCTACTATCAAAGGATGTACCAAAAGTGATCGGAATAGGTTTTCTTTCTCCAGCGCTTCGGCCATTAGGTTGGTCTCAGTAATTTCCTGCAAAGTCGCCAAACATGCTGACGCAATGACAGGATGACCACCAAAAGTCGTGATATGTCCCAGTTTTGGGTCATGACTCAATAAATCCATCATTGCTGATGAGGCAGTAAAAGCGCCTACAGGCATTCCGCCGCCCATTCCTTTTCCCATAACCACAATATCTGGTACGACATCATAATTTTGGAATCCAAAGAGTTTTCCTGTTCTTCCGAAACCCGGTTGAATTTCGTCTAGAATCATCATCGCACCTACTTCGGTACAACGTTGACGCACTTTTTTAAGGAAATCATTGTGTGGCTGAATAAATCCCGCTCCACCTTGGATAGTTTCGAGAATTATTCCTGCCGTTTTTGTCGTTATTTTTTGTAAATCTTCTTCGTTATTAAAGGTAATAAAATCGACATCAGGAATTAATGGGCGAAAAATTCGTTTACGTTCTTCAAATCCCATTACACTCATGGAGCCCATGGTGTTCCCGTGATACGCATTATGACAAGAAATCAACTGGCTTCTTCCAGTGGTTCTTCTGGCGAGTTTTAAGGCGCCTTCAATAGCTTCAGTTCCTGAATTCACCAAATAGGTTTTATCTAAAGGTGCGGGCAGGAGTGAGGCCAATAATTTGCAATATTGGACTGCCGGACTTTGGGAATATTCGCCATAGACCATTACATGCGAATATCTGTCGAGCTGATCTTTAATCGCTTGATTGACTCTTGGGTGTTGATGTCCCAGCGCACAAGCGGAGACTCCGGCCACAAAATCTAAGTATTTTTTATTGTTGGAATCGTAAATATAAGAACCTACAGCATGCGAAACTTCCATACCCAATGGATAAGGGGATGTTTGTGCTTGGTATTTTAAGAAATCGGTATTCACGTTTTATGTTTTTAACCGCAAAGTTCACGAAGTTTTTCGCAAAGTTTACGAAGTTTTTAAAGGTATTTTTTCAATCTACAATGTGTTATCATTGACTTGAGACTGAAAACTGCAACTGATGATTGAACACTATTTCTTGCCTTTCTTTTTATCGTAGTTCAAAGTTTCTTTTCGGATTTTCATAGGAACATTTGCTTTAGCATCCTCCACTTTTCCTTGTTTGACTAATTTATCATTTAGTTCATTTTCCTCTGGTGGAAATATATCATCTTTTGTTTTAATCCTTTCATCACCACGCCAGACTAATCCTCTTAACTTTTTGTCATTTTCTGGAAAATCTTTTTCAGGATAAATGTCTCCATCCACCTTTTTGAAAAAAGTAATGCTTTCAATGGCATTTTTTTCTAAAATAAGATTGATTTTACTGCTCTTATTTTTATTGATGCCAATGAGTTCCTTGGCGTCATTGCGCATATAATAAATGACCTCAGTATTTTTTACAATATCAACATCATGGAGTTTTCCTTCTTCGAATTTTCCATAAAGATTTTGCCCTTTTACCTGGTTATAGCCTGTTCCCAATGTGTCTTTGGAGACCAGAAAGGTATTATTGAGCACTTTAAGAGAATCAAGTTTTTGGGTCGTATTATTTCCAATAAGATGCATTACATCGCCTGTAATTTGGCTTTCTCCATTCCAAAGTATTGGGTTTCCTATCATTTTTGTCAGGGCTGTTTTGGAGCTTGAATGTATCGAATCACATTTACCACTCATATCCGTTTTATAAAAGCGTACATTATTAAAAGCACGAATGATTCGATTGCCTTCTTTGCCGGTCACCATCAATTTTTTTCCATGAATATAAACGGAGTCATTTTCGACGAAGTTTATTGCCACCGCTCTTTTCGTTACAAAAACAGAATCCTTTTTTTTATATAATTCGGCGTAATGCCCTTTAATAATTCCCCGATTAATGGAATCTGTTATTTTTACATTCCGTGTTGCCGACGCAAATTCCCTGTTTCGGTCATAATACAAACTGTCTCCCCTAATTATTCTATCGTCGTACTTAATATAGGATTTTTTAACAAAATGCGCCAGGTTTTTCTTGGTGTCATAAAAGCCTTTTTCAGTATAAATATAATTAGCTTTACTAGTAATCGTTGATGGTCCAAATAGATAGGAGTGACCCGAATTACTGTAATAATCTAAATGATTGGATTTTATCACATACGTTGGATTGGTGATAGTAACTGCCGTTAGAAATTGAAATTTCTTTTGGTTAACATAATATTTTCCTGAATTGCTCTGTAAAATATTGTCTTTATTGGTTATAGTTCCAGGAGTATCGTAAAATACTTCTTGAGTGTTTCGATCAAAATTGATGATTTCCGTGGTCAAAGTTGCATCAGGTGAACTCATAACGGCATTACCGGAAGCATATGCTTTTTTTACATTACCATTATATTCAGCATATTTACTGTTCAAAAATAAAGTATCGCCTTGCACCATTTGTACATTTCCGAAAGCTTTGATATAGTTTTCTTTTTGAAAGTAGTATGCTTTGTTGCAAGTAAGAACCACGCCATCATGATTAACACGAACATTTCCAATAAGTAGTAAGGCATCAGGAATTTCTACTTGATTTATATCGGCAAAATCAGAGTTTTCTACAATAATTTTTTTCGGGGCTTGTGCCAAAATAAAATTTGTACCAAGCAGTATTAAACAACAACGAAATAGGAATTTCTTCAATGGATTTATTTTTTGTCAAATTTATGAAAAAGGTTACAATCCTAATCGATATTAGGATTTATTTATAATACTTGAAAAACGCTGAAAAAACGAGGCAATTTCGTTTTTAAAGTTATCAACAATTAAAGCTACTCTTTCGTTGTAGTAGTTCTTTTGAAACGTGTATTCGTTTAAATTTATAGCGATCGTCTCTTCTTTCTCTAAATTATATTAAATTTAAAAACTGAATAAATAAATATCCGTATTTATCTAAAAAAAATGAATTGAAACCAGCATAAATAATTTTATATGATAAAAAAGACAATTATAGTTGCAGGGATTAGCGTAGTGCTTTTGGCAACTGCTTGCAAAACAAAAGATTTAAAAATGAATGCAGAAAAGAAAGAGGTAGTCGATAACAAGAAAATTGTAGTATATCAAGTTTTTACCCGATTATTCGGAAATAAAAATACAACCAATAAACCTTGGGGAACCCTTGAAGAAAATGGAGTTGGGAAGTTCGTTGATTTTACGGATAAAGCGCTACATGAAATAAAGGATTTAGGCGTTACTTATATTTGGTATACCGGAGTTCCACATCATGCTTTGATTCGGGATTATACGGCGATAGGAATTTCTAACGATGATCCGGAAGTAGTAAAAGGAAGAGCTGGTTCTCCTTACGCCGTAAAAGATTATTACAATGTAAACCCTGATTTAGCGGTCAATCCGGCTAATCGTTTGCAAGAATTTGAGGCATTAATTGCCAGAAGCCATAAAGCGGGATTAAAAGTGATTATTGATATTGTTCCCAATCATATTGCACGCAAATACGAAGGGAAGAATAATCCGGCTGGAGTTAAAGATTTTGGTGCTGATGATGCTGTTTCTGTTGAATATAAAAGAGACAATAATTTCTATTATATTCCCAATACTCGTTTTGAAATCCCAAAGACGGAAAAGCCTTTAAATGGTGAAAAGAATCCTCTGGTGGATGGAAAATTCGAAGAATACCCAGCAAAATGGACGGGAAATGGTTCTCGAATGGCAAAACCTGATAAAAATGACTGGTACGAAACCGTAAAAGTAAATTACGGAATTCGTCCGGATGGTTCTAAAGATTTTCCAGAGCTTCCCGCTGGTTTTGATGCCAAGTCCTATCAAGAACATTATAATTTTTGGAAAGGAAAAGACGTTCCTGATTCTTGGAAAAAATTTCGTTCGATTGCTTTGTACTGGGCCGCAAAAGGAGTAGATGGTTTTAGATATGATATGGCGGAAATGGTTCCTTATGAATTTTGGAGTTATATGAATTCTGCTGTAAAAATGGCTAATCCAAATGCTTTTTTATTAGCTGAAGTTTACAATCCTAAGGAATATAGAAATTACATTCATCTTGGGAAAATGGATTATCTATATGACAAAGTAGAAACTTATGATAAATTAAAAGATGTTATTAGAGGAAAATCATTACCTGATGGACTTTCTGATATCCAAAAAGGGATGCAAGATATCGAACATCATATGTTGCATTTTCTGGATAACCATGATGAGCAACGTTTAGCAAGCCCGGAATTTGCAGGGACACCGCAAAAAGGAAAGCCATTGATGGTCGTTTCAACTGCTATAAGCACTTCGCCAACCATGGTTTATTTTGGACAAGAAGTAGGAGAGGCGGGTAACGAAAATGCTGGTTTCGGGACACATTCAAGAACTTCGATTTTTGATTATGTTGGAGTGCCCAATCATCAACGTTGGATGAACGGAGGAAAATTTGACGGAGGTCAACTGACACAAGATGAAAAAGAGTTGCGTGATTTTTATAAACGATTGCTTAATTTTTCAATTAATAGTTCGGCTTTAATGGGGAAATATCAAGAAATTCAAACCTTAAATCGTCAAAATGCAAAAGATTATGATCCTGGAATTTATTCCTTCACACGTTGGTCTGACACTCAAAAATTGATTGTGGTTGCAAATTTTTCTTGGCTTGCTACCAGTAATTTCGAACTAATAATTCCTTCAGATGTTATCCAAAAGTGGAATTTGAAAGACGGAAATTATAAATTAACAGATCAATTGTATAAAAACAGTTATATAAAGTTACAGGTTATGAATGGAGAAGGCAAAGCGCAAATTACAATCGCTCCATCTGAATCATTTATTTATCAGTTGGAATAACTCAACTGTAATACGTTTTTTAATTCTTAATTTCTATAAAATAAATGCTGCTACATATTTCGTAGCAGCATTTATTTTATCTTAAAAACCGAAATGACTATTTCTTTATAGCAGCATCATAATTTTCGGAAACTTTGTTCCAATTGATTACATTGAAAAAAGCATCTACATAATTTTTTCTTTTGTATTGGTAATCTAAATAATAAGCATGTTCCCAAATATCTAAGGCTAGGATTGGTTTTCCTTGAATTAATGCATTCACCATTAACGGATTGTCTTGATTTTGAGTGCTCGTAATTTGTAATTCACCTGCTCTGTCAACCACTAGCCATACCCAGCCAGAACCAAAAAGTTTAACGGATTCGTTTTTGAATAATGACGTAAAATCTTCAAATGATCCAAATTTTTTAATGATTGCGTCTGCTAAAACATCTTTAGGTTGTCCACCAGCTTTTGGAGCCATACATTGCCAGTATAAGGAATGATTGTAATAACCCCCTGCATTGTTTCGGATGCTAGCATCATTCAAGTCTAATTTAGCTAACACTTCTTCAATCGTTAGGTTTTCTAATGGTGTTCCTGCTAGCGCCCTATTTAAATTATTCGTATATGTCAAGTAATGTTTAGAATAATGCATTTCTATAGTAGCAGCCGAAATATTTGGGGCTAATGCATCGTATGAATAAGGTAGTTTTTCCAACTGAAAAGAACCTTCGTTAGCTTTGACATCTTCAGGAAGTCCCATCGCTAGTTTTTCTTGAACTGTAGGAAGCGGAACGTCTACAACTTCAGTTAATTTTTTATTATTACAGGAAAGTAATAATGAAACTAACAGTAAGTTAGATAGTAAAAAAATATTTTTTTTCATTTGGAATTTACTTTTTCAAAAGAGAGTTGATAATTTCTATATACTGTTCCTTGGCTTCATCAGAACTAAGATGGCTAATTTGCATCCATGCATTTGTTTTGAAAGCATCTCTCAGATGGTAGTTCGACGCTTGTTTTAAATCCAAAATTCCTAGAGTAGCCTGTTTATAAAAAGCATAAAGTCTCAGTTGAACATCTTGCGGTAAAGATGCCTGAGTCATGTCAGATGCGATTTCCACCGCTTCTTGAAATCGTATATCTAAATCTTTTTCGATCATTATCCTTTTGTAGCAATAATTGTTTTTCCGCCAATGGCTTTTTGATTAAGTACTACATTGACAGGAGTCCCAAGAGGTAAAAATATATCTACTCTTGAACCAAATTTAATGAAACCAGCATCAGTTCCCTGAATAACCTGCATTCCTTCTTCGGCGTAATTTACAATTCTTCGCGCTAAAGCACCAGCAATCTGGCGGTATAAAATTGCACCAAATTTATTGTTCTCAATGACTACTGTAGTTCGTTCGTTTTCTTCACTTGCTTTTGGATGCCACGCCACTAAAAATTTTCCAGGATGATATTTACTGAATTTTACAATTCCGCTAAGAGCATAACGAGTTACATGTACATTTATTGGTGACATGAATATAGATATTTGCAGACGTTTGTCTTTAAAATATTCTCCTTCAAATACTTCTTCAATAACAACTACTTTGCCATCAACAGGAGCAAGGATTTGATTGTCGTTAAGTATTACTGTCCTTTTTGGATTTCTGAAAAATTGCAAAATGATAATTAGCACTAAGAGTGCACTTATTTGAATTAACATTTTAATCCAGTTAGTATCAATAAATTTATCAGACAATAAAAGTACTGTAGTACTGAAAATAATGCCTAGCAATATAGACGGGGTTCCTTCTTTATGAAACATAGTTTAAGATTTGGTAAAATAAAAATATAATTGGTGCTACAAATATAACACTATCTAATCGATCTAAAATGCCACCATGACCTGGCATTATATTTCCGCTGTCTTTTACACCGGCAATACGTTTGAATTTTGACTCTATTAAGTCTCCTATTGTACCTACAATCCCAACAATTACAGCAATTGAGGTCCAAATTAATATAGATCTTTCGCTAAACTGCGGATTAGCTCTGATATAGTATTTTGAGATAAGGTAACCTGCTAAAACTGCAAAAATAATTCCTCCTAAAAATCCTTCAACTGTTTTTTTAGGGGATATTTTCTCTAATAATTTAGTTCGACCTATAGATTTCCCTACAATATAAGCAAAGGTATCGTTCGTCCATATTAAAATGAATAATCCAATTATAATTTTAGGATTGTAGTCATTTATTCCAAAAGAAATTTTAGTAATGAATACAAACGGTAGTATAATGTACCCTAATAAATATAAGTATTTTGACGAAGTGCTTATTTTTTGAATGTTATCATAAAATAAGAAAAGGATACATTTTATGGATACAACCAAAGCTACAACTAATAGAACGATGTCTAACTGTTGTATGTTAACTGAAATTTCTAAATCAGTATTGAATAGTTGATTGATAGTATCTGCAGTGATTTTATTGTAATGACTTACTAAAGTTACTGCGCTGTATAAAACTGTTCCGAGCAGAATTGGAAATACTTTGTTTATCTGAACTAAATTGCAAAATTCATAAACAGCTATAATTAGGAAAGCTCCAAATAATATGAAAAAGCTTTCAGTAGAATATAATATAGAGGATATTAATAATATTATGTATACAGCACCAGATATAGCTCTCTTGAGTGTTTCATTCATCTTACTGGTCTTCTAAAAGCAATAAATAAAGATTTTTAGCCGAACTTCCGTATTGTGTAAAATCTTCCTCTTTTGCTTTTTCGAAATATTTTATTGTAGTAATGTTGGTAGGGTAGTCTCTCTCGTATTTCTTTTTAATAGCACTAAGTCCATCGCTTTTTGTAGCAAGAATTTGGCTTGTAGTAGCTAAAATTATAATATTTGCAGGTAATTCGTTTGGTTTGTGTTGCTTTATTTGTTTCGAAGAAAATAAAATAGAACCTTCTTCAGCAATTAAATTTTCACAACTTGCAAGTAAAAATTTAGGATCTGCTGCTTTATCGTAAGTAAGTTTATTGTCATCAAGAATCTTGAAAAGAGTGGGGTCGTAACACATTGCTGCACTTTCAAACCAGTCATTTTCTTCGAGTATATTTTCAAAATGTTCGCTTACTTCTTCTGAATTTTCACAGTATAAAAATTTACCACCATTTTTTTTAAAATTATAGATAAATTTTTCATCTACAGAGGTAGCATTGTCAGTAAAGGATTTACTAAATTCACTCTCCTTATCTTCGTCAGAGGCTGGATTAATAGAACCAAAAAATTTTCTAAAAAGACTCATATACTTTTAAACTACTTAATTTATTGTTTGAAAACGTCCAAAGATAAAAAAATCTTAATTCAAAAGAGGTTTTTGAATTAAGATTTTAAAAATAATTAAATTATAGGTGTTTTTCTAAGAGACTACTTCTTCAAGATTTTTATCAAAAGTTCTTTTTCCAAAAATGGCTTCTAAATCATCTTTGAAAATAACTTCTTTTTCAATTAGAATATTGGCCAGCTGATTTAGCTTATCTTTATTCGCTTCTAAGATTTCAATAGCTCTTTGGTATTGGCTTTCAATAAGTAATGAAATTTCTTCATCAATAATTCTAGCCGTTTCTTCAGAATATGGTTTTGAGAAACTGTACTCACTTTGTCCGGTCGAATCATAATAGGTAACATTACCAATTTTTTCATTCAAACCATATATTGTAACCATTGCTCGTGCTTGCTTTGTTACTTTCTCTAAATCGCTTAATGCTCCGGTTGAAATTCTGTTGAAAGTTACTTTTTCAGCAGCTCTTCCACCCATTGTTGCACACATTTCGTCTAGCATTTGATCAGGACGAACGATTAAACGTTCTTCCGGTAAGTACCAAGCTGCTCCAAGACTTTGTCCTCTAGGAACAATAGTTACTTTAATTAACGGTGCAGCGTGTTCTAACATCCAGCTTACGGTTGCGTGACCAGCTTCGTGAATCGCAATTGCTTTCTTTTCTTCTGGAGTTACAATTTTATTTTTCTTTTCAAGACCACCAACAATTCTGTCAACAGCATCTAAGAAATCTTGCTTGTCTACGGCTGTTTTATTATTTCTTGCAGCAATTAAGGCCGCTTCATTACATACATTTGCAATATCAGCACCAGAAAAACCAGGAGTTTGTTTTGCTAAAAAGTCGGTGTCAAGTCCTTCAATTTTTTTCAAAGGGGCTAAGTGAACTTTGAAAATTTCAGCACGTTCGCGAATATCTGGTAAATCTACAAATATCTGTCTGTCAAATCTTCCTGCACGCATCAGGGCTTTGTCAAGAACATCGGCTCTGTTTGTTGCAGCCAAAACAATTACATTAGAATTGGTACCAAAACCATCCATTTCTGTAAGCAATTGGTTTAATGTATTCTCACGTTCGTCATTTCCGCCTGACATATTACTTTTTCCACGAGCTCGACCTACAGCATCAATTTCATCAATAAAAATGATAGCAGGAGATTTTTCTTTTGCTTGTTTAAATAAGTCACGTACACGGGATGCTCCTACACCTACAAACATTTCAACAAAATCAGAACCAGATAAAGAGAAAAATGGTACTTGTGCTTCACCCGCAACTGCTTTAGCCAATAGTGTTTTTCCAGTTCCAGGAGGCCCTACTAATAAAGCACCTTTTGGAATTTTTCCTCCAAGGTTTGTGTATTTTTCAGGATTTTTAAGAAATTCTACAATTTCTTGTATCTCTTCTTTTGCTCCTTCAAGTCCGGCAACATCTTTAAATGTTGTTTTAATATCTGTTTTTTCGTCAAAAAGCTTAGCTTTCGATTTTCCAATATTAAAAATCTGTCCGCCGCCACCGCCACCGCCGCCTGACATTTTTCTCATGATGAAAATCCAAACACCAATAATGATAATAATTGGTAACAAGCTGATAAGAATGTCAGTCCAGTTGTTTTTTGGAAGGAAATTAAAGTCTTTTAATTTTCCTTCAGCAACTGCTTTTTCAAGCTTAGTTTGAAATATTTGATCATTTCCAATATCAAAAGAGTAATGAGGACCTTTATTAGGCCTGTCAAAAACATCTTTGGCTACTTTTTTATGCACAGCATCTTTTAAAGCTACTGCGTTTAGATATACCTCGGCCTCTGTTTTGTTGTAAACGATAACTTTTTCAATTTGTCCTTTTTCTAAATAGGTGTTAAATTTAGAAGAGGTCAATTGTGCGGGTTCCTGTAAGCTAGATCCCCCGGTTATAAAACTTATAAACAGAAAAATTAATAATATTGCAGTGTAAATTAACCAAGGACTTACTTTAAATTTATTCGAATTTGGATTATTATCTTTAGCCATTATAAGTTATTTCTTTAGTATTTGTTTTGGATCGTAGTGATTTTTGCATCACCCCAAAGGTTCTCAATATTGTAATATTCACGGATGTGTTTTTGGAAAACATGGACTACTATATTAACATAATCCATAAGAACCCATTCAGCATTATCAGTTCCTTCAACATGCCAAGGCTTGTCTTTCAATTCTTTTGATACTGTTTTTTGAATAGAGTTAACAATCGCGTTAACTTGTGTATTTGAATTACCATTGCAGATGATAAAATAGTCACAAACTGCCGTGTCTATTTCTCTTAAATCAAGAATATCAATATCATTTCCTTTTACCTCTTCAATCCCCTTAATGATGTTTGCCAACAGGTCATCATTATTTATAGTCTTTTTCGCCATGAATTATTTTTAAATAAGTTTGTAAAGTTACCATTTTTTGTGATTATTTTTGAACCTTAACACAATATTAAATTCTGTTTCACAAAATACGTTATATGAAACTAATCAAACTCGATGCCATAGATTCAACAAATGAGTTTCTCAAAGGATTATCGAACAAACATGAACTTGAAAATTTTACGGTCGTTACAGCTGAGAGTCAAACAAAAGGAAAAGGGCAAATGGGTGCCGTTTGGGCTTCTGAGACGGGTAAAAACTTAATATTGAGTGTTTTGATAAAGGACTTTTTATTAGATATTTGTCAGATTTATAATCTCAATATTATAGTCTCCCTTGCGGTAATTGAGGCTCTTGAATGCTGTAAGATTCCAGATCTTAGTATTAAATGGCCAAACGACATAATGTCATACAACAAAAAAATAGGTGGCATTTTGATTGAAAACAGTATCAAAAGTGACGCAAGTATTGTCTCTATTGTCGGTTTAGGCTTAAATGTGAACCAAACTAATTTTGAAAATTTGCCTAAAGCGTCATCAATGGCGGTTATTTGCAATGCAACATTTGATAAAGACGACCTGCTATTTATGATTATTGATAATTTAGAAAATAAGATTAAATTGTGGGAAAAGCAATCGGATTTTTTATGGTCAGATTACGTCAGTAAGTTATTTAAAAAAGGAATTCCGATGCCTTTCTCGAATCTGAATAATCAAAAATTTATGGGAATTATTCAAGGCATTTCTTCAATTGGTAAACTCGAAATTCTCTTGGAAGATGATATTATTTCTGAATTTGATATAAAAGAAATTCAAATGCTGTATTAAAAAAATATGTTTAAGATTGAATTTCGATTTCAATCTTAAACATATTAAATATCAAGTTTTGTATTAACTACAGTTTTACCATATTAGTGGCTAAAGTTTCAATAAATTTTCCGATGGGGCCTTTGATCATCATGGCCATCATGGGGTTAAAATCTCCTTCAAAATCAAGTTTAACATCACTCGAATTATCAGTAATTGCATTAATATTAGCAACTAGGGTAAATGGAAGTTTATCACTTGCAGCACCCAAAACAATTTTATTTGGCGCTACTTTTTCTTTCATTTTTAATTTTATTTCCGGCATACCTTTCAATCCAAAAATAAAAGCATCGTCACCGATAACTTCAAATTTTGCAATATTTTCAGGCATTAATTTTTCGAAATTTTGGACATTGCTCAATAAATCAAATAATTCTTGCGCTGATTTTTCGACAGTAACTTTTGGACTTTCTAAGTTCATATGTTTTTATAGTATTGAATTTCTATTTAGATGTTCCAAGTTGATGGACTCACATTCCATTCTCTTAAAGTTTGTTCTTCTTGTTCCGTAATGTATTTTTTGGCTACAGCCAAATTCAATAAATTTTGATAATTACTTAGCGTCAATAGATCGATATTGGCATTTTTAAAATTTTGGTCAGCAACATCAAATCCATAAGTGAATATTGCTGCCATCCCTTTTATATTTGCTCCTGCTGCGCGTAAAGCTTCAACGGCAAGTAAACTGCTATTCCCAGTGCTTATCAAGTCCTCTACAACGACTACATTTTGTCCTTTTTGTAAAAACCCTTCCACTTGGTTTAATCGTCCGTGTTTTTTTGCTTCTGGGCGAACATACACAAATGGTAACCCTAAACTCTCTGCAACTAGCATACCAATTCCGATTGCTCCCGTGGCTACACCGGCAATAACATCAGGTTTACCAAATTGTTTTTCAATATTTTTGGCAAATTCATCGCGGACATAATTTCTTATGGCTGGAAATGAGAGGATTAAACGATTATCGCAATATATTGGCGATTTCCATCCGGAAGCCCATGTAAAAGGATTTCCTGGATTCAATTTAATTGCATTTATTTGCAAAAGCAATTCGGCTGTTTTTTCGGCTGTCTCTTTATTAAAAATCATATTACAAATGTATAAAGTTTTTGTTAACGACAAACCACTTTTTTTGACAAATCACATCTCTAAAGAGACAGATTTTCAATTATTCTTGTTAGAGAGTATTGACATCGAGCAACTTATAGTGAAAATATTTCAAAATAAAATTCAAAAAGCCTACTTATATCATCCTGATGAAAGGGAAATTATGAAGACTTTGAAAGCTAAAATTCCGGTTACTAAAGCTGGAGGAGGCTTGGTTTACAATAAAAAAGGGGAGGTTTTATTTATTTTTAGAAACGGAAAATGGGATTTACCTAAAGGCGGAATCGAAAAAGGGGAAGAAATTGAAGACACGGCCATGCGTGAAGTAGAGGAAGAAACGGGTGTTAATCTCTTATCCATAAAACACAAACTGCAAAAAACCTATCACGTTTTTAGACGTAATGGAAAATATAAACTGAAAATTACGCATTGGTTCGAAATGCATTCTGATTTTGAAGGCACGCCTCAGGGACAATTAGAAGAAGGAATCGAAAAAGTGGCGTGGTTGAATCCAGATCAAATCCCGGAGGCTTTAAAAAACTCCTATGAAAACATAAAATTATTATTTGAAGAAGAAAAACTCCTGAGATAATAGTTACGCTCTGGACACCAATAATACTGATTAAACAGTTTTGCATTGCTTTGTAAGTAGATATTTAAAGTTAAACACGAATTTCACGAATTCGCACGAATAAATTTGTGCAAATTCGTGAAATTCATGTTTAATAAACGGTCCAATAGGAGTTTGTTTTTATTCTAAAATACGGTAAACGGGATATTGTAAATGGGCGGGTTCATAATAAATGGAATGCTTATAAACCCAGTCCAGTTGTGCTTCAGGTTTATTGATAAGGGAATTGTCAGTATGTTTTTGGTGTTCAAGTTGTGCTTTTAGCATTGGATTTTCTTTTAGAATTTTCGTCGCAGTGTCTTCAAAAACATAGTCTGAATATCCTTCCTTTTGCTGTAGCATCGTATCAAAAAAATTCCAATTAAAAAAAGAATCAATTCCTTCGGGCTCCAGAGTTTCCAATAAGTATTTGATTCCCTTTTGTTGTGTTGGAATAATATAATCCCCTTTGGCGAAAGCCACTTTTTCTATTTTAGAACTCACTTTTGTATTCCGATGTAAATAATGACCTTCGTAAGCTGATGTTGTCGTTTTGAAATCTGCAATTTTATAACTTTCAACTGCTATTATGGTGTCATTTTTAAGTTGGTTATACGTAATTGTATTAGTCTTTAATAAGTCGATTACGGGCCAGAAACCTTTAGGGATAATATAGGCTGTAGGGATAATTACCTCTTTTACAGATTTAAATTCCTTGATGTACGGAATGTACTTTTTGTATGGTTTTGTTCGGTCATAAAACAATCGATTTCCGGATGTCACATCACTTTTTTTATAAATTGCTTCATATCCCAAAAAAGAAAAAGGAATCGTTTTGGTACTGTCTAATTCCCATTTGATAGTGTACGATTTTTTAGGCCGGTATTGCTCTTCATTTTGCAAACGCAGTTGTTTGATTTTTTGAAAATTCGCATCCGTGTAATCAATAGCAGATCTCATGTATTCGTAAGTTACTTTCACCCGTTCCGCATATTTTTTCAACATGTGAGTTTCTACCACAAAGCCAATAGTATTGAACAGGGAAGTGTAACCGGTTGCAAATCGTGGACTTTCAAAAAACTGACCAAAACCTTTGTCTGGCGTGTCAGCAAAAGAATTAACATAAGGTGTCATTTCTATTTTCTTTTTTTGCAAGTCTTTGACTAACGCAGGCATCATTTCAGTATTTAAGAAATGACCCAAAACAGTGCCTAATTTATTGTGTTGTGTCATGATATAAGTTAGTTTGTATTGATAATCTGAGCCATTACTTACATGATTATCAATAAAAACATCTGCATTTATTTTATGAAAAATTTCTACAAAACTTTTTGTGTTTCGTGTATCTGATTTAATCAAATCTCGATTCAAATCATAGTTTCTGGCGTTGCCGCGAAAACCATATTCTTCAGGGCCGTCCTGATTGGCTCTTGAAGTAGAATTTCTATTTAAAGCTCCGCCAATGTTATAAATGGGAATACAAACGATGACCGTGTTTTTTGGCATTTTTATTTTTCCCAACGCCAAATCCCGAAACAACTGCATGCTTGCATCAATTCCGTCCGGTTCACCGGCATGAATACCGTTATTAATCAGAAGCACTACTTTATTTTTTTGAATTTCTTCAAAATCAAATTGTTTTTCAGGGTTGAAAGTCACTATGTGCAACCGTTCTCCACTGTCAGTCAAGCCCATTTCCTGCATCTTTATGGTGGGGAAATCATTGGCCAAAAGTTTGTAATACGCGATCGTTTCTTGATAGGTAGCCGATTGGTTTCCGTTTCCTTTTTCGAAAAAAGTATCGTATTTATGGGTGTTTTGTGCAAATAGGGAAATGGTAAGAAACAAAAATGGAATAGTGAAAAATCTCATAGCTTAGTTTTATAAACGGAAACCAAATATACTATATTTTCGATGCCTCTGTCAATACCAATTTCAATAAAAATAATAGTATAAATGAAAATTCATAACTCAAAATTATAAATTACCTTTGCCCAAATTGAAAAAATGAATAAGAAACACCATTCCAATAATATACTTTTAAATTTAGGTATTGAAAGCCTAAACGAAATGCAGGAAGTAGCCCAAGATGCCATCTTAAATGATAATAATGTTTTGTTGCTTTCGCCTACAGGATCTGGTAAAACCTTGGCTTTTTTATTGCCTATTTTAGAAATGTTACAACCTGAATTTCAATCGGTTCAATGTTTAATTTTAGTTCCCTCTCGTGAATTAGGATTACAGATTGAACAAGTTTGGAAAAAAATGGGAACTGATTATAAAGTAAATGTGTGCTATGGCGGGCATTCCATTGATACTGAAATAAAGAATTTAAGTAATCCACCAGCCGTTTTAATAGGAACGCCAGGGAGAATTGCTGATCATATTGACAGAGGAACTTTCCGCACTGATAAAATACAAACTTTGATTCTGGATGAATTTGATAAATCACTGCAATTGGGTTTCCATGAACAAATGTCGTTTATCATTGGAAAATTAACGAAATTGAACAAACGTGTTTTGGTTTCAGCTACTTCTGATATTGAGATTCCGAGATATACCAGAGTGGTAAATCCAACGATTCTGGATTTTATTCCAGAAAATGTAGAAGAATCGAACCTGTCCATGAAAATGGTGGTTTCGAAAGAAAAAGACAAAATAGGAAGTTTGTTCAACTTGATTTGTTCTTTGAAATCGCAATCGGCTATTGTTTTTTGCAATCATCGTGATGCGGCCGAACGTATCAGCGATACATTGAACGAAAAAGGAATTTATTCTACCTATTATCACGGAGGAATGGATCAGGACGAAAGAGAACGCGCTTTAATCCAGTTTCGTAACGGTAGCGTTAGTTATTTAGTGACAACAGATTTAGCTGCTCGTGGACTCGATATTCCTGAAATGAATCACGTTATTCACTATCATTTGCCATCCAAAGAAGACGAATTCACGCATAGAAACGGTAGAACGGCGCGTATGCTAGCTTCTGGAACCGCTTACATCATTGCCCACGAAAGCGAGAAAAAGATGGATTATATTGATTATGGTATGGAAGCTTTGAAAGTGGAAAATTCTACTTCATTGCCAAAACCACCTGAATTTCAAACGATATACATCAGTGGCGGAAAGAAAAATAAACTGAATAAAATTGATATCGTAGGTTTCTTTTCTCAAAAAGGAAAACTGGAAAAAGGCGATTTAGGATTGATTGAAGTGAAAGATTTTATCTCTTTTGCTGCCGTGAAATTCAATAAAGTAAAAGAGTTACTCCATGCCATTAAAGATGAAAAAATGAAAGGCAAGAAGTTCAAAATTGAAGTGGCCCGAAAAGTGATTAAGAAAGAAGAAGAATAATTAGTATTCAGTGATCAGTGTTCAGTTTTTAGTGAACAGAAAAAACATTCTAACAATAAAAAAATCGTTTATAGTAAATTTGATTTACTATAAACGATTTTTTGCTATAAGGACCAATGACCAATGATGACTATATCTTTTTCACGTATTGTGTAATAATTACAATAGTCTGACCATCTACTTTTCCTTCGATATATTCAGCATTTTCGTGATCTAATCGTATATTACGCACTGCAGTTCCCTGTTTAGCAACCATGCTTGATCCTTTTACTTTTAAATCTTTGATTAAAACTACTGAATCACCGTGTTCTAGAATTACTCCATTGCTGTCACGGTGTATAATTTTATTCTCATCATCTTCTCCTTCACCAGTTGCTTGAGCCCAGACTAAAGTATCTTCGTCTAAATACATTTGCTCCAACAATTCTTGCGGCCAACCATTTTTACGTAAACGGCTTAACATTCTCCAAGAAACAACTTGTACTGGAGTATGTTCGCTCCACATACTGTCGTTTAGACATCTCCAGTGGTTTAAATCTTCATGTCCTGCATTTTCTATTTGGTCAATACAGGTGCTGCAAGCCAATATACTTTCATCTATTCCTCCCTTTTTTGTTGGGAGCACTTCATACACTTTTAGGTTTTCAGTTGCTCCACAAAGTTCACATTTTGATCCGCTGCGTTTATTTAATTCTCTTTCTACACTCATGTCTAATGGCTTTTATTTCTGTCAAAAATACGGCTAAATAGCACTTTTTACAAATTTATATTTAAGTTAGGATTGTGTTTCTTTTGTATTTTATAAATATACATCTTTCACTCTTACTGCATCTGGAACCAGCATTTCGTATTGTCCGCCATTGCGAATTACATCTCTCACAATACTGGAACTGATGTAAGAAGTACTTGCAGCAGTCAATAAAAATACGGTTTCTATTTTTGACAAACGTCGATTGGTGTGAGCAATGGCTTTTTCAAATTCGAAATCGGCGGGATTGCGTAAACCACGAAGTATGAAGTCCGCTTTTATTTTATGACACAAATCAATCGTTAAACCTTCATAAGTTATAACCGAAACTTTAGGTTCGTTTTTGAATGTTTCTTCGATAAAACGTTTTCTTTCTTCTAAGGGAAACATGTATTTTTTTTCAGCATTGATACCAATCGCAATTACGATTTCATCAAATAACGAAATGCTTCTTTTGATGATGTCTTCATGACCTAAGGTAATGGGATCAAATGATCCAGGAAATATGGCTTTTTTCATTTGTTTTATATGAGGTTCTAAGGTTCTGAGTTACTAAGGTTCTGAGGTCTTAGCACCTTAGAAACTTACTTTCTTAGTATCTATACTAAAGCCAATTCTATCGCATTAGAAAACAAATCTTCCAATGAAATTCCGGCAGCCTTGGCTTGTTGCGGAATAAGGCTTTCAGTAGTAAGCCCGGGAATAGTGTTCATCTCGAGCATGTGCGGTTCACCGTTTACGATGATAAACTCACTTCTGGAGAAGCCTTTCATTTTTAGCACTTCGTAAGCACGTTTGGCTATTTCGCTGACTTTTTGGGTCATTTCATCCGAGATTCTCGCGGGTGTAATTTCCTGTGATTTACCCAAATATTTGGCTTCATAATCGAAGAAATCATTGTCTGAAACTATTTCGGTTATGGGTAAAACGGTTACCGTTCCTTTGTAATTAATGACTCCGACGGAAACTTCAGTACCATCAAGGAAACTTTCTATGATGATTTCGTTGTCTTCTTTGTAGGCAATTTCGATTGCGATAGGCAATTCGGCAGCCGTTTTAACTTTTGAAATCCCGAAGCTGGAACCGGCTTTATTCGGTTTTACAAAACAAGGCAAACCTACTTTGGCTACAATTTCTTTAGTATTGATGCTATCACCTTTATTTAAATAATAGGATATAGCTGTTTTGATTCCGTATGGTTTTAAGACAGATAGTAAATCACGTTTGTTAAAAGTTAATGCGGCTTGATAATAATCACATGATGTTTGTGGAATATTTAGCAATTCTAAATACGCTTGCATTAATCCGTCTTCGCCCGGAGTGCCGTGGATCGCATTAAAAACACAGTCGAAAGTGATTTTAGCTTCGTCTACTGTTACTGAAAAATCATTTTTATCAATAGGAAATTCAACATTATTAACATCTACATAAACCCATTTTTCCTTGAAAATATGGATTTGGAATCCGTTGAATTTATTTCTGTCCAGAAATTGATATACGACGTTTCCGCTAATTAGTGAGATTTTGTACTCGCTGGAATAGCCGCCCATAATAATAGCAATGTTTTTCATTGTTGTAGTTTAAGTTTATCCTCTACTCAGTCCTTTCCAAAGGAGCGGGTTAAGAAAACGGATTATTTTAGAATTGGTATAAGAACAGTTTTATTGAATGCTATTTGTTTTTAGCCCCGATAGCAGTGTAAATCCTTTTTGTACGCCTTTTCGGCGGATAAAAAGATTGCAACGAATAGCGGGAAATGGCTCCATACTTCGACTACGCTCAGGATTACAAATGAATCACATATATTATTAAACAAAATTATCATTTTTTTTGAAACGAAATAGGTTTATCTTTGCCACATATAAAAATAAATTTATGAGTTTACGTAAGTATCTTACAAGCCGTGTATTTTTTCTACAAGCATTATCTGCTCTTGCTATTATTGCCGTTTTGGGCTATTTGTTTATGCATTGGTTAACTTTTACGACTGATCATGGTCATGAGATAACGGTGCCGGATTTGAGAAAATTGACTGTGGAACAGGTGGAGGAGAAGCTTGATGCGCTTGATTTAGATTATGTGCTATTGGATAGCGTAGATTTTAGAAATGAATTTCCTAAGTTTAGTGTGGTAGAGCAGGATCCTTTGCCAGGCGCTAAAGTAAAAGTGGGTAGAAAAGTATATATCAAAATTAATGCATCAGGGTTTTCATCCGTAAAAATTCCGGATTTAATTGAAAAAACATACCGTGAAGCGGTTCCAACTTTGAAAGCATTGGGACTTGAAGAAGGAACGATTACTTATATTCCGAATCTAGGAAAAGATATGGTTCTGGAAATGCGTTACAAGGGAAGAAACTTGAAAGTGGGAGACAGAGTATTGAAATCGTCTAAAATTGATTTGGTTTTAGGAGATGGAAAAGCGAGTTATGTAGATGAAAGTGTAGTAGATAGTGTAGCAAAACCAGTAGAAGAACAAGTACCAGCAAATGAACAGTAATATAGAAACAATAGATTTAGAAGAGGAGTTATTTGAACATTTTAGATTTGAAGTTCCTAAAGGCCAAGCGTCTTTGCGAATTGATAAATACCTGATGAGTTTAATACAAAATGCGACTCGGAATAAAATACAAACAGCAGCCACCGAAGGAAATATTTTTGTAAATGACGTTATTGTTAGGTCAAATTACAAAGTAAAAGCCAATGATGTGTTGCGCGTAATGTTATCGCATCCACCGTTTGAAAATCATATTATCCCGGAGAACATCCCGCTTGATATTGTTTATGAGGACGAAGCGTTGTTGTTGATAAACAAAGAGCCAGGAATGGTGGTTCATCCCGGACATGGTAATTATACAGGGACTTTAGTGCATGCTTTGGCGTATCATTTCGATAATTTGCCAATGAACAGCAGCGAACGTCCAGGTCTCGTTCATAGAATTGACAAAGACACTTCTGGTTTATTGGTGATTGCCAAAACCGAAGCGGCGATGACGCATCTTGCCAAACAATTTGAAGCTAAAACTTCAGAAAGGGAATATATCGCTTTGGTTTGGGGAAATGTAATTGCTGATCAAGGTACGATTGAAGGAAATGTGGCTCGCCACGTAAAAGACCGAATGCAAATGGCGGTTTTTGCTGATCCAGAAATAGGAAAACCTGCTGTGACACATTATAAAGTGCTAGAGCGTTTTGGTTATGTGACTTTAATTTCATGCCAACTTGAAACCGGTAGAACGCACCAAATACGTGTTCACTTAAAACATATTGGTCACACTTTGTTTAATGACGAGCGTTATGGCGGTCACTTGATTTTGAAAGGAACGACGTTTACCAAATACAAACAGTTTATAGAAAATTGCTTTAAGGCATTACCACGTCAAGCATTGCACGCCAAAACTTTGGGCTTTGTGCATCCTACAACAGGAGAAATGAGGCGTTTTGATACGGAACTTCCGCAGGATTTTCAGGATTGTATCGAGAAATGGCGAGGATATTCGAAATCCCATGGCACGGAAGAAGAAAGTTAAATTATAAAAATCCGCTTTGTGGCCTATTCGTTTGGTCACAAGTTTAAACTGCGACACAGATAATACTGATTAAAGAGATTTAACTGATTTTTAAGCCAGTATTAAAAAGTTAAACACGAATTTCACGAATTTCCACGAATTAATTTGTGGAAATTAGTGAAATTTGTGTTTGATATCCTATCCAATTTTTGTGTCCTTACGATTGTCAGATTGGGAAGTTTAGTTTGTGGTATGTTTATTATATGTAGTTGATTTCCTGGGTTTTTCGGCCCCTCTTACTTTAAATCATATAAATCAGTTAGATTTGTAAAGGGCAAGTTAGATAGCATTCTGATAATCAAACTTATTCAATTGTGAAAACAACATACATATGCACCCGTTTTATAAACATGAAGTGTGTTAATTTAATTCTACTATTATGACATTTAAAAAGATAAATTTCTTAAAACCTGAGACTATCACTGTTTTATCCCTTCTTATTTTATGCAGCGTTGCGTATGGTTCATCGAGAGCAGCTACCTTTTTACCACATGAGAATGCAACTACAGTCAAAGACACAGTGATAGTTCCAACTGAAAGTGATGTGTACTGTGGAGATAAGATTGTGAGCTTTGGAATGAGTTTATTAGGAACGCCTTATGTTGCAGCCGGCTCCAGCAAGAAAGGATTTGACTGTTCAGGTTTTGTTTACTATGTTTTCAATCATTTTAAAATTCAGGTGCCAAGAAGCTCTTCAGAATTTAAGAATTTTGGGAAAGAAATCCCGATTGGCAGTGTGAAAAAAGGAGATATTCTGTTGTTTTTGAGTCCTACTAGAAACGTTATTGGCCATATAGGCATAGTTACAAATCCAAACGGAATGGAAAGTGATTTTATACACTCGTCCTCAGGTCGTGAAATGAAAGTGATTATTACAAGTCTGAAAAAGCCGGGATATACGCGTAGATTCGTAAAAGCAATACGTGTTTTGTGAAGAAATAATGCTTAAGATTGAGATTTGGATGTTGATTTTTGCGTAAAGCAAATAGCATTAGACTACTATCACTTAATGAGGTTTTAATAATAATTTATTCTCACAAAAAACTACTTCTTAAACCTAATTTCATCCAAGCCAATCGTGTATTCCGCGCGCTGATTGTCATTGATATCCCAAATTTCCATTTTTATTTCTGGGATTTTCTTTTTCCATTCTATAGTTAATAAGCCAAAATGGTTTTCCATAATAGGGCCTTCAATCCTGTTTTTGTTTGGTGTTGCAAAATGCCAAGTCGAGGAAAGTCCGCTGGAAGTAAAGTCGTAAATAGGATATAATCCAGGGTCGGTAAGTTTAGAGATTTCGGCATAATGCACGTCTCCGCTTAAAAACAAAACGCCGTTTGCTTTCGTTTTTTTGATTAAATCTAAGAACCTTTTTTGCTCTAGCGGAAAATTAGCCCAGCCTTCATAGCCGTTGTATTCAATCCCAAACTGCGAACCCGAGCCAATCAGTCGTAAGTCAGCAGGTTTCTTTAATTCTTCTTCCAGCCATTTCCATTGTGCCGCTCCTAAATAAGTGGAGTCCGGATTTTGTTGTGGCGCATAATCTAAGCTGTAAAAATACCTTTTATCACTTGCGACTTCACCGTTGTATTTCTTGTAATTGTCTCTGAAAGTGCGATTGTCCAGCAAGATAATCTGCACTTTTTTTCCTTTGTTTTCATACATATAGGAAGTGTAAACACCTTCGTGTTTTCGTCTTTCTGATTTTTCAGGTTCATTAAAAAACTTCAGGAAAATTTCTTTCGATGCTGCTTTTTTAGGATAATGCCTGCCAGCATCATTTTGTCCGTAATCGTGATCGTCCCAAGTTGCAATTATAGGTACATTGTTTTTCAAATTTTGAAATGTAGGCTTAGAAGCCATTCTATCGTATTTGGATTGCAGTGTATTCATATTGTCCGTGTCGCCGTATATGTTGTCGCCAAGGAACACGAATAAATCAGGTTTGTGTTTTACCACAATATCAAAAATAGGTAACCGATCACTTTGATTTGCACAAGATCCAAAGGCTATTTTTGAAATATTTTTTTGAGCATAACCATTCCATGAAAGTAACGATAAAACAAATAATAGGACTTGTATTTTACGAGAATTATTTTGAATCATTGTGTGTTTTTTGTGTTTTTATATTTCCTCCGTAAAAGTTAGTCGGTTTCCAAAAGGATCAATTGCTTCCATGCATATAATCTTTGGGCTCCACGAAGCGTTGTCTAAACTGGGTATGTTGAATTTGTAGTTTTTGGAGAGCAGCTTTTCGTGATAGGCTGCAAGATTGTTGAAGTTCTCAATATGAATCCGTGCTCCGGGACTGCAATCGCCGTGATGTTCTGTTAAATGAATAACGATTCCTTCAAGGGATATTTGCAAATAGATAGGAGAGTTGTCTGGTTTATTCTCCCAGTCAATTGTAAATCCAAGCCAATCGATGTAAAATTCTTTGGCTTTTACGTAATCAAAAATTCTAAAGAGAGGTCTCGCAATGGCCATGAGTAGTTGTAAATAATTTTGTATTCCAAATATAATCAAATTGAATTGAGTACCGATCTATTTAGTTGTATTTGGGAAACTCATAAGCATAACTATTTCCGGTGAGATATACTAAACCATGAATAATTGACTCCGGAAGAAATCCCAGTTTGTCTAAATAATAGTCATAGGTTTTGTTGCGATAGTTCGTTATTATAAAAGGAGAGGATTTAGAAATAAGATATAAGTCATTTATGTTTTCTTTGTCTATTGTGAAATTTTTGTTGAATTTAGAATAATAGATTTCTTTATTTTCTTGTTTTAAATGAATTAATTCACAAACGGATAAGGGCAGTTTTGGACTGATGTGATAAAAAAAAATAGATTTGGATACATCAATAATAATCCACTTTTGAAATTCTTTACAATACACTTCGTTGAAAGAATGCCCACCTAAAAGGCTTGGTTTTCCGGTATTAATTTTTAGTCCCCATTCTTTCACTTTTAAATCATTTATGACGCAGAAGTTATTAAAAATTTGTGAGAAATCACTGCAAACTCCTCCTTCGCCTTTAATCATTTTGCGTAGCGCATTTTCAGAAGATTTACCCAGTCCAGGTCCGCCTTTAATATTATTTCGTAGCCATTTTGCTATTTTTTTTACCTTTTCGATATCGCTTAATGGAGCTTTCTTTTTGGCTAAAATGATATTGTTTAGTTGATAATAAATAGCGGGAATATCCTTTTTCTTATTTAATCCATTATAGCAAAAACTATCAGCGCGATCACTCGAGACGTTCTTAGATATCAATTTAAATCGGATTTTAAATAATAATGGATGTCTTCGTAAATACCAAAGTAAAGCTCTACTCATTTTCAATAATTTATCTTGTTACCAAACAATTAAAACTTCGAAATTCTAAATTATTGGGATTTATTATGAAATGTAACTATCATGTAGTTAAGTAGGTAGTGTCAAATATAATAAAATAAAAGTTTTAAAAAACGAAATTTTATTTTTATTTTAATAGTGAACGGAAAATATAATAAGCCCCGAGTTGAGGCTTATTATTGCATTTGTAAAATAATTATGGGGAACTATTTATTTTTTTGGAAAATGAGATTCGAAAGTTTTAAATCTGGAATCTAAATTTTTTAGTAACTCTTTCTTTACTGAATTCTCTTGAATGAAACTGTAAGTGATGCTATTGTAAACAAATTGTTTGATATCCGCATAAGTGATGTTTTTGTATCTTTTAGCTAAAAGCACATACTGCTCAGTCAAATTGGTTCGTAGTATTCCCGCATCATCGGTACTAATCACTATTGGAACTCCAAACTCCTTGTACAATGACAAAGGATGACGGTTTTCTTTAACCTTTAAAATGAACTCATTGCTCACTAAGTTTATTTCAATTGGTATGTCTTTTTTAGACATATATCGCATTAAATCATACGAATCTTTCTCGTAGGCCATATCAACGCCATGACCGATTCGATTGGCTCCGGCAATATGAACAGCAGCATTTATATGCCAAGTCAGGTCTTCCGGTTGCACTAATCCCAAAGTAAGTTCACCGGCATGTAGCGTGTATTTTACATTTGCAAAACGGGAATGGCAGTATTCAAACATGACCATGTGCAGCCAGTAATCTTTCATGGAGGTTTCGCCATCTTCTGGAGAAACAATGTTTACGCCGGCCATAAGCGGGCTGTTTTCAGCCGAGATAAATGCAATCACCAGATTTTTAAATAAATCAACAGGTTCCATAAAACGCAAGACGAAATTTTGATAGCGCATCGTGAAACTTTTATCATCAATCTTAAGGTCATTGTGAAGTTTGGCTACAAAATTAGTATTGAAATCGGTAGCGTATGATTTTGCATTCTTTCGCTGAAAGGCATTGTAAACGGAATCCAAAGACTGCAGAATTCCTTTTTCGTCTTTTACCTTCGCTAATTGTCGCAATTGCGCATTGAATTTTGTCAAATCATCCGTATTCATAGAACAAGGAATCGTAGATAATTGGGTTTCAATATAACTTACATTTTCAGTAATGGCTCTGTTTTTGAGTTCCAATAATCCTTGCCCAAAATTCCCTTTAAGGGCTGGCTCAAACTTCATAAAAGATTCAAAAAACAACTTATCCGATGGATAATCAACATGATTATAGTCTTTAACAGACCATTTTTGCATGATTTTTTGTTTGTAAACGTCTAACGTTCCATTTCTTTTTAAGGTCGAAAATTGTTCCCAGCTTCCAGTTGATGGTTTTTCTTTTAAAACATCCATTGTTTCGGTGTTGAGATAAAAATTATCTGCAATGGCATGCGCTAATAAAGGTTCAGCGTAAATTGATCCGGAATAGTGGTGGTGCAAATCGCCTCCTTTTGGCATTTGAGAAAAGAAAGCAGTCAAAGCCGCTTCATTGTCTCTAATCTTTTCAAAATAGGTATTGGCGGATTGTGAATAACCAACATTTAATAAAATGGAAAGAAAAAAGGTGAGAAATAATTTCATAGAATATTTTTTATAGAAGGAATTGTTCGCGATGACCAAAAGTGGTTTGTTCTTTATTTTCTTAATTTAAAAAAATTAAAATTACACAAAGATGAATATTTTTGCTTGAATTTAAAAATTTAGGACATAAACTCTTATATTTTGAAACAGCGACATTAATTTTTGCCAAATTGAGTCGTGATTAAAAAAAATATTTTCCAGTCTGTGCGAAATAGGAAGCGTTCTATTTCCTCGGATTTTTTTTGAATTAAAATCTGAACAAAATATCCAATATGAGATCCTTCAAGTTTTAAAGAATTATACAAATTATAATTTCATCAATTCTGCTGCTAATCGACCGGTTTTTAAGGCGGCGTTTATAGAACCATTCAGCAAGTGGTCTCCACAAATAAATAGCGAATCAGAGATTTTTATTTCAGAAGCGTCAATTTCGTTCCTTACACTTTCCTGACTCGGCAACGCATATTCAATGCGATACGCTTTCAGCATTTTCCACGAAGTTACTTTTTGACCGTACCATTGTTTCAATTCTTGTTTTATGTTTTCGGCCAAAGTAGCATCATCAACAGTTGTGATTCCATTATAGGAAACGGAAATAAGCACTTTCCCTTTTGGAGCATAAGCATTAGAAACATTAGACATTACAGTCAAATTATTCACCCATTTCTTTTTGGTCGAAGCATTCAAAATGACAACCGCTTTTTTAGTTGGAGTTTCGTTTGCTACGAAATAGATATTTGTTACTTGATGCGACGTCATTTTTTGTTTCGGGAAGAATTGCTGTGTAAGGTTATTTGCGGTCGTAGCCAAAAGTATTTGGTTGGTTTCTACGACGTTTCCGTCGGCAGTTGTTACCGTATTCCCGTCAATAGAAACCACTTTTGTATTGTATTGAATACTGCCTTCTGGAAGCATAGCGACTAACTGTTTTGGTATTTCTTCCATTCCTAAAGCAGGAACAGCCACATCACCATCAGAAAACATTTTCATTACAAAATCGAACATTCTTCGAGAAGTGTTTAACTCATTTTCCAGAAAAATACCCGAAAGGAAAGGAGCATAAAAACGCTGAATCATTTTTGGACTAAAACCATAATCTTCTAGTTGCTTGCTGGTTGTTTGCTCGGGTTGTTCAAAAATTTCCTTAATGGTCAATTTTTGTAATTTATTTTTTAACCAAAGTGTATTAAGTTTGTCTTTCAACGTACCAACGGGAGCAAATAGAGTTGCTAATGCAGCCGAAGGTCTTCGCAATGGATCTGCGATTTCAAAACTGCCACCATCATACAGTACGGTCGCTCCAGGCAACATTTTCTTTAAGTTTAAAGCGTTGTAATTAAGTAATGCTTTTGTCTCGGGATATGCAGTCAAAAGGACCTGAAAACCTCTGTCAAGAAGGAAACCATCATGGGAATCAGTTTTTATTCTTCCGCCTGCTCGTTCACTAGCTTCTAATACTAATACCTTTCTACCTTGACGATGCAAATAAACTGCAGCTGATAATCCGGCGAGTCCCCCTCCAACAATAATTACATCCTGTTTCATATTTTTTGAAATGTTTTATACAAAAATAAGGCAAATAGACTTTAAAAAGAAAGCGCTTTTCGCTATTAATTAAGAAGTAAAGTGTATTGTTATTATTTAAAAAAATTAAAGGAAAGCCGGAGATTCCTGTTCTGAATAATTCAAATCGGTATGAAAGGTTTCTTTTAATTTCCAAAGTGCCAAAATTGAAATTACGGATAATATTGATCCCACAATCATCGCCGATTGCAGAATATTTCCATCAAAAACAGTATCCCTGAAAAACCCATAAATTAGAATAATCAGCGGCAATGAACCTCGAACAAAATTGGGAACTGTAGTCGTAACTGTTGCGCGAATATTGGTTCCAAATTGTTCTGCAGCAATGGTTACAAATAACACCCAATATCCTACAGAGAATCCCATGATAAAACAAAGCGTATAGAAAGAAGAAGCTGTAATTCCAAAAGCATTTAGGTATACAAAAATCATTACTAAATTAAAAATAAGAAACGAGTACATCACTTTTTTTCGACTTTTCAGCCACTGACTTAGCAACCCACTGGCAATATCTCCAAAAACCAGTCCACCGTAACACCATGCGATGGCTTTTCCTGCGGCAATAGTTTCAAAACCCTGAACACCTAATGCTTTGGCAAATTCAGGTGAAAAAGTAATCAATACGCCAACCAAAAACCACAATGGAATTCCGATAAGAATGCATTGAATGTATTTTGTAAAACGTTGTTTATTGGTAAATAAAGACAAAAAATCACCTTTCTTTTCCTCGCTTTCTTGTACTTTTTTGAACATGCCTGATTCGGAAATGCTGATTCTTAAAAAGAGTAATAGGATTCCCAAAACTCCTCCGGCATAGTAGCACAAGCGCCAATCCTGAAAAATTTGATAGACGAAGTAAGCGGCTACCGCTCCCGAAACACCTACCGAAGCGACAATCATCGTTCCATATCCTCGTTTTTCTTTAGGTAAACTTTCCGTTACCAAAGTAATTCCTGCGCCTAATTCGCCAGCAAGTCCAATTCCCGCAATCAACCTCCAGAAGGCGTATCCATCAACAGTAGTTACCATTCCGTTAGCAATATTAGCCACCGAATAAATTAAGATGGAACCAAACAAAACAGAAATACGCCCTTTTTTATCGCCTAAAATTCCCCAAAGAATCCCTCCAAAAAGCATCCCGAACATTTGCATGCTAATCAAATATTCTCCTTGATTTCTAATAGCATCTCCCGTGATTCCTAAATCTTTCAAACTATCGGTACGAACAATTCCAAAAAGTAATAAATCATAAATATCAACAAAATAGCCAAGAGCTGCTACAATTACGGCTGCATTAAGAATTGAAACCGGTTTTTTTATATCTGGGAAATTAGTGTTTTTCATTATGAATTTTATTTACATCCAATTTCATTAATAGGTCAGTTTGTTCTTCATCACCAAGAATAAAAACATGTTTATCAAAGGCCACGAAACCATTTTTGGTATAAAATTGCAATGCTCTGTGATTTTCCTCCCAAACGCCAAGCCAGATATAGTCTGAAGTGGTTTGTTGTGCAATCTGGATTGCTTTATCGAGCAATAATTGACCTACTTTTTTTCCGTGAAAAGCTTGTGAAACATATATTCTATGAATCTCTAAAGCACCATCATTTAGTATTTCGGTTTGTGCGTTACCAAAATTTATTTTTAAATAGCCAATGGGTTCTGAATCGGAATATGCTATAAAAAATTGAGATTTTGGATTGGTTAATTCCGAAGTTAATTGTTCCAAATTAAAACTTTCCCGATTGTAATTTTCAATGTTTTCGGGTGTGTTTACTTCAGCAAAAGTTTCAGAAAAGGTTTGGATGCTTATAATTTGTAATACTTCAAGGTCTGATAAAGAAGCTTTTTTAATTTCAATTTTAGACATAATAAATTGTAGTGGTTTTGGTTTGTTTCAATCAAAAATAGTAAAAATTTACTTGCAATGATTTATATTATCTATCCTATTATTAGACAAATCAATTCGTACAGACTCATTTCTTATTTTCAATTTGTACTTTTGAATCTGATACTAAAATTGAATCTGAATATGAAAATTGTTATATCGCCAGCCAAATCATTAAATTTCGAAAAAGAGTTACCTACGTCAAAGTATACTGAACCTTTATTTCTAAAAGAAGCGAGACAAGTTCACAAAGTTTTAAAAGAAAAAAAGCCTGCTGAATTATCTGATTTAATGAGCATTTCGGATAAACTTGCTGATTTGAATTGGAAACGCAATCAAGAATGGAAAACACCTTTCACTACAGAAAATGCCCGTCCAGCAGTTTTTACTTTTGACGGGGATGTGTATACCGGATTAGATGCCTATTCAATTCCAATCGAGAAATTAGAAGCGTTACAAGACAGTTTGAGAATATTGTCAGGTTTGTATGGATTGCTAAAGCCATTAGATTTGATGCAAGCTTATCGCTTAGAAATGGGAACAAAACTACCTATTGGTGAGCGCAAAAATTTATATGAATTTTGGAAAACTGCTGTTACAAAAGAATTGAATAAAGAACTTAAAAAAGGAGAATTGTTCCTCAATCTCGCCAGTACGGAGTATTTTTCAGTAATTGATGTCAAAGCCTTGATAGTTCCTGTGATTACCCCGGAATTCAAAGATTATAAAAATGGGAAACTTAAAATAATCAGTTTTTTTGCCAAGAAGGCTAGGGGAATGATGGTGCGGTATATTATTGATACGGATGCTAAAACCGTAGAAGATTTAAAAGGTTTCAATTACGAAGGCTATCAGTTTGACGCTAATTTATCAAAGGAAAATCATTTGGTTTTTACGCGGTAAAATCTATTAAATAAAACAAAAAAAAATGCCGATTTTATCAGGAAATCGGCAATTTTTTGTTTTAAAAAATTATTTAGATTAATGCATTGCATCCGCAGGATTGATTTTGTTTTTTCCTTTTTTTATTAAAAATATAATCGGAATACAACATAGGAACATAATTCCCAGATAAAGAAAAATATCCATGTATGATAAAACGGTACTTTGCTTCATTATCGAATAATCAATTGCCTGGTACGCTTTTTTTAGTGCAACATTACTACTGAATCCTTTAGACATAAAACCTTTTTGTAGCATCGCGATACGTTGTTGTACTTCAAATTTGCTGCCATCTAAATGAGAAACTAAATCTACACGATGTTTCTGACTGAATCTTGTGATAAAAGTGGTAATAATGGCAATACCAAAAGAACCACCTAATTGTCTCATCATTCCTGTAAATGCCGCTCCTTCACCAATATGTTTCCCTTTCAGGGTAGAAAGTGACAAAGTAGTTATGGGAACAAAAAGTAATCCTAATCCAATTCCTCTTAAGATCAACGGCCAAAATAGATGTTCAGTGCCGGTATTTGGGGTCATTCTATTGTGCATCATAAAAGTGAAGAAAAAGAAAACTAAAAACCCAACACCCACCATATATCCTTGGGGAACTCCTCTCTGAATTAATTTCCCAATAATTGGCATCATAAACGCAGTAGTAATTGAACCCGGAATAAGTAATAATCCTGCATCAGTCGCTGTCCAGCCTAAAATGGATTGCGTATAAATTGGAATAATTAAAGTCGAACCATAAAGTCCAAATCCCAAGATAAAACACATTAATACTCCTATTCTAAGATTCCCATCTTTCAAAACACTTAAGTTTACAATGGGATGCTTATAGGTTAATTCTCGCCATACAAATAAGATTAATCCAAATAAAGAGACTGTACTTAAAATTACAATTGTTGAGTTGTTGAACCAATCATCTTGTTGGCCATGTTCCAAAACAAATTGCAACGAACCTATAAAAGCGGATAAAAGAAAAATACCCCACCAATCGACTTGGTTGACTTTTAATTTTTCACCGTATTGTGGACTTCGTACAAAAGTAAATGCTAATATAGCGGCTATAATACCAAGAGGTATATTAATATAAAAAATGTAAGGCCAAGAAAAATGATCGACCAAATAACCTCCTAACGGCGGACCTAAAGTAGGACCCACAATCACACCCATTCCGTAAATTGCCTGCGCCATTCCACGTTTTGCAATAGGATAGCTCTCGGTGATAATCGTTTGTGCGGTAACCAATAAAGCACCACCACCAAGTCCTTGTATAAATCGGAACACAATGAGTTCCCAAATATTATCGGAGTTCCCACACATAAAGGAGGCAACAGTAAAAATGATAATGGAAACCACGAAGTAATTCTTTCGGCCAAATTGTTGCGAAAGCCAACTCGTCATGGGAATGACAATTACGTTTGCAATAGCATAAGCCGTAATTACCCACGCCACATCATTCAAGGTCGCACCCAGGCTTCCTCTCATGTTAGTTAAAGCTACATTCACAATAGTGGTATCCACGATTTCCAGCAATGCACAAAGTACAGCTGTTATCGTAATAATAACCCTTCTATAGCCATATTCTACTAAATCGTCTTCTACTACTGCCATTTTATTTTATATGTACGTCAACATCAACATTCATCCCCGGACGCAATAATTTAATTTTCTCGACATCGTTAGATTTGTTCAAGCTTATTTTTACAGGTAATCTTTGAATCGTTTTTACAAAATTCCCTGTTGCATTATCTGGGGGTAAAATAGAGAAACGGGATCCTGTTGCCGGCGAAAATGACGTGATCGACCCTTCAAAATTATAGTCAGGATAAGCGTCTACATTTACAGTTACTTTTTGTCCAATAACCATTTTGTTCAATTGCGTTTCCTTGAAATTAGCAATTACCCAAGCATTAGAATTATTGATAATATAAAACAAAGACTGTCCTGGTTGTACCAATTGCCCTGGTTGAATATCAATTTTTGAAACCTGGCCATCAATAGCAGCTGTAATTACAGTATAAGTCAAATTTAATTCAGCAGCGTCAAGCATTGCTTTTGCTCTTTTGATATTGGCGGCAGCAACATCAGTCTGTTTAGTGGAAACTTTAGATTTAGCCACAATTACTGATTTTTGAAAAGCACTTGCTCTTTCTTGCTGTTGCAAAATACGCACTTGATTTTCAGCTTCTAGTTTTGCTGCCAAGGCTTGCTCGTATTGTTGTCTTGTAATCGAATGATTTTTGTACAGATTATTGTATCGAATGTAATCGCTATTGATTCGGTCCAATCTAATTTTTGCGGATTGAATATTTCCTCCGGCAGATAATACATTGGCATCAGATACAGAAATATTAGCCAAAGCACTACCAATATCTGCTTTAGAAACTTCAAAATTACCTTCAGCAGCAAGAAATGAAGCATTTGCCTCGTCTATTTTCAACTGATAATCTCTCTTGTCTATGGTAAATAAGGTATCACCTTTCTTCACAAAATCGTTATCTTTGATATATACTTTATCCACATACCCAGAAACTTTAGGGATAATAGGATTCATGTTTTTTTCTATTTGCGCATCGTCTGTTTCTTCATGAGCCAAAGAGTGCATGTATTTATAAATTCCATAAGTTCCGCCTAATACTACCAAAACCGCTAGGATAATAATAAATTTTGTATTTGTCTTTTTCTTTTCCATGTGTTTTGATTATATTTTTGCTAGATTGAATGATTGAGATAACTGACCGGTAACGGAAAGCAGTTCGTAATATTTTTGAATAATATTTGCTTTTGCTAATGCTTTATTGATTTTTGAACCTAATTGTTCTACATCAGCTTCCAGTAAATCATTGGTATCCGAAAGACCGTTGTCGTACTGGTCTTTTATGATTCTGTAATTTTCTGAGGATTGTTCTACAGCTTGTGCATAAACAACATTTTGTTTCAGTGCCAAATCATAATCTTCTATAGCATTTTGAACTTCCAATTTGATATAATCAGTAAGCATAGCTTGAGAATTTTGTACTTCAATTACTTTACTTTCCGCTATTCTTACCATGGTTCCATTTTTTAGAATAGCACTCAAATCATAAGAAACACCCACACCAATATTCATTGCGTTTTGAACAGTTATTACATTTTTCAGGTCTAATGCAGTATAACCACCAATGATTGCAATAGAAGGATAATAGGCGCTTCTTGCTATTTTAACATTAGCTTGGCTTGCTTTTTCCTGAAAACGGACTGCTTCTAAATCTTTACGATTTTGTAGTGCAGGCTCATCATTGGTAGGAATATTATCCATTTGAAAGTTGGCAAAATCACTTTCTTTAATTTCTAGTTTTGTTCCAACAGGCAATTTTAGTAAGGTAACCAGATAAAAATTTACAATATTTAAATTTTTAGTTGCTTCATCTATTGACAACTGAATTTTAGATACTTGTAATTGTGATTTTAATAAATCATTTCGGGGGATAATTCCATTTTTTTCTAAATCGCTAAAATCAGTTGCTCGCTGTTGCGCTCTTTTCTGATTTTCTTTCAAAAGTTCCAATGTTTTTTGTGCTTTATACAAATCGGCATAATGGTTGACCACTTTCATAGCCACTTCTTCCTTTTTTTGAGAGGCTGTAGCTGTTTCTGCCTGATATAAGTTTTCGTAAGCTTTGATGCTGTTTTGGATTTTAAATCCTGCAAAAACGGGTACGCTGGCGTTAACTTGTCCAATCATCAATTGATCCACAACGGGAAGCGGTTGTGAAGTAGCACTTTTATTGATTTTTAGATCAATAGACGCTTTTGCCAATCTTTGATATTGTCCCGAAACTTTCAAATCAGGATATTGATTGTTTTTTGTAGATTGTAATTCGTATTTTTTAGTCGCCACTTTAGTGTTGGCCAAGCTAACCTCATTACTGTTTTTCCAAGCCAAATGGATGGCTTCATCGAGTGTTAAACTCGTTTTTTCTTGTGCTTCTACAGCAGAAGTTCCTATAAAGAAAATCCCGAAGAGCATTAATTGACTAACTTTCATATATCAGAAGGGCTTTTATAGTTTGTTGAATGTGTAATGTCAAATTGGTTTTTATATAATTATTGTACAAATCTTCTGTGTTCAAATTTAGTAAATTTTGAAAGAAAGTTTTATTCATATGGAAATGAAAGAAAGTACCTAAAATTGTTGGCGTTATTAAAGGAATGATCACATCTTTTCTAAAAATGCCTTTGGTTTGACCTTCTATAATAATGGATTCTAAGGATTTAAGGTTTCCTTTTTTTAATTCCGAGAAAGCCTGAAGATTTGAATCTCCTTTTTTAGAGGTAAATTCGAAGTGTAAAATTCTGTAAATACCTTTATTGCAATTGATGCGATTGATGTAAAGCTCAATCAATTTATTTATTTTCTCGATAGGTTCGAGGTCTTCGATTATTAAATTATCCAACTGTATTTTTAAGTCGGAAGTTCTATAGAGTATAAGTGATTCCAGCAGTTTTTCTTTAGAACCAAAATAATAAGAAACCATCGCAATGTTTATCTTGGCTTCTTTAGCAATATTTCGTATCGAAGTACCTTCAAATCCTTTTTCTGCAAATAGCGTTTCGGCTACTTCCAGAATTATAATTTGTTTATCGTTAAAATTGCTTTTCAATTCTTCTGTTTTTAATTCGATGCAAAATTAAACAACTGTTTAAATTAAACACTTGTTTAATTTTTATTTAACTTAATTTTAACAAGGTATTATAGCGGTTAATTGTGTTAAAATAAATTTATATAAATATGTTTTCAATATAGCACGAAGGTAAATAAAGGAGTCTGCTGACCTTGCTTCAAAATTGTGGATATCTATTTTATTAATTGTGTTCTTTTTTTTCTTTAAAATCTATCTTTGACCTCCTTAAAAAAAATTAGATATGAGCACAATTTGGTACGAATGCAAAGTAAAATATAGAAAAACAGACGAAACTGGAGCACAAAAAATTGCGAATGAACCATACTTGGTAGACGCTTTATCCTACACCGAAGCAGAAAGTAGAATTAATGAAGAGATGTCGGCGTATATAAGTGAAGAATTTAAAATCACGAATATAAAAGTGGCTAATTATGCAGAGATTCATCCTTTTGAAAATGCGGATCGTTGGTTTAGATCCAAAGTTTCATTATTGGCGTATGACGAAGAAAGTGGCAAAGAACGCAAGACCAATATGTATTTATTAGTGCAGGCTAATGATGTAAAAGAAGCTTATGATAACACCATAGGCGTAATGAAAGGAACCATGGGAGACTATACGATTCCTGCTGTATCAGAATCACCTATTATGGACGTTTTTCCTTATTTCAGTGGGGAAGAAGGGGAAACAGAACAATTAGAAAGGTTCAATGCGCTTAAAGCTTCAAAACCGGAATCTGCAGAAATAGTAGATCATATGGAATTTGAAACGGAGATGGCGGAGTAGGTGTTTAGCAGTAAAAAAGAAACGCTCCTTAATTCTATTATTTTAGAACTAAGGGGCGTTTTTAATTAGTATTGCAAATGCACAAAAGGATTGTTTATTCCGATTTATAAATATGAATTGATTGCCCCACTAATTTCCATTTGTTTTTAATTTTCTCTAAAAGCCGAATTTCATAAGAGAATGTTTTCTTGCCATCTTTAGCTGTAGATTCTTCATCATGACTTACCCAAGCCGTTTTGCCATTAATGCTCATTTTATAATTGCTGTTTACTGCAAAACCACCATTTCCCATTGCTTCCGGGCTGGTGTTGATCATTGCTGCTGGAGGAACATCAAATGTTTCGCCTTTTGGTGTAGAAACTAAAATTCGGCTGTACGGCTGGATATACCAGCAGTCACTATGACCTTTACTGTCCCTAGCCCTCCAAGTGGCCGACTCTTTTTCTAACAGTTTTTTAATCAATTCTGATTCCTCTTTCTTTTGACTGTATCCTGTAAGACTGATGGCAAGTAGGAGGTAAAAGGTTAATTTCCATTTCATAGTAATATCTTTTTATGAAATTAAAAGTAGTGTTTTTTTCTTCAAAATGTTTAGCAGAGTTTAAATAACAAATTTTAGAAAGATTTTACCAACACTTTCTCATAAGCTTTTCTAGGGCTTCCTCTGAAAAAAACTTCGCCACAATACGTATAACCCAAATTTTCAAAAATTTTCATCATGGCAATGTTGTCAAAATTGGTGTCTGCTTTTACGCTATATATGTTGTTGCTTAATGCGAAGTCTTCTATGAATTTGATAATCATTTTAGCCGAACCTTTACCTAAATATTTTTCAGAAATTGCTACGCGGTGAATGACAACAAAATTATCATTCGTTAGCCAGTTGCCTTCAATTTTTTCATAAGCAGGTTCGTCATTGATTAGTACAGCACTGTAACCGATGATAGTTTCTCCTTCAACCAAAACAAAGCCTTCCCCTTTTTCAATGTCTTTTTGTACGACCTCCGGATTTGGATAACCGTCCTGCCATTGATCACTGCCGTCTTCTTTTCTTCGAACGATAGCTTGTTGGAGTATTTTCCATATTTGAGCTATTTCAGATAGTTCCGCTTTTCTAAAGTGATAATTCATTTATACTTTTCCGTTATATTTTGGGTCAAAATCCACCATCCATTCAATACCGAATTTGTCTCTAAACATCCCAAAATAGGAAGCCCAAGGACTGTCGCCAATAGGCACTTCAATATTTCCACCTGCTGAAAGTCCGCTAAATAACTTGTCGGCTTCTTCACGACTTTCTGCGCTGATAGCTATTTTAGATCTGTTTTCATTTTCATTTACTGAACCCATACTTTCTGGAACGTCATTGCCCATTAAAATGTTTTTTCCAATAGGCAAAGCAATGTGCATTAATTTATTCGCTTCATTTTCTGCGACAGGAAATTCAGTACTTGCCAAGTCTTTGAAACGCATAATCTTTGCGAACTCTCCGCCAAATACTGATTTGTAAAAATTGAATGCTTCTTCGGCATTTCCGTTGAAGTTAATGTGTGGATTGATAAGTGCCATAATTTTAATTGTTTTAAGTTGTTACATTGTTTACTTTCTTAAAATTTTATCTAAAGTCTTTCCTTTTGCTAATTCATTTACTAATTTGTCTAAATATCTTACCTGCTGTGTTAATGGATTTGCAATTTCTTCAACTCGATACCCACAGATTACACCAGTTATGAGATGAGCGTTAGGATTTATTGTAGCATTTTTAAAGAATTTTTCAAAAGTTACTTTTTCATCAATATGTTTTTGAAGACTTTCGTTATCATAACCAGTTAGCCATTCAATTACTTGATGTAATTCTTCTTTCGTTTTGCCTTTCTTTTCCACTTTTGCGAGATAAAGAGGGTATACCGAAGTGAATGTCATTTTCGCAATTCGCTCATCGTGATTATTTGTGTTGTTCATTTCCTGGTTATTCTGTTGGGAATTTTGAAATGTCCATATAGAAAACTTCCCAAGTGTGTCCGTCAAAATCTTCAATAGTTCGCTGTTGCATAAAACCATAATCTCGCATTTCGGTAGGTTCTGTTCCACCAACTTTTAGTCCATTTGTTACAATGTTATTTATCTCGTCAATACTGTCTGTTGATAATGAAAAAATTGCTGCTAAGTTTGATTTTGTGTCTGCAATGGGTTTGGTTGCAAAGGATGCAAACTTTTCGTGTGTCAAAAGCATTACAAAAATATTTTCACTCCAAACCATACATTTTCCACTGTCGTCCGAAAATTGAGGATTGTTCGTAAAACCTAATGCAGTATAAAAGTCCATAGATTTTTGCAGTTCTTTTACTGCTAAATTGATAAAAATTTGTTTTGCCATTTTTTTGATATTAAGTTATCCAAGTTAATATATATGTCAGTGAGTGTTGGTTTACAATAACCGCTAATGTCCGCATTTCTAGCGCAAGCGTCCCGCTCGTGTCTATTACAAATTTACAGCTATTTTTGTTAATGTTCACGAGCGGCACTCTCGCGTAGTCGGGGTTTTTAATTTTAACACGATAAAAGTCAAAGACTTGATGGCGTTTTGTTTTCCTATAGAGTTTATAAAATTGCGCAAAGTCAGAGACATTTACACAGCATTTGCTAGAAATTTATTTTTTAGAAGAACACTTTGCAGAGCTTGTCGGTGTGTTAAGTAATTGAATTTTATAATTTTGTGTTTATTTTGAGCAATTGTGTGGTATCAGCACGGCCGGGTAGCAAACTGAAAATTACTTCTCCTAGAAAAAAGACACTAAATCCTCTTATAATTCTTTCTCAAAATTTTACGATAACTCCATAGTTCCTGCCAGTGGCCGGTTCCGTTTAACCAGAGTTTCATTGTTCGTGCTGCGCACGCAACTCTAGCTATTGTACGCAGTATCATTGACAATTAGTTTTTAAGTGATATTCTTACCTATTAATATTTTAAATGACTTAAATATATTTCTTACAATTTTATGATTCACAAATTTTGTAACTTGCAACTTTTAATGAAAAAATGCTCCAAACAATTCAAATCATTGCTGTAATACAAGGGCTTTTTGTCCTTTCGGTTTTATACACTAATCGTAAAGACTACAAAAAAACTACTTTTTGGTTGTTGTTTGGAAGTTTGTTTTCCATAGTATTATACATTATAGCCGATGATAAAAATAATCTATTCATTCAAAATACAGATTGGTTTCTTTTCGACAATACGCTCTTTGTAACATTTCTTTTTTTGTTTTTTAGATATTATAAAAGTGGAAAAGAAAAATTTGAGAAATCAGATTATCTTTTTTTTATACCTAATATCCTTTATTTTATTCTTGAAATCATTGAAATAAAACTACTCAAAGAAAATTTGATGGTTGAAATTTTTGAAATTTTTTCGGAATTAACTTTTGTGGTTTACTTATCTATAATTTTATATTCAGTTGTTACAGACAAAAGGAGAATTTGGCTGATTTATTTTGTTAGTCCAATTGTCATTTTATTTGTTTTTTTATTTATTAATGATATTTTTATGATAGTTGGATTGTCAGAATTACCATTTTTTAATGAACAAAATTTCAATTCCTATCTTTTATTAGTTGTTGCTTTTTTATTTTATTTTATTGCTTTTAAATTGTTTAATAATGCCAAAGAAATTTTACCAACAACAGAAATTAGTAAATACAAGAATTCCAAACTAAATGAGGAAATGATAAATAATTACAAAACAGATTTAATTTACTCAATGGAAAAAGATAAATTATATCTTAATGGAAAGTTATCTATTCAAGATGTTTCTGAAAAACTAAATATTCCACGTCAATATATTTCGGAAGTTTTAAATGAGCATATGAACACCAATTTTCAAGATTTCATAAATGAATATAGAGTTGAAGAATTTATAAAACGATTAAAAAACGACCAAAATAATCAATTTACACTTTTAGGAATTGCAACAGATGTCGGTTTTAATTCTAAATCTTCATTTAATGCTATATTCAAGAAATTCAAAGGTTTAACGCCAACTCAATTTAAGAAAAACCTTTTTTAAATATTCAATTAGTACAAATAAATTATTCTGCACTTGTCTTATTTTATATACTCTTAATTACTAACGATATTTACCGAGTAATTAAAAAGTATATCAAAAATGTCTCTAAAAAAATTATTATTTTGTTTGATTTTAACTATTTCAACTTATTCAATTAATGCCCAAGTAAAGGATTCACTTTCATTTATAAAATCAAAAAAAATGTCTGATGATGATGTTTTGAAAAAACGTGAAGGAACATTCGTAACAGGTTTGCCAGATTTTTCCGCTGATCCAGTTACAGGTTTTGGTTTTGGAATTAGAAGTAATGTTTATTGGAATGGAGAACCAACAAATCCACTTTTTGCCTACACACCTTATTTAGCAAAGTTAAAAGCTAATGCAGCATATTATACCTCAAACGCAAGAGAATTAATACTGTCTTTAGACGTTCCTTATTATAAAGGAACACGTTGGCGATTTAAGGTTGACTTTAAAGCACAACAAAATCCAGCAAATTTGTATTTTGGTTTAACAGAATCAACTATAGGAAATCTTAGATTACCATCAGATGAAAACACTACTTTTTCAACTTATGCAGCATTTGACAAAGCGAGAAAAACATTAAGATCTGGAGGAACTGGTGAAGCAGATTTTGTAACAGATGCTTTGTCAAATCGATTTAGGGAAACAGAATATATGCTTAATTTAAAAGCAGATTATGCTTTAGGAAATGGAAAGTGGAGAATAATGGGCGGTTATGAAATTCAGCATTTAAGTTATAAAACTTTTGAAGGAGAAGAAGCAGAGGCAATAAATCCAATTACAGGTGAAGAAACTACTGCACCAAATGGATTTTCACTTTTGCAAAGAGATTTTGACCAAGGAAAAATTTCTGGATTAAATGGTGGTTGGATTTCAATTTTGCAAACCGCTTTAATATACGATACTAGAGATTTTGAACCAGACCCAACAAAAGGTTATTATTTTGAAATTGCAAATGAATATTCTAGTAAATATATTGGTTCTCAGTTTGATTTCAACAAACTTTTTATTCAAGCAAGAGTATTCCAAAAGTTACCTTTTGGAAAAAGAACTGTTATAGCCGGAAGATTTGGAGTTGGTAATATTTTTGGCTCAAATGCACCATTTTTTGAATTTCAAGACCAATGGAGTCCAGAAGGTAGTATTAATTCACTTGGTGGAAAACAATCTTTACGAGGTTACAGAGCAAATAGATTTTTAGCACGTTCCTTATGGTTTACAAATATTGAATTTAGATACAGAATATCCGAAACAAAACTTGGCAAACAAAGATTTGCATTTGGAGTTGCACCATTTTTTGATGCAGGAACAGTAAGAGATGAATGGCAAAATTTGAATTTTAAAAACATTAGATATTCCTATGGTTTGGGAGCAAGAATTGCTTGGAATCAATCTACAATTATATCTTTTGATTATGGAATTTCAAGAGAAGATAAACTATTCTATATCGGCATTGGTCAAGCTTTTTAAAAATTTGGAATAATAAAGGTAGATGTCTTAATTACGCGGTTTTCAGATATTGTGTACAACTAGTTTATAGGTATGATAAAATCAGACCTATCACCCCTAAATTTGGGTAGATAGATCTAATTAAACTTCAGTCTTATTAGTTATAGTAATATGTAATAATAATCTTATAAATGACAAGATGTTATAATTTATTTAAACCATAAAAAAACGGTGTTTAAATGAATTTTAAACGTCGTTTGATCTTATATAAAAGAAGTTGTTTATCGAATCGCTTTTACAAATTCTTCAATTTTTCCTGTTCCGTTTTCGGTTAGATGTTGAATAAAAGCGCTTCCTATAATTGCGCCTTTGGCAAATTGTGTAGCTTGGTTGAAAGTTTCCTTGTTGTTGATTCCAAAACCAATTACTTGTGGATTTTTTAGATTCATGTCGGCAATGCGTTTGAAATAATCTTCCTGAATGCTTCCAAAACCCGTTTGGGATCCTGTAACACTGGCCGAACTTACCATATATATAAATCCGTCAGATACGCTGTCAATAAAATGGATGCGCTCGTCAGAAGTTTGTGGTGTAATCAAGAATATATTTTTCAATCCGTATTTTTCAAAAGTAGCTTTGTATTCATCGGCATACACATCAACGGGAAGATCAGGAATGATTAATCCGTCGATACCAATCTCCGCACATTTCTGGCAGAAATTCTCCACTCCATATTGTAACATCGGGTTGAAATACCCCATAATCACCAAAGGAATAGAAACCGTTTTACGAATATTCTTTAATTGGTCAAACAAAACTTGTGTCGTCATTCCGTTGTGCAATGCTTGTGTGGAACTGGCTTGAATCGTTGGCCCGTCGGCCAATGGATCACTAAATGGCAATCCTATTTCAATCATATCAACGCCACTTTTCTCTAAATCCTGAATGATTTGAACGGTGTTGTTGAGGTTAGGATATCCTGCGGAGAAATAGATGGAAAGTATCTTTTTAGTCTCTTGTAATTTTTGATTTATTCTGTTCATTTTTATATTTTTTATTCCATTTACAAGGTTTTTTTGACCTCGTAGTTTTAATTTATTAGGTTAAATTGCCGCGCTATAGGCCCAAGCTTTTTGGTCGGATTGCAAATGCACTTCCACGCGTTTGTAATGCAATCCTTCGTAAAGATCCGTTTGGCGAAGTTCTTGCAGCGAAATGGAATATACCATTCCGTTGATGGTATCTTCCGGTTTATTGGTTTCGGTAATAATGGGATAATATACCAATCCAAATTCTTCTTCGATTTGAATTTCCTTTACTACATAACCAACTAACGTTTCAGGAGTTCCGTCAAGAATACGCCCAAAAAGATCTTTTTGTATGTCCTCATTTTGCAAGCTGCCGTAAGCGAATAATTTTTCCATAGTTTTTATTTTGGCAATGTTAAATTGTATTTCATTTTTATCGTTGCGTTTGCGTTAAGGATTACTTCACTATGCTCTTATTTTTTATTGGAGTTCATTGAACTTCGTTTGAAGTGAAAATCCTTTTTTGTCTCGTTTTTTAACGAGATAAAAAAGATTGCAACGGAAAGCCTGACCGCGCTGAAAAAATCAGGATAAACTCTGAAATGAATTCACTGTAAACCCAACTATAATTTAAAATAATCAATGTAAGTATTCAAATCTTTATCGCCACGACCGGAAAGATTGATGACCACTATATCTTCTGGCTTGAATTTCATTTCGTCGAGAACGGCAAAGGCATGCGCGCTTTCTATTGCGGGAATCAAACCTTCCATCTTAGACAGTTTTAAACCCCAATTCATGGCTTGCTCATCCGTAATTGAGATGAATTGCGCTCTTTTTGAAGCGAATAAATGCGCGTGCATAGGACCAACTCCCGGGTAATCCAGACCTGCCGAAATGGAATACGGTTCCGTAATCTGGCCGTCAACAGATTGCATTAGCAAGGTTTTACTGCCATGAATAACACCAATTTTACCTAAGACTGAGGTAGCGGCACTTTCACCAGAATCGACTCCTAATCCTGCGGCTTCTACCGCGATAATATTTACGGATGGCTCATCAAGAAAATGATAGTAAGCTCCGGCAGCGTTGCTTCCGCCACCCACACAAGCGATTACGTAGTCCGGATTTTCACGGCCTTCTTTCTCTAGTAATTGTTCTTTAATTTCCTTAGAAATAACACTTTGGAAACGAGCCACCATATCCGGATAAGGATGCGGTCCCACGACAGATCCAATGATATAATAGGTGTCAACAGGGTTGTTGATCCAGTCGCGAATAGCTTCGTTTGTGGCGTCTTTTAAGGTTTTTGAACCCGAAAGAGCCGGACGAACTTCGGCACCTAACATTTTCATACGAGCCACATTTGGCGCTTGACGCTTGATGTCGATTTCGCCCATATATACGATGCATTCCAACCCCATTAGCGCACAAACGGTCGCTGTAGCGACACCATGTTGACCCGCGCCAGTTTCAGCAATGATTCTGGTTTTTCCTAAACGTTTGGCAAGTAGAATTTGTCCGATGGTATTGTTGACTTTGTGCGCACCTGTGTGACACAAATCTTCTCTTTTCAGATAAACTTTAGTGTTGTATTGTTCTGATAGTCGTTTTGCAAAATAAAGAGGCGTAGGGCGACCTACGTAATCTTTAAGCAAGGCATCAAATTCAGCCTGAAATTCTGGTTCAGCCGTTATTTTTAAATAATTTTGGCGTAATTCTTCTACATTTGGATATAACATTTCAGGAATGTAGGCGCCTCCAAATTCTCCGTAATAGCCTTTTTCGTTGACGTTGTAACTCATTTTGTTTAAAGTTTATAAGTTTAAAGTTTTCAAGTTGTCCTTGAAACTGTTTAATTTTTCTATGTTTTTTAATCCGGGTTCTATCTCAAATTTACTATTTACATCAATAGCGTAAATGGGTAAATTCGTTTTCAAAATTTCATTCACGGCGTCCATTTCATCAATTCCGATTCCGCCACTCAGGAAGAACGGTTTGTTTGAAGGATACTTCTCTAATACTTTCCAGTCGAATGTGGTTCCGTTTCCGCCGGGTAATTTCCCTTTGGTATCAAAGAGGAAATAATCACAAGCGGTTTCGAACGGTTTGAGCACCTCAAAATCAAAAGAATCATCAACAGAGAATACTTTTATAATTTTAATCTGAGCCTGTTTTCCATTCTCCTCTTTTAAAACTTGCTTCAAATCTAAACAAAATTCAACCGATTCCTGTCCGTGTAATTGAACGGCCTGCAAATCGTATTTTGCTATTTTTTCAAGAATATCTTCTTGTGTAGCGTTGACAAAAACTCCTACCTTCTTGATTGATTTTGGTAAATCCGGAATAACATCATCAAAATACCGCGCTGATTTCTCCCAGAATATAAAGCCCATATAATCGGGTAGGAGTGAACATACTTCGAGAATATTATCAGGATATTTCATGCCGCAGATTTTTATCCTAATCCCTCCCGAAGCCTCGGGACTCCCCGAAGGTAAGAAAGTTGTAGTATCTTGATTGTCAGTGTTTTTTTTCATCCAGTTTTTTGCCACGAATTTCACAAATTTTCACCAATTGAATTCGTGTTAATTTGTGAAATTCGTGGCTAGTTTTAAATTTTTAATTTTGAAATAAATTCGGTTGCTGCTTTTCCTGCATTATCGGTTTTCATAAAGTTTTCGCCAATCAAAAATCCTTTGTAACCAAAAGGTTTTAATTCATTAATCGCTTCAACTGATGAAATCCCGCTTTCGGAAACTTTTACAAAATCATTCGGAATTTGTGCTGCCAATTGCTTGCTGAAATCTAAACTCACTTCAAATGTTTTTAGATTTCTATTGTTCACCCCAATCATATCTAATGTTGGCATAATCGATTTTTCCAATTCTTCCTGATTGTGAACTTCCAATAAAACTTCTAGTCCAAGACTTTTAGCAAATTCAGACAAGGTTTTGATTTCGTCTCTTGTTAAAACCGCAGCGATTAGCAATATTAAATCGGCTCCGTGGGCTTTGGCTTCTAATATTTGGTATTCATCAACAATAAATTCTTTTCTCAATAACGGAATATTTACTGTGGCTCTTGCCAAAAGCAAATCGTCTAGTGAACCACCAAAATATTTTCCGTCCGTCAATACCGAAATTCCACAAGCACCAGCATTTTCATATCCTTTTGTTACTTCTTCAACCGTAAAACTATAATTGATTTCGGATTTCGAAGGCGAACGGCGTTTGTGTTCTGCGATAATTCCAGAAGTGCTGTTTCTTAAATTGTTGCTCAAAGAAATTGTCTTTTTTTCGAAGAAAACCGAAGCTTCCAATTGCGAAACCGGAATAATGGATTTCTTGAGAATGACTTCTCTTTTTTTGTCAACTATAATTTTGTCGAGTATGTTCATTTATTTTAATTTAAAGATTGAAAAATTTAAAGATTGAAAAATTTCAACAACTTTAAATTTTCAACTATTTTTATTTGCTTAAATCTTTCAATTTGTTCAAAGCTACAAGTCCTTTACCGGATAGTAAACTTTCTTTTGCTATTTGAAATCCTTCTAAAGGAGAACATTTAGTAACCGTTGCTATTGCCATTGCGGCGTTGGCACAAACCACATTATTTTGAGCTTCAGTTCCTTTTCCAGAAATGATATCGGTAAATATTTGAGCTGATTCTTCGATAGTTGTTCCGCCTTCGATTTCGCTTTGAAGCAAAAGACGAACACCAAAATCTTCCGGATTTAGCATTCCTTCCATAGAACTGGTAATCGTTTTTGTAGGTCCTGTCAATGAAACCTCATCATAGCCATCAAGCGAATGCAGAATGGTAAAATTCACATCAGTATTTTGGTACAAATATGCATACATTCTGGCTAGTTCCAAATTGAAAACACCGACCAATTGATTTTTAGGAAACGATGGATTTACCATTGGCCCTAGCATGTTGAAGAAGGTTTTTACAGCCAATTCTTTTCTAATTGGTCCCACATTTTTCATTGCGGGGTGAAATAACGGAGCGTGTAAAACACAAATTCCTGCTTTATCAATGCATCTTTCCAGAAAATCATTGTCGTTGCTGAATTTGATTCCTAGTTTTTCCATCACGTTACTGGATCCTGAAATAGAAGAAACCCCATAATTTCCGTGTTTTGCCACTTTTATTCCTGCACCGGCAGCAACAAAAGATGCCAAGGTTGAAATATTGAAAGTATCTTTTCCATCACCTCCCGTTCCACACAAATCGATGGTATTGTAAGCGGATAAATCCACTCGAATGCATAAGTCCAATAATGCTTCACGGAATCCGGAAAGCTCTTCTATGCTAACACTCCGCATCATGTATACGGTAAGAAATGAAGCAATCTGACTGGTATTGTAACTCCCGTTGGATATATTAACCAATACATTTTTTGCTTCTTCTTTTGAAAGCATTTCGTGATTGATTAATCTGTTTAATATGTTTTTCATTTTTTAAATATGTCTTAAAGTTGAAAGTCCAAGGTCTTAAAGTCTTTCGAGAGTATGAAATTTGTCAATATGACTAATTTTTAACCCAATTCTCCAATATCTTTTTACCATTAGGAGTCAAAACACTTTCAGGGTGAAACTGTACACCACGAACATCATACGTTTTGTGACGCAACGACATTACTTGCCCATTTTCGTCGAAAGAAGTAGCTTCGAGTACATCAGGCAAATTGGCATCAACCACCCAAGAATGATAACGTCCTACTTCAAATTCGTTTCCTAATCCTGCAAATAAAAGTTCATCATCTACGACTGTTTTTACCATTGTTGCTACACCATGATATACTTTATCTAAGTTAGAAAGCGTTCCTCCATAAACTTCTCCTATTGCTTGTTGGCCTAAGCATACGCCAAAGATACTTTTGGTTGGGCCATATTTTCTAATTACATCTTTCAATAATCCTGCTTCATCCGGGATTCCAGGTCCTGGAGAAAGTAGTATTTTATCGAAAACTGCAATTTCATCAATATCAAATTCATCGTTTCTGTAAACGGTTACTTCACAATTTAAATCTTCTAGATAATGCACTAAATTATAAGTGAAACTATCGTAATTGTCTATGACTAGTATTTTTTTCATTTTCATTTTTATTATTGAAAAATTGAAAGATTGAAAAATTCTAGTATTTCAGCAATCTTTAAATTCTTAAATTATTTTAAATTGTTTCCGCTAAATCTAAAGCGGCATTCAACGCTCTCAATTTATTGTATACTTCCTGCATTTCGCTTTCTTCATCAGAGCTGGCTACGATTCCAGCTCCGGCTTGAGAGTGCAGCTGATGGTTTTTGCTTAGGAATGTTCGGATCATTATGGCGTGATTAAAATTACCTTCAAAATCCATGAAACCAATGGCTCCACCGTAGAAATTACGGTTTGTTTTTTCATATTCTTCAATCAGCTGCATTGCCCTGTGCTTAGGAGCGCCGCTCAATGTTCCTGCAGGAAAAGTATCCGCTACGACTTGCATGGTTGTTGCATTTTCATGTAAATGTCCGGTTACTTTTGAAACCAAGTGAATCACATGGGAGAAAAACTGAACTTCTCTGTATTTCTCGACATTTACATTATTCCCGTTTCTGCTCAAATCATTTCTGGCTAAATCCACCAGCATTACATGTTCGCTGTTTTCTTTTTTATCTATGGATAGTTCTTTGGCGAGAACGGCATCTTTTTCATCATCTCCCGTTCTTTTGAAAGTTCCTGCGATAGGATGAATTTCTGCTTTACGGTCTTTTACTATAATTTGTGCTTCGGGTGAAGAACCAAATATTTTGAAATCGCCATAATCAAAAAAGAATAAATAGGGCGAAGGGTTAATACTTCTTAAAGCTCTGTAGACATTAAATTCATCTCCCTTGAAACCTTGAGTGAATCTTCTGGATAAAACTAATTGGAACACATCACCTCTAAAACAATGTTTTTTGGCCAAAGCCACATTATGCTTGAATTCGTCATCTGTCAAATTAGAAAAACCTTCTCCTTCTTTCGAGAATTTATAAGAAGCAATATTTCTGGATTGCAATAACTGCTCAATTTCCGAAATGTTGTTTCTTGCGTCTAAACTATGACAGAAAATATACGCTTGATTCTTGAAATGATTGATGGCTATTATGTTTTGGTAAACGGCATAATATACATCAGGAATAGAAATACTATTGTCTTTTTTAGCAATAGTTACTTTTTCAAAATAACGAACGGCATCATATGAAATGTAACCAAATAAACCATTATTTATGAATTTGAAATCATTTTTCTCTGATTTAAATTGACTTGAAAATTCTTGAATAACTGCTGGAATATCAATAGTAGAATCAATTTTAATTTTCTCAAAACTACCGTCTGGAAAAGTCTTATGAATGGTTTCATTTTCTATTTTTATAGAAGCAATCGGATTACAACAGATGTACGAAAAACTATTGTCACTTCCATGATAATCACTACTTTCCAGTAATAAACTATTGGGGAACTTATCCCTAATTTTGAGATATACACTTACCGGTGTAATAGTATCGGCAAGGATTTGCTTATATTTTGTATTTAGTTTAAAAGGTTTCAATTTATAGATATTTTAGTGTTGTGTGATAGTGATAAAATGAGCAAAAAAAAAGGCCTGTCGTGATGACAAGCCTTTTATATTTATAGTTTAATAATACTATAGGAAGCTTAGTTCACGACGATTGACGTAAATTGTTCCACCACCAAGTATTGTTTGTAATTGTTTTCATCTTTTTATTCTTATGACAAATATATAAATGAATTTCGATTATTCAAAAATAAAAAACTAAAAAAATATATTAAATTTCAAGTTTTTTTGTTAAATAAATTTGGGTAAAAAGTAAACCCCAACGATTTGTTGGGGTTTACTTTATTTTTTTGAAAAAAAATATTAGAATTTCAAAGCTACTGCTAATTCAAAATCATCAGAGATTGCTTTGTCTCCAATAGTACTGAAGATACTTGCAGAATTATATTTGATATCGTATTTTGTTCTGTCTACTTTAAATGTAGTTGCAGCAGTATTTTTTGTTGTTGCAAGATCAAAAGTTATCGGTTTAGTTATCCCTTTGATTGTCAAATCACCAGTTACAGTATAAACGTTAGGTGCTTTTACAGTCGCTTTTTTGAAAACTAAGGTTGCAGTAGGGAATTTTTCAGTTCCAAAGAAATCTTCTGATTTCAAGTGACCGTTTAATTTTCCTAAGTATTCACCTGTAAGGTCTGTAGCTGTTAATGAAGTCATATCAACAACAAAAGTTCCGCCTGCTAATTTTTTTCCTTTGAAAACTAATTGACCATCTTTTAGGTTAACGGTTCCACTATGTTGTCCCGTTACTTTTTTCCCAACCCAGTTGATTGAACTTTTTGAAACATCTACTTTTTTAGTTTGCGCGGTTACTGATAAAGTAGATAAAACTACTACTAATGCTAATGCAATTGACTTTAAATTTTTCATGTTGTTTAATTTGATTTTGATTAATATTTAATTTGAATTAGTAATTATAAGGTGATAAATAAATCTTCGTTTGATTTTCTTACTTTTTTGTAATGTTGCGTAGCGTCTTCTGAATGTCTGTAACCCAAAGTGGCTATTAGAGAAGCATTAAGACCTAATTTGTCTAATCCTAAAATTTCATTTACCTGCTCTGGAAGAAAACCTTCCATCGGAGTAACGTCAATTCTTAATTCAGCGGCTGCATTTAACAAATTTCCCAAAGCTAAGTAGGTTTGTTTTGCAGTCCAAATATTTTTTGCTTCCGAAGTTAATGTTGAAATGTTTGATTTCATGAAATCACCATAACCAGCCAAGGCTTCCAGTGGCGTGCTTCTTGTCTCGCTTATGTTTTTCAAAAAACTGTCAATAGCATCATCACCAATGTTCGTTTCATTTGCAAAAATGATTAAATGGGAAGCTTCTACAATTTGTGATTGTCCCCATGCTGCTGGCTGTAATTGCGCTCTTAATTCTGGATTTTCGACGATGATAACTTTATAAGGTTGTAAACCGTAAGAAGAAGAACTTAAGCGAATAGCTTCTTTTAGTACGCTTAAATCTTCAGTTGTTATTTTCTTTGTTGTATCAAATTTTTTGGTGGCATACCGCCAGTTTTGGTGTTCTAAAAATGTACTCATAATTATTGTTGTTTATTTCTGTATTTTTCTAATAAATTATTTAACTGTTCTACTTCAGATGAACTCAGGTTTCTTGAGAAATATTGCTCGTGTTCAATTACTTTAGGGTCTAATTCGTTAAGAATATCAAGGCCTTTTGGAGTAATTAAAACTTCAATTTTTCTTCTGTTTTCTGGGCAAACATTTCGAGTGACAAATTTTTTTAATAATAATTTATCTACTAGTCGTGTAGTGTTACTCGTTCTTGCTAACATGCGTTCTTGAATTAAGCACATATTTGCCGGATTCCCTTTCTGACCTCTTAAGATTCGTAACACATTATATTGTTCGCCTGATATATCAAAAGGCTTCAAAATTTCATTAAAATTCTCTGTAATTACGTTTTGTGTATATAAAACGTTCAGAATAATTTTTTTTGAAATGTCTAATGCTACCGTACTTTTTATTTCATCTTCAATTTTCATGCCTTTATGTATCTCGTTTGTCGGTACAAATGTAACACTTTTTATATTTGTATATACAAATGTCTGTTGTTTTTTTGTTAAATTTAGTTTAAGCTATTGTGATTGCTTTTCCTAGGTATAACTATTTTAGTTGTTAAGTGTTTGGTAGTTAATATTTTATACTTTATTGTGTTTTAAAATTTTATACTTGCAGCTAAAAAATAGTGTAAGACAAAGCACTCTATCTGTACGTACTATAAATCTATTATTTCTAGTTTTATCACGGCATGATCTGTAGAAGTAGTAATGAATACTCAAGTTTGCTGAACTTTGTAAAAAGCCTCTACGGTTACGTTTTTTATGATAATTGAAGCAGCAATACTACACAATAAGTTGGCTGATAGTCGCAAATATTCCTGTTGATAGGCGTTACAAGTCTAAATAATATTTTAAATAAAGAGCGCATTTCAAATTCTTACTTTATTTTATTATATTTAGCGGGTGCAATAGATTTATTGATAATTATATTTGAATTTTATGAGTATAAATAAGGCCAAACCAACGTACGACGAATTACGCAAAAAAACGCAAGAACAAGAATTAGAATTAATTCGATTAGCCAAAAAAGGACATTCCGTTTCTAATTTTGAATTCTATGTTGAAGAATCCCATGATCTAATTTGTGTTGCAGGGACAGATGGTTTCTATAAGGAGGTAAATCCCGCATTTATAAAAATATTTGGTTTTACCAAAAAAGAATTGCTTAGTAATTCACTACTTAGTTTTATCCATCCTGATGATTTGGAAAAATCAATACAGGAAATGGAAAAACTATCGCATGGCATAACTTCAATAAGTTTTGAGAATAGAATAGTTAAGAAAAATGGTGAAATTGTTATTATCGAATGGGCAACAAGTGTTGATGCTACCGGAAATTTTATTTATGCCATAGGACGGGATATTACGGAAATTAGAATAAGCCAGGAGAATCTCCTTGTAAATCAGAAATTACTAATCGAGGCACAAAAAATTGCTAAAATTGGAAGCTGGGAGTTCAATTTTTTTACTAAAAAAATGATTTGGTCCGAGGAATTGTATTCCATTTATGAAGTTGACAACAAAGCGGAGCAAAATTTATATCAGGTTTATTTGAATCGCTTTGCTAAGGAAGATGTTGATATGTTTCTGCGTAAAATAGATCAATCCATAATTGATAAAAAACCTTTTGAGGTGGAGCAACAAGTACGATTGTCAAATGGACGAACCAAATGGGTTCATGCCATTGTTGTTCCGTTACTTAATGAAGCGGATACGGTGTATGCAATAAGAGGTAATACGCAAGATATCACCCAGAAAATTGAAAACAATAAAAACCTAAAAGCAAAAGAACAGGCTGAAGCCGATTACAAAGTGGCCATTATCAAAGAAGAAAGTAATGCTAAGTTCAAGAATTATATTGAAAATGCACCAGATGGAGTTTTTGTTGTTGATGAGAAAGGGAATTATTTAGAAACTAACGCGGCGTCTACTTTACTTACGGGTTATTCAAAAGAAGAGTTAATCGCGATGAAATTTGGAGATTTATCTACACCTGATACCCGAGAAGATTCTCTAAGACAGTTCAATGTACTATTGGAAACAGGAAGTGTAAAAGGGGAAATTAAAGCAATCCATAAAAACGGAGAAATTAGATGGAGGTCAGTCGAAGCCGTAAAACTATCCGAGAATCGTTTTTTAGGATTTTCGAAAGACATAACAGAGAGTAAAAAAGCAAAAGAACTACTAACAAATACTTTAGATCGTATTACAGATGCCTTCGTAGCCTTAGATAATAACTGGTGTTATACCTACATGAACAAAAAAGCCGGTGAAATTTTCAATCGTAAGCCAGAGGAAATGATTGGGAAGCACATTTGGGCTGAATTTCCTGAAGGTATAGATCAGCCGTTTTTTAAAGCGTCTCATAAAGCAATAGAAACTCAGCAATATATCAATTTAGAAGAGTACTATGCACCGCATGATACATGGTTCGAAAATCATATTTACCCTTCTACAGATGGATTATCAATTTTTTTCAGGGATGTATCAGAAAAGAAGAGATCTGACTATAAAATTGAACAAAACGAAAAACGTTTTCGAGCATTGGTAGAAAATAATGATGGTATTATCACTTTGTTTGATGAAAATTTAAAAACTTTATTTCGTAGCTCATCATCTACCAGAACAAATGGTTACAGCCATGAAGAATATGAAAACATTTCTGATCAAGAATATTTTCATCCGGATTATCTAGAGCTGGTTTATCAAACAATACAAAAAACATTGGATAATCCAGGTCAACCAGTTCCTATTTTATTTCAGGTTAAACATAAAAACGGAAATTATATCTGGCTGGAGGGTTTAGTTAATAATATGATGAATGACAATAATGTAAAAGGTATTATTGCCAACTTAAGAGATGTAACCGAAAGAAAAGAAGCAATTGAAACCTTAGTAAAAGAAAGAGATAAGTTTGCGAAAATTGCTGCTACTTCTCCTGGTTTAATTTATTCTATGCGTCAAAATATAGATGGCTCATTGAGTTATACTTATACGAGTCATGCAATTGAAGAAATTTACGGTTTTTCATATGAAGACATTAAAAATGATTCAAATATGATTTTTGCATTGATTCATCCAGATGATATTGGCCATGTGTTAGAAAGTATTAAAAGAACCAAATCTAAGTTAGTACCACTTAAAGAGCAATACCGATACCTTCATCCAACAAAAGGATTGGTATGGCATGATGTAAATTCTTTACCGGTAGTCGAATCAAAAGGAACAGTTATTTGTCATGGAATCATTACCGATATAACTGAAAGAGTTGAGGCTGAACAAAAACTAATTAAAGCCAATCGACTTTATTTATTTATTAGTCAAATTAATCAAATGATTGTTCGTACCACTGATGAACAAATTCTTTTTAAAGAGGCCTGTACAATAGCAGTTGACTTAGGGAAGTTTAGAATGGCATGGATTGGCATGGTTGATGAAGATACTAAAAAAATAATTCCTGTAATGATAGCGGGAGAAGATTCTGGATATCTTTCGATAATAAAAACAATTTCTGCGGATGATACTACAGCAGAAGGAAGTGGTCCAGGTGGTATTGCTGTTAGAGAGGGGAAATATGTTGTCTGCAATGATATTGAAAATGATTTAATAATGTTGCCATGGAAAGAAGAAGCTTTAAAACGGGGATATCTTTCTTTAATGGCACTTCCGATAAAAAAAATGGGGAAGTTAATTGGAATTTTTTCTTTCTATGCCAATGAGAAAAACTTTTTTGATGCGGAGGAAATAGCGTTACTGGAAGAAGCGACTGGAGACGTAGCTTTCGCTTTGGATATTTTTGAAAAAGAAGCATTACGAAAAAAAGCGGAGGCGGCTGTTATAGAGAGCGAACAGCGCTATCATACTCTTACGGAATATGCTCCGGTTGGAATTTTTCATACGGATGCAACAGGGTATACAACCTACGTGAACCCAATGTGGAGTATAATATCAGGGTTGTCTTATGAAGAGGCTTTAGGTAACGGTTGGCTCAAAGCAGTGCATGACGAGGATAAAGAAATTTTATTTAAACGCTGGGAGCAGGTGACTGAAAAAGAGGAAACCTCCTATACAGAGTATCGCTTTGTTCATGCTGACGGTTCAATTGCTTGGGTGATGGGACAAGCTATTCCTGAAAAAAACTCTAAAAATCAGATAGTTGGCTACATCGGAACAATTACAGATATTACTGCACGTAAAATTGCTGAAAATTTAATTTTAAAGGAAAAGCAGCTTTCAGAAACGATTATTAACAATTTGCCAGGTATATTTTATTTGTATGATGAATCAGGGAAATTTTTAAAATGGAACAAACACTTTGAAGAGGTTACAGGTTACGATTATTATGAAATTGCTCAAATGTATCCCTTAGATTTTTTTGATGGTGATGAAAAAATAAAAGTAGAAACAAGGATAAAAACTGTGTTTGAAACAAAATCATCCGGTATTGAAGTTCAATTTTCTACAAAAAATAAAAATAAAATTCCGTATTACATTAATTCTTTAATGATAGAATACGAAGGAAAAAAATGCCTGTTAGGAATGGGTATTGATCTTACAGAAAGAAAAAAAACAGAGGAAAAAATAAAAATGGCTAATGAGCGATTTGAGCGAATCTCCATGGCGACAAACGACGCTATATCTGAAGTTGATTTGATAACGGGATTTAGTTGGAATAATAAAAGGTTCGTTGAACTTTTCAATTTTGGTAACAACAGTCAAGATAACAAAATCGATTCCAAGGCTTTATGGAGATCCAGATTACATCCGGATGACAAAGACAGAGTGATCAAAAAATTAGAGGAGACGTATGCGAGTTCTGCCACATCATGGTCTGATGAATTTCGTTTTCTAAAAGCAGATGGAACTTATGGAGATTTTTATGACCGTGCTATTATTATTCGGGATGAGTCTGGAAAACCAGTTCGTTATATAGGATCGATGTTAGATATTACCGAGCGTAAAAGAGGAGAAGAAAAAATTAAAGTAGCTAACGATCGATTCGAAATGATTTCGCACGCGACAAACGATGCTATATTTGAATTGGATTTCGAAGCAGATAAAACTTGGCATAATTCAGTGTTTAAGCAACTGCTTAACTCTTATGATGACGATTTGTCAATGGCTGAAAACAGAAGGATATGGAGGTCTAAACTTCACCCAGAAGACAGAGAAAGGGTTATAAAAAATATTGAGAGTGCTTATTTAGGAAATTCGACTGCATGGACAGACGAATTTCGTTTTCAAAAAGCGGATGGTAGTTATGGTTTTTTTTATGAGCGCGCCGTAATTATAAGGGATGATTCAGGGAAACCCATCCGTTTCGTTGGTTCCATGTTAGATGTTACCGATCTTAAAAAAGCGGAAGAGGATTTACTGAAAATGCATGAAAAATTGGCAAGTGTATTTGAAGCAATTCCAGATTTGTTGTTTGAAGTAGGTTTAGATGGTTACATTCACAATTACCATTCTTACCATTTTAATTTATTGGCAATGCCACCAAGTGAATTTCTGGGCAAAACAGTTACTGAAGTATTACCTTCGGATGCCTCAAATTTAGTTATTTCAGCATTACAGGAAGCTTCGGTAAAAGGTTTTTCAAATGGAAGGCAATATACCTTAGAATTACCAGATGGAATGCATTGGTTTGAACTTTCGATTGCTCCTATGAAAGAAAGTGAAGATCACGAGATTCATTTCATATGTCTTTCCAGGGATATAACTGAATCCAAAAAAGTAGATTTTGCATTGTTTAAAAGTGAAGAGCGGTATCGTGGTTTATTGAACAACCTCGAGGCCGGCATTGTTGTCCATGCGCCTGATACATCCATAATTATCAGTAATAGTATGGCCGCTGAACTGCTTGGTTTGAATGATGATCAAATGAAAGGGAAAAAAGATTTTGATCCTGCTTGGACCTTTTTGAATGAAGATTTTACAATAATGCCTGTTGAAAAATACCCCGTGAACCAAATTATTGCTGATAAAAAAGCTTTTAAAAACGTAACTGTTGGCGTAAACAGGCCTGCAAAACAAGATGTTATTTGGTTATTATGTAATGGCTTTCCTGTTCTGGATAAAAATGGTGATATCACTGAAATTGTGATTAGTTTCATGAATATAACCGCACGTAAATTAATGGAAATTGAATTGGTGAAATCCAAAGAGCAAGCGGAAGCTGCTAATAGAGCTAAGACGGATTTTCTGGCAAATATGAGTCACGAAATAAGGACTCCGTTAAATGGAATTATTGGATTTACCCATTTGTTGATGAAATCTGATCTTAAAAAGAATCAAGCAGAATACATGTCGACTATTAATGAATCGGCGACTTCATTGATGCATATTGTAAACGATGTTTTAGATTTTTCTAAAATTGAATCTGGAAAATTGGAATTGAACATAGAAGAAATAAATTTATTTAAATTGACTCGTCAAGTTGTTGATTTATTTAATTATCAAGCCACTTTAAAAAAGATAGATTTAGTATTAAACATCGATAGTAATGTGCCGCAATATATAATGGGTGATTCTGTCCGTTTGAAACAGATATTGGTAAACCTATTAAGCAATGCATTAAAATTTACCACTTTTGGAGAAATTCGATTGGACATTACTGAGGTTCCAAATTCAAATATTAAATCTTCCGTTTTAAAATTTTCTGTAAAAGATACCGGTATTGGTATTAAAGTGAATAACAACCAAAAAATATTTAATTCGTTCGTACAAGAAGACAATTCAACAAACCGAAAATTTGGTGGGACAGGATTAGGTTTGGCGATTTCAAACCAGTTATTGGCGTTAATGGAAAGTAAACTGCAATTGATCAGTAAATATGGTGAAGGTAGTGACTTTTTCTTTGAAATTAAATTTAAGAAATCAAAACATAAAAAAAATAGCGAACGCACTACCAATACAATAGAAAAGCCTATTGTGCTTAGTGAGGCGTTAACTGGTAAAAAAGTTCTAATTGTTGAGGACAATAAAATCAATATGCTTTTAGCAAAAACTCTGGTGAAGAAATTAATTTCAAATTGCATCATTTTTGAAGCTAAAGATGGCAATGAAGCAGTTGAACAGTACATAAAAGAGAAGCCTGATGTTATCTTAATGGACATTCAAATGCCTAATAAAAATGGCTATGAGACAACCGACGAAATCAGGAAATTAAAAGATTCTGAGAACATCCCGATAATTGCAATTACAGCCGGTATAATGATAGGTGATAAAGAAAAATGTCTTGAAGCCGGAATGAATGATTATCTTCCAAAACCAATTATTCAAGTTGATTTAGAAAAAATGTTGCATAAATGGCTGTATAAATGATTCTTTTTTAAATTTAATTTTTAAAATAAAAGCATGCTTTTTAATCAAAAAGCATGCTTTTTATGTTTAGCCGATTTGAAAAAGAATAAAAGAAAAACACATTTTTAAATAACGTAACTATTCAGCCTGTTCTAAAAAAAAAACATAGTTATGAACAATTTTGATTTTTTTTTGAAAAAACAGCTTTGTTGTGAACATTTGTTCGTTACTAATTAACAACTATCTACTTGATTTGCTTTGCTTTTTAGGGATGTTTGTTTTCTTTGGGTCAAATAAATAGAAATTGAACTCCGACAAAAAACGTATTGCTGAATTAGAGACCAAAGTTATCCGATTAGAATCATTAATTGAAAAATTACTTGATAAAATGCATCGAAAAAACAGTCGTAATAGTTCAGTTTCACCTTCTAAAGATGAGAATAGGCCTTTGAAAAACCAAAGTTTCCGCACTAAATCTAGCAAAAAAGCGGGTGGACAACCAGGACACAAAGGCACTACGCTAAAAATGGTTGAGAATCCAGATCAAATCATCAATCACAAACCTGATTTTTGTAATTTTTGCGGAAATGATTTATCCGACCAGCCAGAAGAGTTGCTTTTAAAAAGACAAGTGGTTGATATTCCAGTTATTTTTCCAAAATATACAGAGCATCGAATTTTTAAAAAGACGTGCTCTTGTGGTCATCAAAATAAGTCTGTTTTCCAGAAAATGTAAGAGCAACAATAAGTTACGGCGCTAATATTCAAGCGACAATTGCCTATATGCATACTCGTCAATACTTGCCTTTTGAGAGAATGAGCGAATATTTTAAAAACGTTTGTAATCTGCCTATTTCACATGGTACAATTTGCAATCTCTTGGATGGTTTTGCATTAAAAGCACAACCCGCATATGATTTAATTGCTCAAAAAGTATCGAATGAAAAAGTTGTTGGTACAGATGAAACAGGTATTAGAGTAAATGGCAAAAATAGTTGGTTTTGGACTTGGCAAAGCAGGTTCGTTACATTTGTAGTGTTTTCAAAAAATAGAGGAACAGCTACTATTGATACTAATTTTTTCCAAGTTTTCATGATGCGGTTTTAGTCCATGATTGTTGGGCAAGTCATTTTCAAACCCAATGCAAAACGCACCAATTATGCATTGCACATTTATTGCGAGAACTTATATTTTTTGAACAACGCTTTGAGTCCAATTGGGCTACAAACTTCAAAAGAACATTGTATGAAGCTATAGAACTTAAGAAAAATTTAAACCAAGAGCAATATAACAAGCCAATCTTAGAAAGGGATAAAATAAGAATCTCTTTAGAAGCTTTACTAGAAAATCCACTTCCTGAAAATCAAAAGAAACTGCGTGCATTCCATAAACCAATGATAAAACACAAAGAATATATTCTTACTTTTCTTGCGCATTTCCAAGTACCTCCTGACAATAATGCATCGGAAAGTGTTATCAGAAATGTAAAAGTTAAACAAAAAGTATCCGGTCAGTTCAAAACTGAAAATGGTGCTCAAATCTATGCGGTTATCCGTTCGGTAACCGACACCTCTATTAAAAACGGTCAAAACATATTGGACGCTTTTAAAACTATTACTGTATTACAGGCTGAATAGTTACAAATATTTATTGATGAGGTAATTCAACTATTTTTTTCTTTTTTCTACGAACCACCATTTTGTTTTGTAAGGTTGTTTTTTTAAACCAAATTTTTTGATGGAGTGTTTTTTAATATGGGCTATCAAATCTTCCACAGAATCAGTAATGAATAATAACTTCATGTCTTCACGACTTATACTTTCGTTGTCTGACATAATTTGAATATGGTGTGAAAGTTCTTTGTGATATAACGAATCATAAATTACAACCGGAAAACTATTGATTATTTTGTTTTGGATTAGTGTCAGCGCTTCAAACAATTCATCCAAAGTTCCTAACCCGCCAGGCATTACTACAAATCCATAGGAATATTTTATCAAAATAACTTTTCTCACAAAAAAGTAAGGAATATAAATCCATTTATGCAGATAAGGATTTGGTTTTTGTTCGATGGGCAGTACAATATTGCATCCCACAGAATATCCACCAGCTTCATAAGCACCCTTATTTGCGGCTTCCATTATTCCGGGTCCTCCACCAGTCATAACAGTAAAACCAAGTTCAGCTAGTGCTGCCCCGATTCGTACTGCATCTTGATAATGGTTTGTTTCGGGACCAAAACGGGCAGAACCAAAAACAGTAACACATGGACCAATAAAATGCATTTTGCGAAATGCTTTAATAAAATTGTATTGTACTTTAAAAGTGAAAAGTAAGTTTTTAAAACGGGATAGTGGTTCTCGTACAAATGAAGATTCGGATTTTGAAAGTCTGTATTTTGGTTGGTTTTCCATACTGATTTTGAAGATAAAAAGAGGAATCCAGTTTTTTTACGCAATTATTATGTACTAGTCCGCCGGTTAAACTCCAGTGAAAGTTTGAATTTATACCGCAAGTCCTGTAAGAACGACATACAAAGTAAGTTTTTAGTTACTTTTTTCCAAGATGATTTTAATGATATCTTCTTTGTTTAGAACTCCTGATTGTCTCCATAACTGTTTGCCGTTTTGAAATAAAATCATAGTTGGTACACCACGAACTTGGTATTGAGACGCAATTTGTTGATTTTTGTCGACATCAATTTTTATGATGGAAATGCGATCACCCAGACTATCTTTTACTTCTTTCAAAATAGGGCCAAGCATTTTACATGGCCCACACCAAGTTGCAAAAAAGTCTATTAAAACGGGTTTGTCTGATTTGATTATAGTATCGAAATTACTCATTTTTAGTATTTTTATTGTTTTGGAATAGTGCAACCATTAGAACTGCAACCTAAATTTAAAATCGCCTGCAAGAAGAAAAAGACACCAAAGGCGATAAACATCCAATCTCGCAATGTATAGGCTTGAGTAAATAAAAATAAGGCAAACGCTAGGCGAACCCACCGCATAACATGCCAATTTGCAAATAATAATTCTTTCATTTTTTGAAAAAAGCTAATTCGTGTTACTAATTTATTTTTTTAATGTTATACTTTTCATCGTAAGAAATTGCGTTTTGTAAATCGTCGACCGCAATTTCGTTTTTACTGACCATTAACACTTCAGCAAAATCACTGCTCATACTCACATTTAGTATTCCATCTATTGCGGTAAACTTTTTTGTAACAGTTTCAACGCAACCGCTGCAAGTAATGCCACTAAATTCATAAAGGTTAACTTTGACTTTATTGTTCTTTTTTAATTCGAAAAATAATTCCGAATTGGCTCGCGGCGTAATAGAATTTGAACAAACATCCATTTTAAAAAAGTCAAAAGCAACCCGGAAAAGGGTCTCGTATTCTTCTTTGCTTCCGCCAAAAGGAGGACTCACTTCAAATGTTCTATTAAATAACAGTCCTGCCAGTTTTCCTTCATCAGCCAAAAGTTGGTGCATTTTCCAAACGTATTTTTGACGCATAATAGGAGGCAGCGCACAGAAAAAAGTCTGCTCAATAATTAAGTCATATTTTCCTTTTTGTTCAAAAAAATCCCCTAATATAATCTGAATATTTGGGTTGTTTTTGAACTTTTCTTTCAAAACTGTAACCAATGTTGGTGCAATGTCAATAACGGTGATATTGGTAAAACCTTCTTGCAAAAGGTATTCTGCTTCATAGGAATTACCACATCCTGGAATTAAAATGCTACTATTTTTATTCTCCAGTTTGTCTATATAGGTTTTAATGGGCGGGGATACTATTCCCAAATCCCAACCCGTTGACTTCGCTTTGTATTGTGCTTCCCAATAGGTTGCATCAACCGCTTTTTTACTTGAAACAACACAACATTTTACATCTTTCATTCTATAGTTTTTTTGCGGGTTGAAATCCCGAAAGGCATATATAATGGGCAAACACTAATAAAACTGGTTATTATAAAAATAATTGCAAATGCACCTAAAATTAGCGCAAGTGTACCACTAATAGTATTGGTAAAATACAATACAGCTATTAAAATTGCTACAGCAATACGGATAATTCTGTCGGTGGAACCCATGTTTTTTTTCATTTGGATATAAATTTAACGCATTAAAATTCAATAAAAACCTATAGTAAATTTAAGATATAATTTTCTGATATCCAGTTATTTTAGCAGTAATTATACTAAAATGTAGTCGCTATAAGACTTTGCTTTGGCATACAAAATCAGTTTTTGGTAATTCAGTTTTTGCAATAGCATTAAATCCTCCTTCTATTTCTGTAAAATTCCTGAAACCACGCGCTTGTAAAATTGAAGCGGCAATCATACTGCGGTAACCGCCTGCGCAATGCAAGAAAAAAGGTTCTTTAGGATTGATATCTTTTATCCATTCATTTATGCTCGCCAAAGGTTTGCTGTAAGCTTCTTCAACATGTTCCGCACAATACTCACTTTCTTTGCGGATATCGATTACTTTGCTTTCGCCTATTTTGACTTGTTTAGCAAACTCTTCTACGGTAATTCGGTGTACGGTGTCGATTTCTTTTCCTGATTTTTTCCAAGCATTAAAACCGCCTTCCAGATGGCCAATTAATTTATCAAAACCTACTCGGCTTAATCGAGTTACAGACTCTTCTTCCTGACCTGCTTCTGTAACAAGAATAATTGGTTGTTTTACATCAGCAACTAAAGCGCCTACCCATGGGGCAAAATCACCTTCAATACCTATGTTTATAGATTGTGGGATAAAGCCTTTGGCAAAATCTCCATTTTTTCTGGTATCTAAAATCAAAGCGCCAGTTTCTTCTACTACAGCTTCAAAATCATTTACGGGAATGGCTTTCATTCCGTTATGTAGAACGCTGTCAAAGCTTTCGTATCCTTGTTTGTTCATTGCTACATTCATCCCAAAATAGGGCGGAGGAGGCAGTAATCCCTCGGTAACTTCTTTAATAAATTCGGCCTCAGTCATATCAGCTCTCAGCGCATAATTGGTCATTTTTTGGTTGCCAATAGTCGAAACAGTTTCTTTACTCATGTTTTTACCACAAGCACTTCCTGCACCATGTGCCGGATATACAATTACATCATCAGGCAAAGTCATTATTTTTGTTCGTAGCGAATTAAATAAGATCCCGGCTAATTGTTCCTGTGTCATGTGAGCTGCTTTTTGAGCTAAATCAGGTCTTCCTACATCCCCAATGAATAAAGTATCCCCAGAGAAAATAGCATGTTCTTTTCCGTTTTCATCTAGTAATAAGTAAGTCGTGCTTTCCATGGTATGACCAGGTGTATGCAACGCCTTAATTTTGATGTTTCCAATTTTAAATTCCTGACCGTCTTTAGCTATTATTGCCTCAAATTCTGGATTGGCAGTTGGACCATAGACAATTGGTGCTCCCGTTGAATTGCTTAAATCAACATGCCCTGAAACAAAATCAGCATGAAAATGAGTTTCAAAAATATATTTAAGCTTTACATTATCGCGTTCTAATCGATCCAAATAGGGTTTTATCTCGCGAAGCGGATCTATAATCGCCGCTTCACCATTTGAAGTTATATAGTAAGCACCTTGGGCAAGACATCCTGTATATATTTGTTCTATTTGCATGATTTTATAATTTAAGATTCTTATACAAAGGTAATTCTTGTATTTGATTTTAAGAGTGACTATTGTTACACAAAGTGTTTTATTTAAAAAGAATTTCTTTGAGAATAATGTATATTCCCATGACTAATATAAACCAACCAAATATTGGTTTGAGTTTGGCTCCGTCAATTTTCTTTGAAAGTTGGATTCCAATTATCATTCCTACAAAGGCAATACTGGAAATCACGAGTAAAAACGAATAATTAATAGGTGTGCCAATATATAAATCGCCAGCAAAACCGATGCTTGAATTAATGAAAATAATAAGTAGTGAGGTTCCTACGGCTTGTTTCATTGGTAAATTAGCAAAAAACAAAAGAGCAGGAATGATTAAAAACCCACCGCCAGCTCCCAAAAATCCAGTTACAATTCCCACTATAAATCCAATTATTCCCAATTGTGTGTAATTTGTTTTTGGAGGATTTGTTATTGCTTTTCTTTTTCGAATCATGGATATAGCTGCAGCCATCATGAGTACCGAAAAAATAATCATTATCAAGAAATTTTTTGAAACTTGATAAGAAGCGATAGAGAAAATTGTAGAGGCTATTTTGGGAAAAATTACTTCGCGGATAATCAAAATTGAAAACACCGAAGGAATAGCGAAGTATAGCGCTGATTTTATTTTAAGGTTTCCCATTTTATAATGGCTAATGCAACCAAATAAAGCAGTGATTCCCACTATGAATAAAGAATAACTTGTGGCTAATTCCGGTTCGATTTTAAATAGGTAAACTAAAATAGGTATGGTGAGAATAGATCCGCCACCGCCGATTAAACCCAGTGAAAGTCCGATAATAATTGAAGCAAAATAACCTAAATATTCCATTTTTAATTTTTTATTGCAAAGATTGTTACTATGATTTTTATACACAGTAACATTTATCACATAGAACAGTTTTTATGTCAAAAGTTCAATTTGATTGCGATGTAGTCGAACTAATCCTCTTTGCTCCATCTTTTTTAGCAAGCGAGAAATAACTTCTCTGGAAGTATTCAATTCCGTAGCAATTTCTTGATGGGATAATTTCAATTCTTTGCAACCGCAAACCTCTGCGTGACGTTTTAAATAAAACTCTAGTCGCTCATCCATGGCTCTAAATGCTATGCTGTCTACCACTTCCAATACTTCCTCAAAGCGGGTGCGATAGGTAAATAGGACAAATTCATACCAACTACGATATTGCATCATCCATTTTTCCATGAGTGAAAGAGGAATCATTATCAATTCAACATCTTCCACCACTTTTGCCATAATCTGACTTGTTTGACTTCTAGTTGCACATATCATTGAAACTGCACAAGCTTGCCCAGGTTGTAAATAATACATAAAAAACTCCCCTCCATTTTCTCCTTCCCGATATATCTTAATCTGACCTTTAGTAACTAAAATTGTGTTGTTGATATATTGGCCTGTACGCATGATTATATCACCAGCTTTATAAGATTGTTGAATTGCATTAGTTTCAATCTCATCAATAAGCTCGTCTGAAAATGATGGAAATATTTTTTTTAAATTATCAGAATCATTCATTGCAAGATGTTTTTTTAAATGTATTTGGTTAAAAAAGGGACTGGTATTTTGAAAAAAAATTAAGATAAGTATTGTAAAAGTAAGCTAAAAAGTTAATTATTCAGGTGAACTGTTTAATTGAAATTTATACTTAGAAAGAAAGAGTTTTAAAAGGAATTGGTAGTATTTCCTATAGATTTAATGGACTAAATTTTAATAATTTCGTAAGTAAAAATGTAATTTGCTGATTATTAATACTTAACGAAAACGTTTTCTTTGAATTATTATATAATTTAATTTGGGACTGTTTATAGTTATTTAAAAACATCGTATTTTTACAAAAAACATCATCATGAATTTAACACAAGAAGATTGGATTTCTCAGCTCGAAGCAGATGAGAATGCAGTGATACTAGACGTAAGAACAGAGGACGAATACAATGACGGGATTATAGAGAATGCCATAAATATTGATATTCATATGGGACAAGGTTTTGTAAATGAAATCGAGAGCTTAGACAAAAGTAAAAACTATTATGTCTATTGTCGTTCCGGTGCCAGAAGTGCAAAAGCCTGCGAAGTTATGAATGAATTGGGGATTGAAAATGCCTATAATTTAACCGGAGGAATTTTAGCTTGGAACGGTGATATTGTTGCGCCATAAAACGGAATAGCGTATAAATCTTTTTTAATACCAAAAAACAAAAACAACCTGCAATGAATGCAATACCAGAAGAATTTCAGATTAAAACATTATTAAATCAAGATACATATTTAGTAAACGGTGAATTAAAAAAATGGGAAGGCCAAACTTCGGCTGTTTTTTCTACTATTTCATCAACGGAAAAGTATGAGCCTACTATACTAGGATCTATTCCTTTTATGGGAGAAAAAGAAGCAATGGAAGCAGTGGAAGCAGCATCCGAAGCATACAATAATGGTCAAGGATTGTGGCCTACCATGAAAGTTGTAGATCGTATCAAATGCATGGAAAATTTTGTAGCCCAAATGAAAACGACTCGAACAGAAGTTGTGAAGCTTTTGATGTGGGAAATTGGTAAATCTTTGGGAGATTCTGAAAAAGAATTTGACAGAACTGTAGAATATATTTACGACACAATTGACAGCTTAAAAGAATTAAATAGTCGCAGTGGCCATTTTTCTAAAGTGCAAGGGATAAATGCCATGGTTCGTAGAGGACCACTTGGGGTTGTATTGTGTCTAGGACCATACAATTACCCGTTGAACGAAACTTTTTCGTTGCTTATTCCGGCATTGATTATGGGTAATCCTGTAATTTTTAAACCGGCTAAACATGGTGTTTTATTAATTTCTCCTTTGTTAGAAGCATTCAGAAGCAGTTTTCCTGCCGGAGCAATCAACATTGTATACGGGAGAGGACGAGAAGTAGCGTCGCCTATTATGAAATCGGGAAAAGTTGATATTTTGGCTTTGATTGGAAACAGTAAATCGGCGATTGCTTTGCAAGATCAACATCCAAACAAAAACAGATTGCGTTTAGTACTAGGTTTAGAAGCAAAAAATCCTGCTATAATCCTTCCGGATGCCGATTTAGATTTGGCCATCCAAGAATGTATAGCTGGTTCATTATCATTTAATGGACAACGTTGCACGGCCTTAAAAGTGTTGTACGTTCATGAATCAATAGCAGATGAATTCAATAAGCGTTTTGCTGCCAAAGTGGATGCACTGACTTATGGAAATCCATGGGATAAATCAGTATTTCTTACTCCTTTACCAGAAAAAGAAAAACCAGCTTATATCCAAGAATTGATTGATGATGCTACAAGTAAAGGAGCAAAAATAATCAATGAAAAAGGAGGGGAGCATACTGAGAATTATATTTTCCCTGCAGTTTTGTTTCCCATAAACAAAGAAATGCGTTTGTATCACGAAGAGCAGTTTGGCCCAGTGGTGCCTATTCTTTCTTTTAAAGACATTCAGGAGCCTTTAAACGATATGGCGGAGTCTAATTATGGACAGCAAGTAAGTTTGTTTGGAAAAGACATTAAAACCATTGCACCGCTTATCGATACTTTAGTGAATCTGGTTTGCAGAGTAAACTTGAATAGTTCTTGCCAAAGAGGACCTGATGTTTTCCCCTTTACAGGAAGAAAAGATTCAGCAGTGGGGACTTTGAGTATCCACGATGCGTTGCGTTCGTTCTCCATCAGAACTTTTGTAGCTTCTAAAGACAATGAGTATAACAATGCCATTTTGCAAGAATTACTAAATAGCAAAGAATCTAATTTTATCAATACAGATTATATTTTGTAATCTTTTTTAATTAAAAAATTGAAGCCGTCTCATTTTTTGGAACGGCTTTTTTTATTGGACACTAGTATAAATTGTTGGCAGAAAAGTTTAAAAAAAAATCTTTATTTTTTAATAGTACTCAAGTCAAAACGATAGATAGCTTCCATTTTTAAAAGGATAGTGTTTGATTTATCTTCAAATAATCGGGTACGGTTGTCACCAAATTTTAACGCCAGAATCTGTAAATCAAGTTTTTGATCAATTGGATATACCCTAAACTCGTTTAAAGAATAGCCCAGTTTCAGGCGTATAAGGATTTTATTGTCTAAAACGCTTCGTTGCACATAAGAAGAAAAATCTATCGAATTATTTTCTACATAATTGGAACGGACATTATCCGTTGTCAGTTTGTAACTATTTCCATGACCTAAAAAATCAACACCTATTCTTGTTTTATCAGTCAGACTATAATTGATATCGGCATCATTTGGCATAAAGGCATTTATTTCAAAACGTTTATTCGGACTATGATAATAGAAAGTAATAATGGGAACTACGGACATACCGTAAGCTTCACTGCTGCCGTAAAGTCCTAAACCATAACCAAAATTTTCGTTTCTTTTATACTTTAATAAAGCTAATCCACCCAGATAAATATCTTCAGTGCTGACATTAATATAATCAGATGCCACTTTTGGCAGGAAAAGGTATAGTCCACTCCAGTGTTCGGAATGTTTTACACTCAGACCAGCTCTTAAATTTGTTGAATAAAAATGATTGTTATTAGAATCGGGAAATAATTGTAAGCTATAGCTGCTGAAATTTACACCGGTAACAGCAATATATTTTTCATTTAAAACAACTGGTAAAGTAAGATTTGTTTGAAATGTGGAGATGCTGGTATTAACAGATGAATTTTCAAAAGTAGTTTTTTGAGATTTTCCATAATTTACTGAAAATAGATCTATATATTCTTGAGCGCTACATAAAAAAGGCAATATTAAAAATAACACTTGTATTATTTTTCTTTTCATTTTATAAATTTTGTTGTTATTTAATTACTGTCATATACTCATTCTTAGCAAACGTGCTAATGACCAATTATTTGGCGAATATAATGATATTGTTCTTTTGTAAAATTGGTATTTAATGAATTCAGTAAATTATACAAGTAAACGAGGAATAATTTCGAATCTAAATAAATTGTAATGTTCTCATTATCAGTATTTATTATTATATTTACATCGTAAAAACAACTTAAAAAATAATAGTATGGAAAACTTTAAAAAAAAATTTAAACCGCTTTTGTTATTAGTTTTGGTTGCTTCATTTTTATCTTGTAAAAACAATAAGGCGGAGAAAACGGAGCCCGAAAATGCAATGCAAAAAGGTACTGCTACCACTGTTGCTGTATTTGAGCCTTTTGAAGTAATTGGGATAAAACACAAGGTTGCTGATTATGATAAATGGAGAAAAGAATACGATTCTCATGATTCAATGCGAATGGCTTATGGAATTTCGCATTATATGATAGGGAGAGGAATTGATGATTCAAACCTAATTATGATAATTGATAAAATTAATGATGTTCCAAAAGCAAAGGAATTTAGCGTACTTCCCGATCTGAAAGAAAAGATGAAAAAAGCAGGGGTGATAGGCAAGCCTGAATTTACTTATTATGATGTAGTAAGAAATGATGACACACAAATTGACCAGAAAGATAGATTAATGGTAACACACCGTGTAAAAGATTTTGATGCATGGATCAAAGTATATGATACCGAGGGAACTGCCAAAAGAATGGAAGAAGGTCTCATTGATAGAGGATTGGCTCGAAGTATTGACGACCCTAACATGGTAACTATAGTATTTGCTATCACGGATATGAAAAAAGCAAAATCAAGTATTAACTCTGAAGCAAAGAAAAAACTGATGATGGATGCCGGTGTTGAAGGCACTCCACAAATGTTTTTTTATAAAATAGTAGATTAGTTCATAGGTTTAAACATCTAAAGAACCCTCTTGTTTAGAGCAACGAGAAGGTTTTTTTTTGATGTAGATTTATGAGAATTTGATTTTAACCAAAAAGCAAAATGGTAATTTATTCCTAAAGTATGGCAAAGTGTTACAAGGTTCACAGTAACTTTAAAAAAATAAAATAAAATATGATCTCATCTGATAAATTTCAAGTCAAAAATAATATTGCTGAAAATCCTGTAACCTCAGAATTGGAAGCTTGGGTTGGAATTTTATATTCTTGTATTTCCGCCGATAATCAAATTAAGGATTCCGAAACAGTGGCTTTAACCCGATTATTACATTCCAAAGAAAAATTCATTGGAATCGATGTTGCTCCTCTGTACGCTAAAGCATTTAATCTAAAAATGGAATTGGGGCAATTAAAATACATTTCTGCTTGCTGCGAACTGATTAAAGAAAATGATAAAGAAACGATATTTGCTAACGCACTTGAATTATTACTTGCTGATGGGATATTAGAGGATGAAGAAAAAAACGTAATCGAGGTGTTATCAAAACAACTTAGAATAGATACGGGAATGACCAGTAAAATCATAGAGGTTATCTTCTTAAAAAATAAAGGAAACATTAAAAAAAGATAACCAACTGCTTTAATCTTTCTAACTACGCTTAAAATACTATGTAAGTGATATTAATCAATATTAAAAAGGGGATTTTGATACATCATTCTCCTTTTTAATTGCATAACTTCCACATATTAATTTAATTGCTTACTTTAGATTTGTCAAAATAGTAATTAACAAGTCAATCATAAATAGTACCGTTTCTGGTTACCTTTAAAATCACTCAATCATCAAAAAGAAAATTAAAATAGCCAAACAAAATATTCACGAGAGACTACATCGGGAACCATATTTTACGCACCCCAGATTGAAGTTTATTCCTAATATTGTCGTAAATCTGGTAAGTTTTATTCTTTCGTTTGCCTTCGTAGGTACTTTGCTGTATCTCCTGCTTAACTACTTAGTTAAAAAGTTTTATCATTTGGATTAATTAAAATTCTGTTTTTTGCTTTTGCCAAAAAGGCGACTAAAAGTGAATTATTTTTTAATGAGGAAGTTTGTCTCTAAAATATCCATATACCCAAGTTCCCACTATTGCAAAAAATAGGGTAACAGTCATAACTGTAGCGCCAGTTCCAATTTGTGCAAACAACGGTCCAGGACAAGCTCCTGTTATTGCCCAACCCAATCCAAAAATGAGTCCACCGTAAATTTGACCTTTGTTGAAGGTTTTGTCATGGAACTCAATCTTTTCGCCATAAATGGTTTTAATATTAAATTTTTTTATCAGGAAAACGGAGATTATCCCAACAATAACCGCACTTCCTATGACGCCATACATGTGAAACGATTGAAAACGGAACATTTCCTGAATGCGGTACCAGCTGATAATTTCGGCTTTGATGAAAACGATGCCAAACAACATACCTATAACCAGGTATTTCAAATTGTGATACCATTTGTGTTCTAATTGACTCTCGTTGATACAAACGGTATCTAAGGAACGAGTTTCGAAGTCTGCATTTTGATCTTTAATTTGCATATCAATAATTTTATAGTGAAAGTATAAAGGGTAAAATAAGATTTGCCATAATCAAACCACCAACGAAGAAACAACAAGTAGCTATAAGTGAAGGCATTTGTAAATTAGACAAACCAGAAATTGCGTGACCACTGGTACAACCTCCCGCATAACGAGAACCGAAACCAATAAAGAAGCCGCCAACGACCATCATAAAAAAACCTTTAAGGGTAAGTAAATTTTCCCACGAGAATAATTGTTCCGGTAACATTCCATTGATGTTAGTAACGCCATAAGTTGCTAATTCTGCTTTTAGATTTCCATCAATGCTGATTGGATTTGGATTTGATAAGAAACTAAACGCAATTACACCTCCCAATAAAATACCGAAAACGAAAAACATATTCCAAATTTCTTTTTTCCAATCGTATTTGAAAAATTTAATGTTTGCCGGTAAGCATATGGCACAAGTATGACGTAATGAGGCACTAATGCCAAATGATTTGTTTCCAATGATTAATAAAGCCGGAACTGTAAGTCCCACTAATGGGCCTGCAATATACCAAGGCCAAGGTTCTCTGATTAATTCTAAAATTGACATAATTATTTTTTTATTACTGCAAAGATTGAATATATAAATGAGTTGCTATGTTACTTTTGTCACACAAGAAAAAAATAAAAAATGACAATGATTTTATTTTTTTAGTAACTGGTCTAACTTTCCTCGGAAAGAATCACTGTTCCAATTTGCTGTTCCAATTTTGGCTAAAACAATATTTCCTTGTTTGTCAATGAGAAAAGTGGCAGGTATTGTAGATGATTCCATTTCTACGGGAGGATTTGTAATCGATTGATAGACTGGAAGGGTAAGCTTTTCCTTGCTCATAAACGCATTTGCTCTTTCAAAGGAATCGGTTGTCACAAACAAAAAGATCATTTTATCCTGATAATCAGCATATAATTTTTGGATGCTTGGCATTTCGGCAATACATGGCGGACACCACGTGGCCCAGAAATTAATGAATATTATTTTTCCTTTATATGCTTCGAGCGATACACTTTTTCCCGTGGCGTCTACTAATTGCCATTGATAAGTAGACAGTTTTTTTTGGTCTGTTACAGCAATTGTTTTTGGCGAAAAGGCAATTAATCGGTTTAATTGTATTTTTACAAAAGTGCCCAAAGGACTGAATAGCAGTATTGCTATTAATGCTATAAAAACAATATTTTGCAGTGTTGATTTTTTTAGTGTTTTCCAGTTCATTTTTTTTATATTGAAGTATTGCTTTCTAAAAAGATATGATTTTAATGGTTATGACCTTATTGATTATTTTTTACTACAGTATCTTTTGGCATTCTGATTTCAATAATCAATGATGACATAATGGTGATCAATCCTATCAGTACAATAGCATAATTGACTCCAAATAAATCGGCAGTTATTCCTGAAATAATGGCACCTATCGCATAACCTAAATCTCTCCAAAGCCTGAAGGTGCCAATACTTTCGGCTCTTTGATTCGGATTTGTAGCCTGTGCGATCGCGGATAAAAAGGTAGGATAAACTAATGCTGTTCCTAATCCCAAAAAGGCTGAAATGGTGGCCAATTGATAAAATTCTTCAGCAAAAGGAATAAAAAGAATCGCTATTCCCTGTAGTAACATTCCCCAAAACAGCATCTTTTTTTTCGAATAAACATCTGACATTTTACCGGTAATCAATTGTCCGAAACCCCAAACAGCGGGGTAGATAGCAGTTATGATTCCAATGTTTTGAGAATCGTAATGCAGAGAAAGTAATACAATGGGCAATAATCCCCAGATCATTCCGTCATTCAGGTTATTGACTAATCCAGCTTGCGTTATGGCACTTAATGTTTTGTTTTTGAATGTAGTTTCCAAAAAAATATTATCTAATTTTTCTGTTTTATTAGTCGTGTTTTCTTGGTGTACAAATACTCGTGTATCTTTCACAAAAAGCAAAGTCAATAAAAAACCGGTTATGGAAATTCCGATTCCCAAGTAAAAAGGGTAAGGCGTAATTCCATAATTTTGGGCAATATAGCCAGAGAGAAACGCAACTAATCCAACTGCAAAATACCCGGCAAATTCGTTGAGTCCCATAGCCAGTCCACGATTTTTTTCTCCAACCAAATCAATTTTCATCACCACCGTACTGCTCCAGGTCAGTCCTTGGCTGATGCCTAACAGAATATTGGCAAAAATGACCCAATTCCAGGATTCTGCGTAAATCAAAATAAAAGGGATTGGTAAAGCTAAAAACCAGCCAAATAAGAGTAAATTTTTTCTGCCGAAATAATTCGCCAGCTTACCCGTAAAATAATTGGTGATGGCTTTAGTAATTCCAAAGGCGATTATGAAAGAAAGAATAGCAGTTTTTGATGCAATACCAAATTCAATCTCGGCAAACTTTGGAATAATGGTTCTTTCCATTCCTATCATACCGCCAACAAAGGCATTTATGACGACCAAAATGGTAAACTGTTTCCAATTTTCTTTTAGTCCCAGTTTGGCATTCTTTATTTTCATTTGAGATGGTTATTAATTTTAAAATTGGAAACAGTGATTTGTTTTCAAATCGAATATTCGAATGAACGTTGTTTTTTTATACACGATTTTGTTCACAACTCATAGTATTCCAGTTGATAATCACCAATATGTTTTTTATTTATGGATATGGATTTCTTGTGCTTCAAATAATTGACAGTTCCAAAAACGAAAATGACCAATGAAGCAATAAAAAGAGCAATTTCAATGAGTAAACTATTTTCGACTTTCAACAAATTTTTCAAACTCAGACCCGCAATCAAAAAATACATGGCCGTTCTCAAAAAGGCGAGAAAAGTAGATTGATTAGCCAGTGTCGTTCGTTGTAATGCTAACTTTTCTCTTAAAATTAAGTCTTTATTCATTGCTTTTTTCGTTTCCATGGTATTGTTCATTTTGTATTAATTCTAAAAGAAGTTTATTTTTTATTTCCGCAGGAAGGTACAAATTCAGTTTCTTTTCTTCTACAAAAATCAAATTTCGATTATTAAAAATAATAATAATGGTGCAGTTTAAAACAATTTAATTTATTGCTTTAAACTGCACCTTATTATGGTAAAATAATTATTTGCTGATTGCTTCTTTTACATCTTGCCAGGTACCGCCATTTATGACGTTTTTAAAACCATTCTGTTCCAAAATCATTTTGGCCTGACCACTGCGATTGCCACTACGGCAAAAAACAACAATTTGCTCTTTTTCTTTGAATTTATCTAATTGGTTCGCAACTTGATCCAAAGGTATATTGATAGACCCATTTACATGGCGTTCTGTGAATTCTGACGGCGTGCGCACGTCTACAAGGAACGCACCTTCTTTTATTGATTTTTCCATTTGCATTGTATCTTTTTTAGAAAATATATTTTTAAAAATTCCAAACATAATTGCGTTTTTTAGTATTCAATGGGATTGTTTTGGCTAATCCATTCATTCATTCCAGGGGAATAGTTAAGTACATTTTTGTAGCCATTTCTGGCTAATAAAGAATACGCAATTGCAGCCCTGTCGCCACCTTGACAATGGATTAAAACTTTTTTATCTTTACTAATTTTGTCCAGATTGTTTAGTATAGTGCCTACAAATACGTTCTCAGCACCTTTAATATGACCTGCATTATATTCAGCAGCTCCACGAAGATCCACTACTTGAACGTCCTTATCTTGTTGCAAAGTTTTAAATTCTTCCAATGAAATCTGATTCACCGTCTCTAAAGAACCACCATTTTCTTCCCATATTTTTGTAGAAGGAATGTAACCTTGAATATTGTCAAGTCCTATTCTCATTAGTTTTCGGGTCAAATCATCCAGTTGCGATTCATTTGCGAGCAAGATGAAAGACTCGTCATAAGTCAGCAACCATCCTGCCCAAGTGGCAAACGAATTATTTCCTTGAATGTTGATGCTTCCCGGAATAAAACCTTTGGAAAATTCCGTTTTATCTCTGGCGTCAATCAATTTAGTTCCCTTGGCTAAAGCTGCAGATAACGCTGCATAATCCAGTTGTTTTAATTTTGGAACACTGGTAAGAAGCGGACGATCAACTTTATTTAGTTTTTTCATCATCGCAAAATACTTAGGTGGTTCCGGCTGGTCTTCCAATAAATATTTTACAAATCCAGCTTCATCATTTTTATGTTGGAAAGCCCAGTTTCGTATTTTTTCATATCCTATAGTAGTACTTGGAACCGCTCCTAATGCTTTTCCGCAAGCAGAACCTGCTCCATGGCCAGGCCATACTTGGATAAAGTCTGGTAATGATTCAAATTTCTTAATGGACTGATACATTTGTTTAGCACCAATTTCTTGAGTTCCTTTCATTCCTGCTGCTTTTTCCAGCAAATCAGGTCTTCCTATGTCACCAACAAATACAAAGTCACCAGTGAATAACATTACCGGCTCGTCGCTGGCAGGTGTATCAGTCAAAAGAAAACTGATGCTTTCCGGTGTGTGTCCCGGCGTGTGAACTACTTCTATTTTTAAGTTTCCTAGTTTTAAAATAGCACCATCTTTTACGTCAACATGAGGAAATTCATATTCCCAACCAGGTCCGCCTTCCGCTGAAAGGTACATTTGGGCACCCGTTAAAGCAGCAAGTTCTCTTGATCCGGCAAGGAAATCAGCATGTATGTGTGTTTCTAAAATATGAGTAATTTTCATATTATTTTGTTTGGCAATTTCGAGGTAGGTATCTACATCCCTTTTAGGATCGATTACTGCAGCTACTCCTGCTTTTTGACAGCCAATAAAATAACTTGCTTGAGCAAGACTCTTGTCGTAAATGTGTTCAAAATACATATGGTTTATTTTTAAGTTTCTAATTTATTTGACAAAATTAGTTGATGATTTTATTAATATTGGTGACTAATGTTACATAGAAGTTTATAATCACTACTGAATTTTCGAATTTTTTCTAGTAAGCTTACTTAAAAGAACTCAGGTGAAATAATTATTAATCCTTTCGAAGTCAGAAACTTGGCTAACGATAATTGTACCAAAGGCAGTGTCGATGAGTCCGGGATATTTTTTTTAATTATTATATTGCTTTTTCAGTTTTACAGGAATAAAAAAGTAAAAGCTACTAAAACCTAAGATTTGAGGCTTTCAAAGCAAATTGCACGGATAGTCCAAAGTAGTTTGAACTATATTAGTAATTGGACAAAACTAGGAAATTTTAAAAAAGAATATGAAAATAGGTAAAACTAAATTATATTTTTTTTTGCCGGGAAGTAAGCGTTGCGCCAACTGAGGCTATTATGACAAAAATCACCGCCAATATTTCGTTAACCGTTAAGTATTCTTGTAAAAAAAGTAATCCACAAATAGAAGCAGCGGCAGGTTCTAAGCTCATTAAAATACTGAAAGTTCGTGCAGGCATCTGACCAAGAGCTTTCATTTCTAGTGTAAAAGGTATAGCACTGGATAAAAGTGCCAGAGCAATCCCCAAGCCCCAAAGGCTAGGTGTTAGATTGTTTAGGCCGTTTCCAATTATCCCAAAGGGCACAATAAGTAGGGCAGCAAAGAGCATTCCTGTGGCAACGGCCTCGCCTCCTTCCATGATTTTCGAAATTTTTCCTCCTAAAACAATGTACGATGCCCACAGTGCTCCAGCCAAAAGAGCAAATAGGACACCTACCAGATCTATTCCATTATTTGACCATGGAGCGATTAAAACGATTCCGGCTGCTGCGAGCAATACCCAGAGAAAATCTATTATACGTTTGGAACCCAAAACCGCTACTAAGAGCGGACCTATAAATTCCAAAGTAACAGCTAACCCTATGGGAATTCTTTCTATTGCTAAGTAAAAAATTAAATTCATCGCTCCTAAGGATAAGCCGTAAGGTATTACAAATTTCCATTGCCTAGCAGTAATTTTAGATAGATTTGGCCGGTAAACGGCTAGTAAAATAATGGCCGAAATTGCAATTCGCAAAGATGCAGTTCCTGTTGCGCCTATAATGGGGAAAAGACCTTTAGCTATTGCTGCCCCAGATTGCACGCTAATTATAGCAAAGAGAACTGCAGGTACAGGAGGAATGTTTATTAGTTTATCTTTCATTAGAATGTGAAATATGGTAAGGTAAAACTACAAAAAAATATATGTTAAAATGAGAAGATTTTGCTTCTAATCCTGTAACCAATTTGGTGAGAAAAACGCAACCGTATCATTTGAATCAAAATTATGTTAGATTATTCGAAGCTTTCCGTTTTATAGAATTCAAAGGGTCAAGTAATAGAAAGTAGATTTCTTAAAATTACCGGTATAACAGTAAAATGATCTTTTATTTCTATTGTTAATGTCAATTGACTATAATTTTCGTAATAATTATCCACTTAAGAGCCTTTACCTTTATCTCCCTTTTAATTTAAAGATTGTTTAAGAACGCTTTACAAAATTCATTCTCAATAGTCCGGCGATCTGTCTAAAAAAGTTTTTCCTTCACCTCTCTTACTTCCCGCCTCAAATCCATTAGTACCTCTTTCAAGCTTTCCGGACTCAAATCATCTGGTTTAAATTCTTCGGTAGCAAGACTGCAGGCAAATTCCCAAATTTCAAGAATTTCAGAAGCCTTAACTTCATACGACTTATAATAAGCATTGTCCGAATGAAGCACTAAGGCGTTTTTTCCGTTTTTGTTTAATCGCTTGTAAACAATTCCTTCGTTTTTAGTCAGCAAAATATACGTCTTTCCATCCATAACATCCCCCAGTTTTTCTACATAACGACCTACAATAAAAAACCCACTTTTATGCGGTGGCATAGAATCACCATCAACAGGAAAAGCCCTGAATTTGCCATTGCGTAACCACGGTAACGAAATATGCTGCAGGTTTTCAATAAATTCAGGGTCGGAATAGCCCGTAAGATAACCAGCTCTCGCCTTATGAGGAACAATTTCAATAAAACTCTCCCCTTCCTTATCCACCGTAATAGGCAGCAATATCCGGTTATCCTCGAGTTTTAACAAATCATCCATGGGTATTTTCCGCACATCTACCGATAGCAACAAGTCAATACTAATGTGGTAATAATAAGATATTTTCTTTAGTATTTCATAGGGAGCTTCTGAAGTCCCATCTTCATATTTAACGTATCTCCCTCTAGTTATTGCAAGTGACTCCGCAAGTTTTTCTTGGGAAATTTTTTGTTGCACCCTTAGGTTTCTGATGTTGTCGGAAAATAAAGACATGATGATTTTGTTATAATTTGTAACAACAAATATAATCATATTTGTTACAACCTGTACTAATTTTGTAAAGTATAAAAAAGGAAAGGATTATGGAAAGAGCAATTGTACATATGGATTTAGACACTTTTTTTGTGTCGTGTGAAAGACTGGGAAATTCAAAACTGGAAGGAATCCCTTTAATCATTGGCGGTGGTGACCGCGGTGTAGTTGCTTCCTGTTCTTATGAGGCCCGCACCTTCGGAGTACGTTCCGCAATGCCTATTAAAATGGCATTACGCCTCTGCCCGCAGGCAAAAGTGATGAAAGGCGATATGGAATTATATTCTAGGCTATCGCATGATGTTACTGAAGTGATTCAGGAGAAAGCCCCAGTCGTAGAAAAAGCCAGCATCGATGAATTTTACCTCGATATTACCGGTATGGATAAATTTTATGGGGGTTACAAATGGACCAACGAACTGGCACGATCCGTTACCAAAGAAACTGGTTTACCTATAAGCTTTGCGTTATCGGTAAACAAAACCGTTTCTAAAATTGCCACTGGAGAAGGGAAACCACTGGGAAACCTGGAAATACCGGAAAATAAGGTCCAGCAATTTCTAAATCCACTATCTATTCAAAAAATACCTATGGTGGGTGATGTAACATTTCAGCTGCTGTCCCGAATAGGAATCCGAACGATTCAGACGCTTTCAGAAATGCCGGCAGAAGTATTACAACGAATGATCGGCAAGAATGGCATGGAGATATGGAAAAAAGCCAATGGAATTGATAACAATCCGGTGGAACCTTATTCCGAACGGAAATCAATTTCGACAGAACATACTTTTGAACAGGATACCATTGACATTCAAAAATTGAAATCAATACTTATCGGAATGGTGGAAAAATTGGCTTTTCAGCTGCGTTCAGAAGAATGGCTTACGGCAACTGTTGTATTAAAAATACGGTATGCCAATTTCGACACGGAAACCAAACAATGCAAAGTACCCTACACCTCAGCCGATCATATACTGACCCAGAATGTCACGGACTTATTTGATAAATTATACCAGCGCCGCATGCGACTGCGATTAATCGGAATTCGTTTCAGTGGACTCGTGCGAGGAACCTATCAAATCAATTTATTTGAGGACACTGAAGAAATGGTGTCTTTGTATCAAGCCATGGACAAAATGAAAAGCCGGTATGGCTTTGATGCCGTAATGCGTTGTGCCGGCGCAACATTCAAGCCCAATAACAAGTCTGAAATTTTAAACCGTAAATTATAATTCTATGTACCTCAACTGTCATTCTTTTCATTCCCTGCGCTACGGCACCATACCGCTTACTGAACTGATACAGCAGGCTGTTATTTGTGGGATAAAAACTATGGCGCTGACCGATATTAATACCGTCACAGGGATTTACGATTTCATAAAAGCTTGCGAAGAAGTCAACATCAAACCTCTCGTTGGTATAGAATTTCGCTGCAACCATAAATTACGTTATATCGGCTTGGCCAAAAATGCCGATGGTCTAGCCGAAATGAACCGCTTTCTGACCCAACATAATTTCGAAAATAGATCATTACCATTGGTAGCACCTTCATTTAATAACGTATGCATTATTTATCCTTTCGAAAATAAGCCAACGGAATTAAAAGACCATGAATATGTTGGCATTGCCCCCGAGCAGCTTCCCAAATTGTTTCTTGCGGAATGGCACTTATGGCTTAACAAAATGGTGGTCCTGCAATCCGTCACCTTCCGTACCAAAAGAGAATTCAATCTGCATAAAATCCTTAGAGCCATTGATACCAATGTTATTTTGTCCAGACTTACTGTAGACGATTGTTGCAAGACGTCTGAAGTAATGATTCCCCTGAAGGAATTGCTTTCGAAATTTGAGGAGTATCCGCAAATCATAAGCAACACCGAAAAACTCATTGAAGAATGCCATTTTGAATTCGACTTCAAAACCCCCAAAAACAAAAAGTTCTTTTCCGGAAGTCGAGAAAGTGATATGCAGCTTTTGACCAAGTTGGCTCAGGAAGGAGTATTCAAAAAGTACGGTACTGATAATCCGCAAGCGAAAGCAAGAGTAGAAAAGGAATTAAAGGTAATTGATCAATTGGAATTCAGCGGCTATTTCCTAATCACCTGGGATATCATTCAATACAGTATCAGTCAGGGCTTTTTGCATATTGGTCGTGGCAGCGGTGCCAACAGTATTGTAAGTTACTGTCTTGGCATCACCGACATCTGCCCTATTGAGCTGGATTTGTATTTTGAACGTTTCCTAAATGTGAACCGCAAGAGTCCACCCGATTTTGATATTGACTGGTCCTGGAAAGAACGCGATACAATTCTCCGATATATTTTTGATAAATACGGTGCTGACTATGTCGCTTTTTGTGGTACCAATGTGGAATTTAAATACCGCTCCATATTCCGGGAAGTGGGAAAAGTATTTGGTTTGCCCAAAGAGGAATTGGATCTATTGGCTAAAAATCCCATGCAGTTGCATGATACAAACCCAATCGTAAAGCTAGTTCAGGAATATGGGATGCTGCTCGAAAAGTATCCCAATCAACGAAGCATGCACTCCTGTGGTATATTGATTTCAGAAGAACCGCTTACCAATTTTACCCCTCTTGAAATGCCTCCCAAAGGGTTTCCAATCGTTTTGTTCGACATGCACATTGCCGAGGATATCGGCTTTGAAAAATTTGACATCCTGAGCCAGCGGGGTATCGGTCATATCGACGACAGTGTAAAACTAATCGAGAAAAATAGAGGGATTAAAGTCGATATCCGAAATACATCATTGTCAAAAAATGAGGCTAAGTCCAATCATTTTCTAAGCCATGGAAAAACAATTGGGTGTTTTTATATCGAAAGTCCGGCCATGCGTGGATTATTGCGCCGTCTGAAATGCGATAACTACAAAACCCTCGTAGCTGCCTCCTCTATTATCCGCCCGGGTGTCGCCCAATCCGGTATGATGAAAGAATATATTTTCCGACACAACCATCCCGACAAGTTCGAATATTTTCATGAGGTGTTCAAAGAACAACTCGGCGAAACCTATGGGGTAATGGTTTATCAGGAAGACGTAATAAAGATTGCCTTACATTATGCAGGCCTTCCGGCAGCCGATGGAGATATTCTGCGTCGGGCTATGAGCGGCAAAAAACGCTCCAAAGCAGCATTGCAAAAAGTGAAAGACAATTACATTGCTTGTTGTGCAAAAAAAGGACATCCCTTGAAGTTGAGCGAAGAAATTTACCGGCAGATTGAATCCTTTGCGGGCTATTCGTTCTGTAAAGCACACTCCGCTTCTTATGCAGTCGAAAGTTACCAAAGTCTCTATCTTAAGGTACATTACCCTATCGAATTCATGGTAGCCGTTATCAATAATCAGGGTGGTTTTTACCGTACCGAAGTATACGTACATGAAGCCAAAATGTCGGGTGCAACCATTCAAAATCCCTGTGTAAATAAGAGCGAATACGAAACTACCCTATACGGTATCAAGATCTATTTGGGTTTCATGCATCTCGAAGGTTTAGAAACTAAAATAGCGCATGGTATAATTACGGAGCGGGAGGAAAATGGCGAATTCACATCCCTGGAAGATTTTATCAATCGCATTCCAATAGGTATTGAAGGCATACAAATTTTGATTTTTATAGGAGCATTCCGCTTTACCGGAAAAACAAAAAACCAGTTACTGGTGATTGCCAGACTCATTATGGTCAACTTCAAATCCGAAAATAGAAACCTAATGCTCCTTCAGGAACCAATCAAAGAATATACGTTGCCAATACTCGAGCGCTCCGCTTTTGAAGATGCTTTTGATGAAATAGAGCTCTTGAGTTTTCCGGTTTCCTGCACTCCATTCGATTTACTTCAGACAAAATATCGGGGACACGTAATGGCCAAAGACTTATTAAGTCACCATAAAAAAACCGTAAAGATGCTCGCTTATCTTATTTCCAGAAAACATGTTCCTACCAAGATGGGAGCCATGTATTTTGGAACCTGGGTTGATCATGAAGGGGAATATTTTGACACCGCACATTTTACAAATAGCCTGGAAAAATATCCTTTCAAAGGCGGTGGCTGTTACCTGCTTCTGGGAACTGTTGAAGTTGATTATCATTTTCCAACGATTACCGTTACCAAAATGGCTAAAATGCCTTTCATCCCTGATCCGCGTTATTCCAACACAAGTGACAGGCAATATAAAGTACACGAACAGCTTCGGGAAGATGTCAGCATGACCCATAGGGCACCTTATCCGCAGGAGCATGAAATTAACCTGCCGAGGCATAAAATGAGTACATGATAATAAAAAAGCCCAATCCTTTTAGACTGAACCCAAAAATTTGTACAAATTTATAATTAATGCTTTACTATTTTTTTACTGATTACGCCTTTATCAGTAATTATTTTTATTACATAAACACCGCTTTGCAAGTTAAACGGAATTTCTACTGTATCTACATTCGGCACTTTTTTTAAAGTACTTAGTTGTTGACCTACGATGTTGTAAATTGAAACTTCTTTAATATCTATTGCTTGATTTTTGCTAATAAATAATTTCTTTTTTATTTCATTATTGTATACCATCAGCATCGATTCTGATAATTCGTTTTGTCTTACTGCTAATGATTTGTCCGTTTGAAAAGCCAATTCAAAACGTGTATTATAAGTCCCTACAGGCAAATTAACATCCGCTGCTTTTTCAGTAATGTCATAGTAAACTGAAGTTTCCTTATCGTGTATATATATATATTGATTTGCAGGTAAGAATTCTGAATTATCAACTGTAAATTGAACATTACCTATTGTATCAGTCTTAACTCCCAATGGATACACTTTAGAAAAGTCAAATGCTCCGACACCTTGTATAGTATATTCCCAATCATCTATCAGGAAATATAAATCGTTAGCTTGTGTATCTATTTGATAACCGTCATAACCTTTATCAAGTCCATCAGTTGCTAAATCATTCATAAAACCAATTAATAATTGCCTGTGATAATTTTTAGCGGTGTTAAAACCTAATCTGATTTTTGTGTTATAATTATTGTAAACTATATCATTACTGTTCTCATTGAAGTGGTTACCAGGAGCCGTTGGATAACTCTTTTTTGGCACTATTTTAAATAAGGTATTGGATATTGGTACAGCTAAATCATCTATATCATTTTCCTTAACAAAAGCCCGTTGATTATTATTAAAAATAATAGGTACAGCTCCAACAATTCCCAGTTTTCCCAATACAAAAAATCCTTGCCCCACAGGGATGTACTGATATGATAATTTAGTACTTGTTCCCACTCCGTTAATACCTATCGGAGCCACAGGCCCAGTTCCTCCAGTTAATGTTAATGTAGCATAACCACCGGTGTATCCTCCCAATATATGAGTATTATTGTCTGGGGAATGTTGCCAGAAATAAAGTTCTCCGGTAATTTCGCCATCAATGGTATTAATATTATCACTAATAAATGTATAAGCATCTAAAGCCGATGGATAAGGATTTCCTACCAAAAACAAGTTGTCTGCCAAAACAGAATTACCATTAATAAGTCCATTAAACGGTTTTCCTACAAACGTATAATTTTGAGTTAATGAATTGCTGGAATCTACTGCACCTGCACCCTTGAAAATAAATCCTTGAGCAGGGAGAATTGGGTCTGTGATTTCATCAAAATGTATCCAATCAGCATATTCAGTTCCATTCTGAAATTTATACAGCCAATACCTAGCTAAACTTATAGGTGTGGTTTGACTACCGTTATAACCGGTAACCCAATTTATATTTTGAGGTGTTGTTGTTGAACCATCTTTAAACACTCCGTTTACGGTATAATTATTATTATTGGAGCTACTATTTATTGGCCCCACAGGGGATGACCAATAATTATAATTATACTTATTAATAGTTCCTTGTTGGCTTCTTCTTATAAAGCCTTTACTCGTTGGGTCCAATTCGCTATTGAGAGTCTGCACTAATTGAGAACGATCCTTTAAGTCAATTAAACCGTCTAATTTTAAGTAATTAGAAACCTCTATTTTAGTATTATTACTTGCCAATAATGTTTTGTAGGTTACAGAATCTGTACCTTCAACAAACAATCCTAAAAGTGTTTTATTACCAGTTGATTCTACATTATTTAATAGTTTTACAATATTGCCCTTTACAACAGGTTGAGGCGTTTGATTTACAATAGAATTATCATTAGGAATGGTTTGCAAGGAACCGTTTTTCCAAATGGCCGAACTACTCCACAAACCATCAGCAACAGTTTCATAAGGTAATGGTGCGGTTTGGGTATTTAAAATTTGTTTGTTTTTATTCAAATATTTAATTCGAAGAAAATTGCGGTCATCCGTTAATCCCTCAACGGTAGTACCATAAAAGGAATTAAAATCGTAATACGCTTTAAGCTTAGTCCAAGGAATTGTTTTGACTGAATTCTTAGTGATATATTGTGGTATTATTTTCCCATTTACGGTATTATCTGCGTATTTCACAAATTCCTGATTCATCAAATAATTTATCTGATCAGAGGATAATGCCATATCCCAAATATGAATCTCGTCTATTTCTCCTATAAATGGATTAATAATATTATTTTTATCAATATAAAGAGAACCAACCGAAAATCTGGAATAATTAGGCGATGGATTTTGCAGATTAAATGTGGAAGACTCTATAACTCCATCTATATAAAAATCAGCACTTCCCACATAGTAAACCGCGACAATATTATGCCATTTACCATCTGCAACAGCAGTATTAGAAACAAATCGTGAAGCGCCATCCCACAATGCCTCAATTTTATTCTGAGCGTTTAATCGTATTTCTAAATTAGTCCCCTTGCCAAATATGGTTTTATTAGTGGCAATTGAACCATCATTTCTTATCCAACATCCAACTGTAAATGAACCACTATTTAGATTTAAAGCATATTCTCCCACCAAAAAATCTTTGTCGATGATGCTGGCAGTACTTTTTACTAATTGTTTTGTCTCCACTTTGAGTGCTTTCCCAAAAGTAAAATACTTAGTACCGTCAAAGTCATACCAGGTTTGCAAATTACCAATTCCATCTGATTTCAGCGGAATTATATCAATGATATCTACATCGTTAAAATTAGGATTGTCACTAACAATTAGGGCATATTCTTCATTAGCTAATTTTGGAAATGCACTAAAAGCGGCTACTGGTATTCCTACAAAAACATTCTCGACGTCACCATCCACATCAGTTTTAGTTTCAACAATTTTCCATTTTTTATTAATTCGAATTGTCGAAGTTGTTATTCCGCTACTTATTGTTGTGGTATTAGAACCGCTTGCAGTATACGTCCCATTATCAGAACCCCAAACTAAAAAATCACGGTCTTTTTTAAACTGATTAATATTTGCACTATTGGTCGCAGCTATCACACCTAATCCAATAGTTACTTCATTAGGGTCATTACCACTTTTAGACTGTTTTTGATATAAATCGGAAGCTACATCCTTACCAATACCTGCAATGTTATAGTTAAAGCCCGCATTATTTGAAATGTTCCAAAGAATGTTTCCCCCGGAATCAAGATAATTTTTACTGGTTCCGTTTACTCCTAAAGTGATACCATATTTTATGGCAAGATAGGTTTCAATCCTAGGACGATTCCCATCAAGCACACGTGAAGCATACGAAATTATCTCCGCCACTCGGCCGTTAAGGTTTCCATAAGCAGTACCGATATTTATATTTTTCCCAATATTATAAGGGGTTCCTTTCCAAATAGAACCATCATTATAACCCAAATTAGAATAGGGTATACTGCTTGTTATAGTTCCAATAGCATTTGTGTTAAACAATAAATCAACACCATCTGAAGCTGTAGTCGTTTTATTGCGACTATTGATAATCCCTGCTTTAGAATAGTCCCCAACATTATCTGCTACACTATAAAAACTTCCACTATTATTTTGCCATTGACTGAACCATAATCTTTCATTTGCAAAACGTGACGTAAAATCACCAAAACCAATTCCAGTATGCTCGTTTGCAATAATTGGATAAGTCGGATTTGAAGCAGAAGTGCCTGAAATAATAGTCATAGACGATGTCGTCCCGTCTACAGCAGCATCAGGTTCCATTACAATAAAAGTTTCATGCGTGTAATACCCATTATCTGTGTTGTACATAAATTGATTAAGTGATGTTCCATTATTTTGAAACTTTACCACAGGATTATAATTGATGTTTCCAATTGCTGCATCAACATAAGTAGGTTGATTTACAGCAGTAGCTTGAGTTGCATCTTTACCCGTTGATCCCAAATCTTTCCAAAGAGGTACATAGTTAGTTCCAGGAGATAAATTTACTCCTCTTGTCGACTTAAGCCACAGTCTAAAATCCGGGTTTCCACCGCCAGGGCCAGTTATGGTTGGATTATATACTTCACCACTTAGTACAAAAGTATAGGGATTTTTTGTTAGATCATTACTAGGAATTGAAATTATAGCCGATTTAATACCGGGAGTTTGTGGATAAAACAGAACGACAAAATAAACTACACCTCCGGGCGGTATTACATTTGGAGGGTAAACATTAGCAGGATAATTATACGGTGTTGGTTGAGTATATATTGAAAAATCTGTAGACTGTATTCCCGTTATAGGGTCATAGCCGAAACAGGTTAACGACCCAAGCATTAGAGGACAGGTTCCTGTATTAGCGATTAAATAATTTCTTGTAGCTGTTGCCCCTGCAGTAACAGTTCCAAATAAAGTACCATTGGCAGAAGTAGGAATAATTTGTCCGTTGGGAACAGGTTGTGTTGGTGTACCACCCAGAACAGAAATTGATGGTTTATTATCAAAACTAACTGTGAAACTAAAAGATCCAACATTAGCCAATACTGTAACTACAGAAGATCCTGAACCACAGCTATATGAAGTTTTTTTTATTCTAAATTTCCCTACTTCACCTTTTTTAATGTTGACTTCAGAAATAAAAGGATTTGAGGAAACTATAAAACTTGGGTCACTTGAAGTAATGCTTTGAATAAGTAATGAAGGATTCCCTCCTGTAGGGATATTTGTAACCGAAAATTCTATTTCCCCGGATAAACCAAAACTAACAGATCCTCCATTTAAAATTTTTATTGCTGGATTACCGTAACTTACATTTATAGTTGCTTGTGCAAAACCCACGATAGACCAGAGAATGGCAAATGCAAGAAATAGATTGTTTTTGGCGTTTAATTTCAAGGTTATATTTTTTTTAAATATGTGATAATTAACTATTCTACGCTAAAATTAAATTTTTTATTACAAAAAACAAAAATAAATTCAAAATTAAATCGTCCATATACAATATTAATCGACTAAGTGCGTTTTTTTGACATTTTTAAGTTGCCAATCAAATGTTTTTAATTTTTATTTATAAATTAACATTCCATTAACAGTATAATTGTCAAGCATTTAAACAAAAAAAACAATTTTATTCATTAATTTTTATATTTTTTTATACAATCTCAAAAATTTTAAGCTAATTTCTTTCAATAATCATTTGCCGTGCTTATTATGATATAAAAAATGTCAAAAAAAAACAGAAAACAGTTTAGTGTTTGGACAGATTCTGGCTATATCAATCTTAATTTTTTTATTAAATTTGTTCCAAAATTAGTTGTTTATGGAAATACGAATCGAAGCTGTTCAAATTGCTGAATCTTTCAATATCAAAAAATTTCGTACTGATTTTCGTGCCGAAGTACATTCGGGATCTACTTCCGAAGTATTTTATGCATTGGAAGATACGGACCGTTATCTATACGTTTTTGATTATGGGGTGGTGGTTTTCGCCAATTATGATGCGGTCGCCAAAAGTGAATTGATCAGTTTCATAAAAAATTACGCAACTAACTTGGTCGATTTGGATTTATTTGAAGAATACCGAATTGAAACTGACGATAATTTACAAAAGGTTGTTGTGAAAAACAACTATGTTATTGTTCCGCAAGTTGATTCTTCTATTTTGCGTATTGTGATGCTAAACATTGGACAATCGGTAGCATTAGATTATTATGAAGTCCTAACCAATGAACTTATTACCTCTTCAAAACATTATATTCTAGAATTGGAACAACGCGGAAAACTTAGTATTTCAAAAACCAATTTACTTAAATACATAGGTAAAGTTCTGAATGTAAAAAACAGTATTGTTGACAATTTGTATATTCTGGACGATCCCAATTTAGTTTGGGACAATGAGGAACTAAATCTCCTTAACCGACATCTAAAGGTCAATTTTGATATCAATACCCGATTCAAAGATTTAGATTACCGCCTTCAAATCGTAGAAAACAATCTGACCCTTTTCACCGATGTACTGAACGTGAGAGAAAGCTCCAGACTGGAATGGGTTGTAATTATTTTAATTGCCCTTGAGATTGCAATTGCCTTATTTTTTCACTAAAATTGACCAAAACTCTTTGCTGTTTAAAGAAATAAAAGGTATCATTAATTTTTGTAATTTACTTTTCAAACTCTTCTAAAGTCAGATTAGAAATTACAGATTTATTTTCTTCTAAAATGTCACTTTCAATAGCAAACGTATCCTTTTTCTTGATTAACAACCAAGTGTTTTCTTTTTTTGTTTTTAGTTTAACCAATGAAAATTCGCCTTTTAATTTTTTTCCGTTCAGGATAAAACGAATATGTCCTTTTTCTAAATCTGTTTTTAATTTATTTTCAGTAGCTGCTTTTGATTGCTCTTCGGGGAGCGTATAAGTCCCATTATCCCAAACAATAACATTTCCGGCACCATAATGTCCTTCAGGAATAGTTCCTTCAAAATCTTTGTAAGATAAAGGATGATCCTCGACCATAATGGCAAGTCTTTTGTCGTTTGGGTTCATTGACGGGCCTTTTGGTATTGCCCAACTTTTTAAAACCCCATTCATTTCTAAGCGAAAATCATAATGTAAATGTGACGCAGCGTGTTTTTGAACTATAAAAATTAAATCGTTTTTCGACTTGACGTTTTCACCTTTGGGTTCCTCAGTGAAATTAAAATTACGTTTCTGATTGTATTTATCTAACGTCATTGCAAGATTATTTAGCTGAAAATCTAAAGTAAAGTAATAGTAAATTTATTAATTATAATGCAATAAATAACGTTATAATGTTGATTTGTTGCTTCTTATGTCGTAAATTTCCATTTGAACCGGCAGATGCATCCTCTAATCTAAAAATGCTAAAAAAATGCTAAAAAACATACTATTGGAACGAAAGATTTATGCCTCCGAAGAGCATAAAATGATGCACGAAATGATTCAGGAATTCATCACAAATGACATTATGGATCATTTAGACGAATGGGAGAAAAACGGGATGGTATCGCGTGAAATATGGAAACGAGCGGGGGAATTAGGATTGTTGTGTTTGGATATACCAGAAATATACGGGGGAGGAGGGCTGAATTTTACTTTTAATGCCTTGTTAATTGAAGCGTTCGCAAAAAAGGGAATAACCGGTCCTGGGTTTTCGTTGCATTCGGATATTGTAGCTCCTTATTTATTGTATTATGGAACGGAAGCCCAAAAACAAAAGTATTTACCGCTAATGGCTAAAGGCGCTATTATAACCGCTATAGGAATGACAGAACCTAATTGCGGGAGCGATTTGAAAGCACTTCGAACAACAGCCGAAGATAAAGGAGATCATTATGTGGTCAATGGTCAAAAAACCTTTATTACCAATGGTTTTTTGTGTGATATGGCTATTGTGGCGGTAAAAACCAATCACGGTACAGACGAGGAGGGTGTTACCTTACTCATTTTAGAATCAACAATGGAAGGCTTTACGAAAGGAGTCCCGCTCAAAAAAATTGGAATGAAATCTCAAGATACCGCAGAGTTGTTTTTTGATAATGTAAAAGTTCCAAAGGAGAACAGACTTGGAGATGAGAAAACAGGATTTAAAATTATGATGCAGGAATTAGCTCGGGAGCGATTGACAGTTGGCATTATGGCGGTTGCGACCGCTGAAGGAGCCATTGAAAACACTATTGCTTATACTACAGAACGAACCGCTTTTGGTACGTCTATTGCGGGATTCCAAAATACCCAATTTAAATTGGCGGAATGTACTACCCAAATGCAAATACATCAGGCTTTTTTAGATCGATGTATCGAATTATTAGCAGAGCATAAACTAACAACTGAAAGTGCTTCGATGATTAAATATTCTGCCACTGATATGTGTGGACATGTCGTTGATGAATGTTTGCAATTATTTGGTGGTTATGGTTACATGTGGGACTATCCAATTGCTCGTATGTATGCAGATAATCGTGTGGCACGCATTTATGCAGGAACGAATGAAATTATGAAAATAGTAATTGCACGCGGATTGCTTAAAGATCTTTAACTATTATTGAAATTAATACTACTTGAAGAGTAATGTAAAAGAAACTACTGTTGCTTTAATACAGTATCATTAATAATTTTAACGCCAATAAACCTGTAGTATTTTACGCTATTTATATGTAAATTAGCAATTGTTATTGCTACAAATATTAACTAAATACTTATTATTATGAAAAATCTAGCTCTTTCTTGTGTACTGTTGGCTTTTATTGGACTCCAAGGCTGTAAAAAAAATGAAACCTCAAAAAGCGGTGAAGCTACCAAAGTTCATGCTGAAAAACCGATAAGCGTTCAGTGTTATAAAGCGTTGTATGAAAAGGATACTCTTGAATTAAAAATGAACACTTTAAAAAGTGGAAAAATAACCGGCGATATGGTGATGAAAATTTTAGATATGCCAAAAAAAGTTGGGAAAATCGCAGGAGAATTCCGTGGGGATACTTTATTCGCGAGCTACACATTTATTCAGGGTACGTATGATAAAATAACCTACAAAAATCCTATGGCTTTTTTAAAACGAGGAAACGAACTTATTGTAGGCAACGGGAAAATAGAAACTACTATGGGTGCCTCTTATTTTGTTAAAGGTGAACCTATAGATTTTGAACGCGTGAAATATAAATTTACAACTGTTGACTGCGTTGATAAATAGGGAACAAATAGGGGAGTTTTCCCGTTTTTATTTTTGCAAAAATAACTCATAACCGAAATTTTTTATAAGTCTTAATTTTAAGAATAGTACAGGTTTTTAGACCTTTATCCCTTTTACTGGAAAAATTTTAAGACGTTTTTGCAAAAGAATTTTTAAATTACACTTAAAAATAAACAGGCATGCAAATTGGAATTATAGGATTAGGAAAAATGGGCTTCAACCTTGCCCTTAATTTACAGCGAAATGGTTACGAAGTTGTAGCCCAAGATGTAAACACAGACTTTTTTACGAAGCTAGGCCTAGAAGGTATTACAACTGCACATTCCGTGAACGAATTGTGTCAGAAACTCAATGAGCGAAAAGTGATTTGGTTAATGGTTCCTGCTGGTGAAATTGTAGACGGAGTAATCACTTCCTTGATTCCTTTTTTAGAAAAAAATGACATTATTATTGATGGAGGAAACTCTAACTACAAGGATTCGAAACGTCGTTATTCACAGCTGAAGGAGCTTGGTATTGATTTTTTAGACTGTGGAACTTCAGGAGGAACTTCGGGAGCATTGAATGGCGCTTGCACGATGATAGGTGGAGATACCACTGTATTTGAGTATGTAGCACAAGTTTTTAAGGATATCTCTGTTGAAAACGGCCACCTTTATACTGGTGCAGCAGGGAGCGGACATTTCACAAAAATGGTTCACAACGGAATCGAATACGGGATGATGCAATCAATCGCTGAAGGATTTGAGGTTTTTGAACACTCTGAATTTGATATTGATTTCGAAAAAACGGCCAAACTCTTTAATAATGGTTCTGTGGTGCGCAGCTGGTTAATGGAACTCACTGAAAATGCGTTTTCCAAAGATCCTAAATTAGATAGTATTAAAGGAATTATGCATTCTTCAGGCGAAGGGAAATGGACATTGGAAACTGCTTTGGATTTAGGCGTTCCCACACCTGTTATTGCACTTTCGATTATGATGCGTTACCGTTCCCAAATGCAGGATACATTCTCCGGTAAAGTGGTAGCAGCACTTCGCAATGAATTTGGCGGACATGAGGTAGAAAAAAATGAATAGTAGAAAATCTTTACTTCATTCAAAAAACAGTCTCACCTGCGCTCTATTTGACACCTATTATCTGATTCCTAATCTAGAAAATTCCAGTCTATGTCCATATTAATCTTAAGTGCAAGTATTCTTTTATTGCTTGTTCTAATATCCGCAGTAAAACTCAATGCCTTTATTTCATTAATTATTGCTTCTCTTTTTGTGGGAATTGCTAAGGGCATGAACTTTCCTGATATTATTAACTCGCTACAACAAGGAATTGGAAGCACATTGGGATCTTTGATATTGATTATTGCATTGGGAGTTATTTTGGGAAATATCCTTTCGGATAGTGGTGCGGCGCAACGAATAAGTTCAGTAATGATTCGGTCTTTTGGTATAAAACACATCAAGTGGGCGATGATGCTTACAGGTTTTGTCGTAGGAATCTCGATGTTTTACAATGCGGGATTTGTTATTTTGATTCCCATGGTTTTCGCTGTCGCAAAAAGTACTAACCAACCTATTATTTATTTGGGAATTGCCATGGCTTCAGCACTTTCGGTGACACACGGTTTTTTGCCACCCCATCCGGGACCAACAGCCATTGCCGTAATTTTTAAAGCAGATATTGGTAAAACATTACTTTACGGATTAGTGATTGCTATTCCGACTTTATTATTTTCGGGTATTATTTTCCCGGAATTCATAAAAAAAATTGTAGCTAATCCACCCAAAGGATTATTCGAAAGCAAAACATTCGACGAAGGTGAAATGCCATCGTTCGGTATCAGTTTTTTGACTGCGCTAATTCCTGTTGTCTTAATGGCATTGGCAACAACAAGCGAATTGACTTTAGCTGAAGAATCGTCTGTACGTCATATTCTTGGGTTCATTGGTAGTCCAACTATTTCTATGCTTATTGCGGTAGTTTTTGCGATTGTATTTTTAGGTATTAATCGCGGTCGGAAAATGCAGGTTATTATGGATAAATCTAGTTCGGCACTAAGTTCTGCCACCATGATTATTATGATTATTGCAGCGGGTGGGGCTTTTAAACAAGTATTAATTGACAGCGGTATCGGTACTGATTTAGCTGCATCTTTCGAACAAGCAACACTTTCTCCTTTACTTTTAGGTTGGTTAATCGCAACGATTATTCGCATCGCATTGGGTTCGGCAACCGTAGCAGGATTAACCGCAGCAGGAATTGTTCAGCCGTTGGTCATTAATTCTGGAATAAGTCCTGAATTGATGGTATTATCTATAGGAGCGGGAAGTTTAATGTGCTCGCATGTAAATGACACCGGTTTCTGGATGTTTAAAGAGTATTTTGGAATTAGCATTTCAGATACGTTCAAAACTTGGACGGTAATGGAAACTATAATCGGAGTGATGGGATTAGCAGGCGTATTATTACTGAATGTATTTGTGGGATAAAAAAGGGAAGGTTTAGAAAAAATAAATTAATGAAAAAGTTCTACATAGGAATAGATATAGGCACTACAGCAACTAAAGCAGTTTGTTTTGACAAAGCAGGGAACGTAATTCGTCAATTTACCCAGTCGTACCCTATGTATCACCCAAAACCAGACTGGAGTATACAAAAGCCCAATGAAATTCTAGCGGCTGTTATAGGATGCATTGCAGAAATTACTATAGGAATCAACCCTGAATTTATCAGTTTTAGTGCGGCTATGCAAAGTATAATAGCCATAGATAATAATGGAAAACCGCTCACCGATGCAATTCTATGGGCGGATAATAGGGCACATTCATTAGCCGAAGCATTAAAAGAATCTGAGCAAGGAATAAGGTTTTATCAAAAAACAGGAATTCCCATTCATACTTTTTCACCCATGGCCAAAATTGCTTGGTTGAAAGAAAATGATAGCATCATTTTTTCAAAAGCGCACAAATTTATAAGCATCAAAGAATACATTTGGCATTATCTTACTGGCGAATATGTGATTGATTCCTCTATGGCATCAGGTACTGGTTTAATGAACATTCATATGCTAGAATGGGAAACGGAAATTTTGAATTATTTAGAAATAGAAGCGTCACAACTTTCGACCATAGTAAGCCCAATGCACGAAAGCAAAAGTAATTCAGATGGTTTTCATTATATCATTGGAGGCGGCGACGGAGTATTGGCAAATTTAGGAACCGGAGCAATGGAAGCTGGGCGTATGGCATTATCCATTGGAACTAGTGGTGCAGTGCGGTTGCCAGTTGACAAACCTTATATTGATTCTCAAATGCGAACGCAGTGTTACCATTTGATGGAAAATCAATATTTGAAATTAGGAGCAGTAAATAATGGTGCAATTGTTTTGCAATGGCTGAAAGAATCCATTTTGAAAACGAAGGAATCTTTCGAAGAATTATTTGAGCAGGCTGAAACAATTCCTGTGGGATCCGAAGGTCTACTTTTTGTTCCTTACTTATTGGGAGAAAGAGCTCCCATTTGGGATGCTTCTGCCCAAGGGACGCTTTTGGGAATCCGAATTATCCATACCAAAGCACACTTGATTCGAGCCACATTGGAGGGTGTTTTATTTGGACTATTGAGCATCACAGAAATCTTACTGCCGGATCCAGAAGAAAGATATGAAACAACCATTATGGCCAGCGGAGGTTTTGGTAAAAGTGCACTTTGGCTACAAATGGTAGCTGATGTTTTTCAAATGAAAGTAATCGTAGCTGAAACAGTAGAAGCTTCTGCTTGGGGTGCTGTATTGATTGGGTTTAAAGCTACTAATATTGCCGTTCTAGCTCAAAATAAAGTTGAAAAAACCTTTTTACCAAATAGAGGTGTCAAAGAAACCTACAAACAGAGTTTTGAGAAATTTAAAAAGATTTATCCTCTGCTGAAAAATATTTAAAAGCCTTTAATTTTTTGCTATAGCCTTTTCAATCTATTGTTTAGAAATGGAATAGGGTGTAGGTCACCGAATTTGTCTCATTAGGAAGACGATTTAATGAATAAAATGGGGTTTGGCTAAAAGCAAAAACCCTCTAAATCATACGATTTAAAGGGTTTTAATTCAATTTGTAATACTACTGGCGGAGAAAGAGGGATTTGTGTCTCTTTATAATGTATTGTTTACCAGTAAATTATACTCTTGAATGTTATATGGGCAATCGAATTTACCCCCTTTTTATCGTGCTGAATTCATTAAATAATGCTTTGTAAAAGTACTGCTTTATTGAGAATTATGCAACAAAATAACAAAAAATGATACTAAAAAATGAACGGGTTACTTTGTAATTTTGAACGGGTAGCAGTTCAAAATTTGATTCTCAAAAAAATAATTTTTAACCAATTATCAGCGGTTCGACCTGTTCCATTTTTAAACTGGTGTATTGGCAGAATTCCTCGATTGATACGAATTCATTTTGAAGTTTGTTCAGCTCCTTTCTTATATTTTGTAATAATCTAATGCTTTGACGGTAACTTTTTCCGGTTATGCGTTGTATGTCTTTTGGATAAATACACAATCTCTTCGTTTCTGTTTTCATACTTTATCTATTGCTTTGAGTAGGTTCACTCTAAAGTACTATTTATCAAACTTTAGGAAGCCTAAATTTATGAAAAAAAGCGTTTGCTTAATCGATATCAAATAATCTATGGTATCTTTCTTCTAATAGTACTTTGTATTTTTCTTTGAACGCATCCGAGAGGAATGAATTATTAATCCACTGGATGGCTATGGGTTTATTTTTTTGGAACCGTTTCGCAATTCCTTTTATTTGTTTTTCATTCAAACCAAGGTTTACACCTAGTCTTTTGAAATGTTCCCATTTTAGCTTTTTCTTTTTCCCTTCCAATGTCAGGGCCAGTTCTTCGATGTCGTCTGGATTTACTATGGCCACATTTAATAAATCGTAGGCTGGTGCCAATGTCCAGGTTTCCCCAGAATGTATCATCGAAAAGTTTTTCAGGTGCATATCATTATTGCCAGTCAGGAAACTGAAAATGCCCAGTTCCAGAAAGTAGACTTTATCCAGCAAGGTATTATCTGAAAATTCATCCAGGGCTTTGCCTATTTTTTCCATCGAGCTTTTATACTTGTCAAAAGCTTCTGTGATTTGGAACATGTCAAGCATGTGAATCTTTTCTCCGGTTTCCGTTCTGTCAATGCGTTTGGTGATGTAGGATAGTTCTCCTGACTGCAGTCTTATTAAACTAGACTTCACGGTATTGATGCCGAAAGCTTCTGCGATACGCATTGTTACATGCTCATTTTCAGGCGTTTCAGGGAATTGCTCGGATGGTGGTTTGAAAATATAATTGCCGCCCAAAGCACCGACAACTGTAAGCCGTCCTTTGTTTCCGTCCTGTATCGTATCGTTGACAATAGATAAGGATAATTTGGGTTGCACTCCGGGTACTGCCACGCTTCGCTCCACCACATTTTTGGCTAATTCTACCATTTGCTTTAGCGAATGCTCGAATGCCGGCGGTTGTTTGGTACCGAAAAATTCTAGGCTGCAGTGCTCATGAAAATCACCAACGATTTTATCGTCTAGTGATTGGTAACAATATAAACATTTCTTAGGCATCTTCATTTGGTATTGGTTGAACACTGACTGCTCCGATACAATTTTGGCAACAAGCCAAAAGGAGTCCCATGCGATCGTTTGGATTTATTTTCCAGTTTTTGGCTGCGATATCCAGTAACCATCCCTCGGGAATCAGACCTTCAAAAAATGGAAATAACCGTTTCTCCGTATATGTTTTTGTTCGTACCGGCATGGTCAAAGTGATGCTTTCTTTCGGATGTTCCGCTATATACTTTTCTTCGTATTGTAACGTATAATCCCCATCATCCGTTTCTGTGAGTATTCCTGCCAGAAACTCTTTATAGTAGATCGCTGCTTTTCTCATAGATTCTAATCTTCACTTTTGGATAATTCTCTTGTATTTACCGGAGCTAAGGTATGTCCGAACATTTTGAGTACCTGATTCACTTTTTCGAGATTCAGGTTTTCCTTTCCTTGTTCTATTTTTCGGATCACAGTAAGAGCCACCCCAGCACGCTCCGCAAAGTCTTCCTGTGTGAGGTTTACCTCATTTCTTTTCTCTTTTACAAAATCTGCTATTGTTTTCATAGGCGGAAACTTATTGTTTTTATCGTGATATGTAATCACCACTTTAATGATTGCAACTTTATTGTTGGCGATGTCATAATTATATGCTTTTGCAACGATTTTAAACAAATGTAGTTAATTATATGTAAAAGCATATAGTTTAGTTGGTTAAATTAAATTTATATGTAAAAGCATATAACTGAAATTGAGCATTTATTTTGATTGCCAACCGACATTTAGGTCAGTATTGCCATTTGTGTGAGAAAGTGACATATGGAATGGTGGAGTCTTTTTTATATGGTTTAATTGACTAAAATTTGTTTCATAATCAATCTAAAGGATTGCCTGTGATGTTTGGAACGGGAACGTTGTTTACAGCGGAAATGTTGTTTAACTCGTTCACTAAGGTATCTATTTAGACGAAAATTTTTTAATTATTTTTTGAATTCATTGTTTATTTTAAATTAAAATTATTCGAAACAGTTTTTATTTAGCATTATTGAATTATTACACCTGTCACTTATTCACCAATCATATTCTATTGAAGACTTTTTTGTATATTTGAGAAATTAATAAATACTTCAATTTGTTTAAAAAAAAACAATCTTTCTTATAGAAATTTTGGCGCATTAAAAATAATCGAAATTTTTGTATTTAGCTTAAAAGAGAAAACGAAAATATTAGATATCATGGTATCTACAATGCGGTATTATTTCAGAAAAAATAAAAATAATCACAAGAAAATCCAATTTGAAAATTAAAATATTATTTATTGGCTTTATTTTTATGGGATTTATTTCTTGTAATAATAAGGAAAAAACTACTCCTTCATATAATGAACAGACGCCACTTTTTCAAGAAACAGCCAGACAAGGAAGCAATGACGATAAACGTAAACCGCTTTTAGATTCTTCCAAAACTTTAGATTTAAAATATTCTTTGGAACAATTAGATAATACTAAAGGATTATCCAATAGTTCCGTTAATGCTATTTTTCAGGATTCCGAAAATTTACTTTGGATAGGTACATGGGATGGTTTAAATCGATATGATGGGAATAATTTTAAAATCTTCAGACCTGAATTGGATAATGAAAATAGCCTGAGCAATCAAGTAATTCTAAAAATAGACGAAGACAGTAGTGGTCAGATTTGGATTTTAACCATACATGGAATTAATCGATATGATAAAAAAACAGATACCTTTCAGAGGTACTTCTTTTCGAGAGAAAATAAGCCTCCATTATCAGAATCTGAATTTAACATGGCGCTTGATGCTTCAAAAAAAGTATTTTGTGCTGTAAAAGACTGGGGAATTGGCTACTTTGATGGAACTGCTTTTCAATTATTAAAGGTTAAAAATCTTACGACAAAAGCGGTTAAAAAAATGGAATTCTCACCAACAGGTGAATTGCTTGTCTTATTTGAAAACAATGAACTTTACGCTTTGTCGCTTAAAACTTCGAATAGTGGTAAAAAAATAATTTCAAAAGTGGGATTAATTTCGCAGAATATTAGAACGTTTGGGATAGTATCAAATCAGAAAATCTGTGGTGTCTCAACGGTAGGGGAAGCTACTTTATATTCTTTGCCTGATAAAAAAAAGCAGGTACTTCCTGAACAACATATTAAAAATATCATAGGACATACTCCAGAAGGACTTGTGCTTTCGGGCAAGTCGGGATATTTCATTATAGACAACGCTGGAAGAATTACCACCAAGCCATGGTTGAAATACCTAAATAATCAAAAGATAACAACGCTAATTCAAGGAACTGAAAATGTTCTTTGGACAGGAACTGATGGTGATGGACTATTTAAAATGTATCCACTTAAAAGGTCATTCAATCTAATTTCAAAAGCGCAAATTCCAGAACTGGATGGTGGTATTGTTCGGACATTTTTGGAAGTGGGAGGCAATTCTTTTTGGGTTGGGACAAAGGGAAAAGGATTATTCCGTTTTCCTTCTAATTTTTATTTAAACCCTGAAAAATCTTTAACTCCCGAAAATTTCAATGAAAGTAATAGCTCCATTAATAACGCCGTATTTGCTTTAAGCAAAGGACAGGATAATCTGGTTTTTATAGGAACTGATGGAGATGGTATCACTGTTTTTGATCTAAAAAAATCAAAACTCATCAATTGGGCAGAAATTGAAGGGAATAAAAAATGTGATTATTTTAAGTCAACCTATACCATTTCTCAGGATAAAAAAGGATTTATCTGGCTTGGAACTAATGGTTATGGGATGATTCGTTGCAAAATAAGGCGTTCAGGAGAAAAATTGAAAGTTACTGAATTCAAGAAATACCTTGCAGGTAATAATGAAGGGAAATCTTTAAGTAGCAATATTATTTTTTCAATAATTCCGAAAAATGAAAATCAGCTTTGGATTGGAACTCGCTTGGGAGGATTAAATCTTTTTGACAAGAAATCGGGGCAATTTCACACTTTTAAAAATATAAAGAATGATCCTCACAGCTTATCCAATAATGACATTTTGTGTCTGCAAAATGATGCTAATAACAGACTTTGGATTGGAACGAGTTTTGGTTTGAATTTATTAGAAAATTTAAAAAGTGATGGAAGCGCCGTATTTAGAAGTTTTACAGTTAAAGACGGATTACCCAATAATACAATACATGGAATAGTTTCGGATAAAAAATCCAATCTCTGGATCAGTACAAATTTTGGGTTGTCCAATTTCAACCTTGCCAAATCCAAATTCAGTAATTTCACAAAAAATGAAGGCCTTCAAAATAATGAATTTGCGGATGGTGCTTTTTACCAAGATCTGAAATCGGATTTTATTTTTATGGGAGGAATAAAAGGATTTAATTATTTTTTGCCCCAAAATATAAAGGAATCTTCCGCTATTCCAGATATTCTTATTGATAAAATCAGTGGACAAAATCAGGCTATTCCCTATTATCAGGGATTGGTAATCGCTCCCAATTCAAAAACGAATCCGTCTATTGTTTTAAATTATAATCAAAACTTTTTTGACATTGAATTAGCGGCTTTGACTTATATCAACAGTGAAAAATGCCAGTACTCCTATCAGTTGAAGAATTTTGATAAGGATTGGAATACAATTAATAATCGAAGAATTATTTCTTATACAAACGTTCCTCAGGGGAATTATTCCTTGTGGATAAAATGGACCAATAGCGATGGAGTTTGGAGTAAACCGGTTCATGCTATTGATATCCGAATTAAGCCTGTGTTTTGGCAGTCAACTGTTGCAATCCTGATTTATTTAGTACTTTTTGTACTTTTTATTTTATTTGTATTGAGTTACTACAACAAGCGTCAATCATTGCGTCAAAATATTGTTTTTAGAAAAAGGGAAGAAGAACTTCACGAAAACCGACTTACATTCTTTACCAATATTGCCCATGAATTTCAAACTCCTTTGACTTTGATTGTTGGACCTGTTCAAAAATTATCTGAAACTGCAAACCTTAGCGATAGAAATCAAAAGTTCATACAGATGATTCAACGAAATTCCTCAAGGTTATTATTTCTAACGCAGCAATTATTGGAATTCAGGAAAGCGGAATATGATTATTTAGAAATCACTGCGAGGGAATTTGATCTGGTTAATTTGGTTGAACAAATAGCCGAATTGTTTGACGAATGGGCATTAGATAAAAATATCGATTATAATCTTGATATTCCTTCCACATTGCCTGGATGGTTTGACAAAGATAAAATTGAAAAAATAGTCTTTAATCTGATGTCAAATGCTTTTAAATACACTCCCGTAAATGGAAAAATTGATCTTAAATTTCACATTGAGGATCAGGATTTAAAAAGATTAAACATCACAATCGTAAATACAGGTAAAGGGATTCCAAAAGAGAAATTAGATTCTTTGTTTGATCGTTTTTTTCTATCTGATACCAACAAAGGGATTGATAATGATATGTTTAGAACCGGTATTGGACTGGCTTATATTAAAAAATTGGTTACCGTATTGAGAGGAGAAATTCTGGTTTCTAGCATACCAAATGAAGAAACAACTTTCACCATTTTGGTGCCTTGCGGCAAAGAGGCATTTAGCGAGAAGGAATTGGACGTTGAAATCAGTCCAGTTTTAATATCGCATTACCTTAAAAATATCTTGGAAGAAATTCCGAGCAAGACAGATGATACACCCAATAAGATTTCATCACTTGAAGAGCTGGAAGATAATCGAAAAACAGTTTTAATTGTCGAAGATGAGAAAGAAATTCATCTTTTTTTGAATGACTTATTGGGGGAAAAATACAAAATTATTGCAACCTATAATGGCTTAGAAGCTTTAAAAACCCTTGAAAATAAAATTCCTGATATTATCATCAGCGATGTAATGATGCCAATAATGGATGGAGTTGAGCTTTGTGAAAAAATAAAAACGGACATTAAAACATGCCATATTCCGTTTATTATGCTTACCGCAAAAGACTCGGTATTACATAGAATCGAAGGTTTGGAAAGCGGTGCTAATTCCTATATACCGAAACCTTTTTATCCCGATCATTTATTAATAAGGATACAAAAATTACTGGAAGAAAAAGAACTGATATTAAGGCACTTTACACAAGATACTCTTGCCGAAAACTTATCTACGCTTCCCATAGATAATGAGGAAAAAGATTTTATAAAAAGGGTAATTGAACTTATTCGCAATAATATTGATAATGAAAATCTTCAAAGCTTATTTATTGAAAAAGAATTAGGCATCAGTAATTCACAATTGTATCGAAAAATTAAGCAGATTTTTGGTTTTACTCCAGGAGATTTAATTCGGACAATACGATTAAAACATGCCGCAGAGCTTTTGCGTAAGAATGTTTTGACAGTCTCTGAGATCTGTTATCAATCCGGTTTCAATAACCGTTCGTACTTTTATCGCGAGTTTAAAAAAGTGTATAATACCACTCCAAAAAATTACCAGCTTAAATTCAAATCTAAAGATTAGGTATTTTTTAAAATTCTAAAAATCAGCATCTTTACTTCAGGTGTACACTTTTGACGAAATAGTGTACACCTTTTTTTGTGCCCTCCAATTACTTTTATGAACTGATTTAAATCAGAAAAAAAAACCAATAACGCATTTAATTAACCTAATTTTTATTAACATGAAAAAAATAACTCAATTTATTAATCAATTTAACACTTCCCAATGATGAAAAAAAATGTCATTAATAATTTAATATTATTGTTTGTAATATTAGCTGGGGGCATTATTAATGCTCAATCTGTTAAGGGAAATGTCTCGGATAATAGCGGTCCGTTACCACAAGTAAATGTTTCTGTCAAAGGAACATCTATAAGTACCACAACTGATTTTGATGGAAATTATACCATTAATAAAGTAGATTCTAATGCGGTTTTAATCTTTAGTTATATTGGTTATTTGACCAAGGAAATTCCAGTTAAAGGAAACAGTATTATCAATGCAATATTAACTAATGATTCACTAAAATTAGATGAAGTAGTTGTTGTAGGGTATACCAGTCAAAAGAAAGCGTCTATAACTGGAGCAGTTACAACTGTTGACATGGACAATTTATCAAAAACTAGAGTTGCTGATGTAGCTCAAGCCTTACAAGGTCAAGTTGCAGGTGTATTTGTAGCTGCAAATACCGGAGCGCCAGGTGATGGTATAAAATTACGTATTAGAGGAGAAGGTACACTTGGAAACAATGAGGTTTTGTATGTAATTGACGGAGTTCCTACCCGCGATATTTCTTTCCTTAACCAATCTGATGTGAAAACGATGACTGTGTTAAAAGATGCTGCAGCTGGAGCTATTTATGGTTCGAGAGCAGCTGGTGGAGTTGTTTTAATTACTACCAAAAGCGGTTTAAAAGGAATGACGAGTTTTGATGCGGAATATTATACAGGTTTACATTTCGCTACGAATCTTCCTAAAATGTTAAATACGGATCAGTACTTAACCGTAAAAGATCAAGCTTGGCACAATACTGCTGGAAATGCCGCATCTGCTGAGAGTCCTTATGCTTTTGACAGAAGAACCAGAACAGATTTAGCAGATACAAATTGGCAAGATGAATTATTTACTACAGGAATATCTAGAAATGTTCAAGTTTCAGCGAGTGGAGCTTCTGAAAATATTCAATATTTAATTTCTGGGGGCTATTATGGTATAGATGGTATTGTGGTAGAAGACAATGACCAATATCAGCGTTTTAATTTTAGATCGAATATCAGTGCAGATGTTTCGGATCGTTTTAAGGTTGGATCTAATCTTCAAATTAGTTATGCAAAACAAGACAAATTATCTTCAAGTGGTGATGTTCCTGGAATTATTCGTCATGCATTGATTCGCCCACCAGTTTTGGGAGTTTACAAAGATGTGAATGACCCAACTTATTCTACTAGAAATCCTTACACCGATTTGCCTTTTTATGCCGGTCCTAATAACGGTTGGAGTCAAAATTATGAATACACTTCAAATCCAATTGCAATAGTTCACTTTACAGATGACAAAAGAAATACATTTCAAACTTTTGGAAATTTATATGGAGAATTGGCGTTTTTGGCAGACAAATCTTTAAAATTCAAAAGTAATTTAGGTGTGGATATCAAATTTGGTCATAACAAAAATTTTGCAGAAAATTTTGGGGATGCTAATATTAACGATAGCTCAAATCAGTATTATGGTTTAGGAAGAAATAACAGACCTAATAATTTAGATGAAAACAGAGGTCAAGACATGACTTTTACTTTCAGTAATACACTGAATTATGTGAAAACTATTAATGATCTGCACAGCATCAATTTATTGCTTGGTATGGAAAATATAAACAGTAAAGAATCTGCAATAGGCGGAAGCAGACAAAATTTTGACAATACAACTGATGCTTTCAGATACTTGGATTATGGTAGTACAAATAATGCTTACAGTTCCGGATCAGCAAATAACTGGAGTTTATTATCCTACTTTGCTTCAGGAACTTATGGTTATGCCAATAAATATTTTGCTACAGCTACAATGAGAGCAGATGCTTCTTCTCGTTTTGGACCTAATAATAAATGGGGATATTTCCCTTCAGTTTCAGGTGGATGGGTAGTTTCAAAAGAAGATTTTATGAAAGATATTGACTGGATGTCCAATTTGAAATTCAGAGCAAGTTGGGGTCAAGCCGGAAATCAGGAAATTCCTAATAATGCATACGAAACACTTGTTTCCTCATCTGGAGGCGTTGTAAATGTAGTTCGTTATGGTAATCCAGACATAAAATGGGAAACCACTACGCAAACCAACTTTGGATTAGATTTCGGTGTATTAAATAACAAATTATCTTTTACCGCTGATTACTTTACAAAAAAAACAGATGATATTTTATTGACTGTAGGTCTGCCTGCTGTTTCTGTAGGAGTGATAAACAGAACCTATGTAAATGCTGGTGAAGTGAGCAACAAAGGATTTGAGTTTGGTGTTAATCTTCAAAACAACGATCATGCGTTTAAATATGGTATAAATGGAAACATTGCAACCTTGACTAATCGTGTGAATAAACTTCAGGAATTTGTAAAAAATATCACGGATGATTATACACATACAAAAACAGAAGTTGGCCAACCAATCAGTTCGTATTATGGATATCAATTTGATGGAATTTATCAAAATGCTACAGAAGTAAGCAGTCATTTATTTGCAAATGCAAATGGCTCTCAACCGGGTGATATCAAGTTTAAAGATTTAAACAATGATGGTCAGATTAATGCTGATGACAGAACTTTTATTGGTAATCCAATTCCAAAAATAACATACGGACTTTCTTTTAACAGCGAATTCAAAAACTTTGATTTCTCTTTCTTATTGCAAGGAGTTGAAGGAGTAGATCGTTACAATGATTTAAAACAAATCCTTAATTATGATAGCCGCCCATTCAACTCTATGGTATCTGTTTTAGACAGCTGGCATGGTGAAGGAACAAGTAACACAACACCTAGAGTTACTTTTAATAATAACGGTGGAGGTAATGTGTCAAGCGTTTTTGTGGAGGATGCTTCTTACTTAAGATTGAAAAATATAGAAATAGGATATACTTTTAATAAAACGATTCTTGGTATAAATGACCTGCGTTTGTATGCATCAGGTCAAAATTTATTTACAATAACGGATTACACAGGCTTAGACCCAGAATCTACTTCATTGATTGACAAAGGAACTTATCCTCAGTCTAAGTCGTTCATTTTTGGAGTAAAAGTTAAACTTTAAATAAAAAATTAAAAAATATAAATTATGAAAAACTTATTTAAAACGGGTATCCTAATGGGCTTGACATTATTGGTAAGTTGTCAAGATGAACTTACACAAGCCCCAATTGGATTAACAACATTGGAACAGGCTAATAGTGCTCCAACATTGAATAGTGTAGAAAATTCTGTAAATTCTTCTTATCAATTGCTCTCCAATAGATTGAACATTTTGGCTCAATGGGATTGGGGTGGAGGTCTTGTATTTCAAAATGACTATATCTTACAAGACATTGCTTCTGATGACATGGAAAAAAAATGGAATCCAGACGGTGATCAAACTTGGATGGATGAAATAAACAATTTCTCATTTACATCAACAAATGGTGGGCCAAATGGCCTTTGGAAATATGATTATGAAGGGATAAAAAGACTGAATATTGCCATTGAGTTATTGACAAAGTCTGACATAGAATCTATTACAGGGATAACATCTGCGAGAAAAAATCAATTATTGGGAGAAGCTTATTTCTTGAGATCATACTATTATTTTTCTTTGGTGACTAATTTTGGAGATGTGCCTTTAATTTTAGCTCCAGTTAAAACATATCAAGAAGCATTTGAAGTTGCTGTAAGAGCTGATAAAAACTTGGTTTGGGACAAAATAAAATCAGATTTAGTATTGGCAAAAGCATTGTTGCCAAATTCCAAATATTCTTCCACAACTGAAAAATGGAGAGTTTCTAAAGGTGCAGTGATAGCACTACAGGCAAAAGCAGCATTGTATACTCAAAAATGGCCTGAAGTAATCACTTTCGTCAATGAATTAGCTCCGTTAGGATATAGTTTAAATGCGAATTATTTCGATAATTTCAGTACGTCTAAAGAATTTACTGATAATGAGGTTATTTTTTCTTATGATCACCAATCGAATACAAATCCTAGAAAAGGAAACGGAATATGCGCACCATTGGATTGGGGATTCTTTGCCCCAAGTACTGATTTCTTAAATTCATTTGAAGCAAATGACCCTAGAAAATTACTTACTGTAGATATAGCCAAACGTAATGTAAATAAAATGTTGGGTAGTTTAGATGGAGCCAATAAAGGAAATGATGATGCGCCTACAAATAAAGTTTATATGCGTTATGCTGATGCCTTACTTTGGAAAGCAGAAGCATTAAATGAAACAGGTGATTATGCTGGAGCGATTGCGATTATCAACCAAATAAGAGGCAGAGCTAGAACTACGGTAACAGCCACAGGCGGAACTGCTCCAGTTGGAACTTTAATAGACAGACCCGCTTCAAGCGATAAAGCGACTGTAAAAGGGTGGTTGATTTCTGAAAGAAGAGCAGAACTTGGTTTTGAAAATCAAAGAATGCTTGATTTAAAAAGATGGGGAATTGCAAAAGCAGTTATGACAGCACATGGAAAAAATTTCCAAGATAAGCATATGTTGTATCCAATCCCTCAATCAGAAATTGATGCATCTGCGGGAACTTTGACTCAAAATGCTGGGTATTAATGGTTAATTAATTGGTTTGGTTTGATTAATATCCCTTGAGAAGTAGCAGTTACATTTAAAAAAAATTGCTGCTTCTCTATTTTGAATTGGTTTCAAATAATCAAAAGTAAAATCTAACTGCACAACGTATACTTACGAATTTAACAAATTTTCATAGATCTGCAGCAACTTTTAAGTCCAATAAAAATTGGCTATTTGTTGTATATGTTTAAATGAACGCAGACTTACAAAAAATAAAACTAAAAAACTAAAAAATAGAATAGCATGAAAGACATTGCAAAACGATTTGAACAAAACCCATTATTATCACCGAAAGATTTGCCTGCAAGCACAGAAGGGCTGCAAGTTACCTGTTTGCTGAATCCGGGTGTCTTTCAATATAATGGAAAAACGTGGTTATTGGTAAGAGTTGCTGAAAGACCAGAACAAAAAGAAGGCGTGATTTCTTTTCCGGTATTAACCGATAAAGGAACTACTGAAATTATTGAAATCGCTAAAGATGATTCGGAATTAGATGCCAGTGACGCCAGAATTATTAACTACAAAGGAGTAGATTATTTAACTACACTTTCACATTTAAGATTGTTGTGCAGTGAAGATGGGATTAATTTTCACGAACCAGCAGATTATCCATTACTTATAGGGGAAGGAATGTTGGAAACTTTTGGTATCGAAGACAGCAGGGTAGCTTTGATTGACGGTAAATATTATTTGAGCTTCACTTCCGTGTCGGATAATGGGGTAGGTGTTGGTTTACGTACGACTACTGATTGGAAAAATTTCGAAAAACACGGAATGATTATGCCACCTCATAATAAGGATTGTGCCATTTTTGAAGAGAAAGTAAATGGGATGTATTATGCCTTGCATCGCCCGAGCAGTGTTGAAATAGGAGGAAATTATATTTGGATTGCTTCCTCTCCAGATGCGATTCATTGGGGAAATCACAAATGTATTATCAAAACCAGAAAAGGGCTTTGGGATAGCAAAAGAGTAGGTGCTGGTGCGGCTCCTATTAAAACTGAAAATGGCTGGTTAGAAATTTACCATGGTGCCAATGAAAGTCATCAATATTGTTTAGGCGCTTTTTTAATGGATTTAGAAGACCCTACAAAAGTAATTGCAAGAACACAAGAACCTATCATGGTTCCTACGGCAGACTATGAATTGAGCGGTTTCTTCGGCAATGTAGTGTTTACTAATGGACACATCGTAGAACCTGATGGGGATACAATTACAATTTATTATGGCGCTTCAGATGAATTTGTTTGTGGTGCGAAGTTTTCAATAAAAGATATTTATTCACTTTTAAAATTTGACCATGTTTAAAAAAATTAAAAATGAAATTGACCATTTTCAGAGTCAGACGCGAAATTTTCGCATTCTGATTTTTACCAATTTGGTTTATGCTCTAGTGTTGCCGGTCATTGATATTTTCGTAGCTGCTTATATTATGAGAAACTCAAATGATACTTCTAAAGTAGTAATTTATCAGTTGGCCATTTATACTGGAATACCACTTACTTTCATATTAAATGGTTTTCTGTTGAAGCATTTCAACATTCGAAAGCTATATTCTGCCGGAATGATGCTAAGTGGTGTAGCAATGATTGTCATGATGTCGTTCGAGATATTAGATTTAACCGGAATTGGAATAGCGGGAATTATAATGGGGATGTCATTTGGTTTATACTGGTCTAATAGAGATTACCTTGCGTTAGCTATTACAAATGACAAAAACCGTAATTATTACTATGGACTGGAGACTTTTATTTATACTATTATTGCCATCATTATACCTGCAACGATAGGTTGGTTTATCCAATCAAAAACGGGAGATGCAGAGAAACATGATGCTTACATTATTATCACAGGAATTGTCTTTGTTATCACTATTTTAGCTTCTGTAGTCTGTTTCAGGGGGAAATTTGAAAACCCCGTTCAAAAGCAATATGTATTTTTCAAATTTCATCCGTTGTGGTATAAATTACTTTCTTTGGCTGCTTTCAAAGGTTTGGCGCAAGGATTTTTGGTTACCGCACCGGCAATGCTTATTTTTAAATTATTAGGAGAAGAAGGTGCATTAGGAAATGCACAATCGATTGGCGCGGTATTAGCGGCCATCATCATTTATCTGATCGGTCGTTTTTCTAAGCCGTCAGACAGAATTAAGATATTTTCTGTAGGGCTTATTCTTTTTGCCCTTGGTGCTTGTCTAAATGGATTTTTGTACAATCAAACAGGAGTAATTATATTTTTGTTATTATTGTTGATTGCGAAACCATTAATGGATTTAGCTTATTTTCCTATTCAGTTGAGAGTGATTGATATTGTTTCCCACATTGAAAAAAGAGGTGAATTTACCTATATATTGAATCATGAAGCGGGTTTGTATATCGGAAGACTTTTCGGTGCAGGAACATTTCTAGTTTTATATTATAGTGTATCCGAAGATTTTGCTTTGCGTTATGCCGTTGGGATTATTGCTACATTGCAATTGTGTTCCATTTACATTAGTAAAAAAATCATCAAAGAAGGCAACAAACTTTCTACTGAGGAAGACGTAGAAATCGATATGAAAGTCCTAGAAGATGTAGCTACCAAATTAGTTTAAACATAAATCAAATTAAGAAATGAATACTATTTTCAAAATCACTTTTGCCGCGCTGTTTTTAATCTTTTCCGGAAGCAATGCAGTAGCGCAAGTAAAACAACAAAAGATAGCTCGTGTAGATCAAATGCCAAACTTGCCGGAACCATTTCAAATCATCGACTATAAAAAACTAGCGGTCCGTTTTGATAGTACGGTGTATGATTTCAATGCCAAAGGTAAATATTGGCCTATGGTATGGATAGATAGCAGTAAAAAGAATTTTCCTCAGGATGTTGTTGGTTTATATACCGCAGTTGCTGATGTAAGACAAGGAACCAATAATAAAGGGATGTTTCATGAAGCGCTTGCTACTATGGGTGCCACATTAGGAGCGAGTTTGGTTGGAATTGACAAAACTAAGCAACAAAATAAGAACTATGTTGGTATGCTAAAAAATTATTTCAATTCGGAAACTGGTTGGGATATTATGATGAATAATACCTGTCCTGAAGTTGCTTTATTGGGCGGCGGCTATGGCCGCGACTGGTGGTATGACGTGTATCCGAATCTCTTGTTTTATGCCGTTTACGATAAATATCCTAATGAACCTGGCTTTGAGGTCATCGCCAAAAGCATTGCCGAAAAATTCTTCAAAGCCGATTCCATTTTGAATGGGAATTATGATTATTCCTATTTTGATTATGGTAAAATGAAACCCATGAAAAATAATATTTGTGCACAACCAGATGCCGCTGCGGGTCATGCTTGGGTTTTGTATGCAGCGTATAAAAAGTTTGGTGATCCACGATATTTAAAAGGAGCCAAAAGTGCCTTATCTGCGTTACAATCTCAACCTATAAACCCGACGTATGAGTTATTAATGCCTTTTGGTGCATATTTAGCGGCAAGACTAAATGCTGAAGCAGGAGTAGAGCAATACGACACGAATAAAATGCTGGGTTGGACCTTCGACGGAACTGCTATTTGTCGTGAAGGTTGGGGCGTATTGGTAGGCAATTGGAATGGTTTTGATATTTCAGGAACTGTTGGCAGTACAGTGGATCATGGCGGTTATGGTTTTTTAATGAATACCTATGATATGGCTTGGCCAATGGTTCCAATGGTTCGCTACAATCAATCCTATGCTACGGCTATTGGAAAATGGATGTTGAATGCCGCAAATGCATCCCGTTTTTTTTATCCGCAATACATGCCTAATGAGCATGAAACAATTCCTGAACTGGCTGAGGTAAGTAAAGGAGTCATTGGATATGAAGGTATTATCAAACAATCCAGCTATAAGGAATATGAAAATTTAAAAGGACCTGTAGCACAAGGGGACGGACCGCTTTGGGTACCTGGTCAAAATCCAAAGGAGTCTCAATTTAGTGTTTATGGGAGTGGACACGTGGGGATCTTCGGGAGTATTATCCGCGAAACGAATGTTGCCGGGATTCTGCAACTCAATTTACTGGTTACGGATTTTTATAGTGATAAAGCCTATCCTTCTTTTTTATATTACAATCCTTATACGACTAAGAAAAATGTTTCAATACAAACAGAGCAAGGAAAAAAAGTCGATTTATATAATACAGTTTCTGGACGTTTTGTAGCCCATAACGTTTCTTCTTCGGCTAAAATAAAGATTGCACCAGAGAGTGCAGCGGTACTAGTTTGTGTTCCTTCAGGAGGCAAAATAACGTATGAAGGTTCAAAAATGCTGGTGAATGGTGTTGTGGTAGATTATAACTTTCAACAGAAAAGATAAAAGGATTTGCTTATGAAATGTAATATAGGAATTATTACTCTATTTTCTTTTTTTATTTTTAATAGTAGTTCTATGGAAGCACAAGACGCTAAGAACTCCCAAAAATGGTGGAAAGAATCAGTGTTTTATCAAATCTACATGCCTAGTTATGCCGACAATAATGGAGATGGATATGGTGATTTTAAAGGAATGACCCATAAGTTGGATTATTTGAAAGGCTTAGGTGTAAAAGGGATTTGGCTGACTCCTTTTCTGACTTCCCCAAAAGTAGATAATGGTTATGATATTGCTAATTATTATGAGGTAGATCCCACTTATGGCAGCAAATCCGATTTTGACATTTTCTTAAAGGAAGCTCATAAAAGAGGAATCAAAGTAATTATGGATATGGTACTGAATCATACTTCTACGGAATGTAAATGGTTTCAGGAATCCCAAAAATCTATTAATAATCCGTATCGGGATTATTACATCTGGAAGGATAAACCCAACAATTGGGAATCTTTTTTTGGGGGTACGGCTTGGGAAAAAGACACGTTGACCAATCAATACTACTATCATAAGTTTGATAAAAAAATGGCAGATCTCAACTGGTCCAATCCAAAAGTAGTTGCTGAGGTTCAAAAATTGCTTCGTTTTTGGTTGGATAGCGGCGTCGATGGATTTCGATTGGATGTGATTAATTTTTTAACCACTAACGGAATTACAGCTGACAACCCTATAAGAGAAGGTCAACAAGAACATATTAATGACATTGATCAGGCAGGTGTAAAAGATGCTATGCGAATAATAAAATCGACCGTAAACGAATATGATGATCGCTTCATTGTTGGCGAAATAGGAAGCGACAAAATTGAGGTTTTAAAGCAATACCAATCACAGGATTTGTTGGATGTGGTTTTCAATTTCAACTTTGGAAGTATTAAAACATTTTCTTCACAGCGCATTTTTGACGAGTTGCAAAGTATGGAAAAAAATATGAGTAATTATCCAACGTTATTTTTTGGAAGCCATGACATGCCGCGAATAATTGACCGATTAGCCGATGGTAACCCAGATAGAGCCTTGGCATTAGCGGCTTTGATGCTTACCGCCAAAGGAGTTCCTTTTGTTTATTATGGCGAAGAAATCGGGATGCATAACATTATCTCCAACAATTTGAATGAAATGGTCGATATTCAAGGAAGAACTCATTATCAATTGGCTTTGGTCAAAGGTAAAAGTCCTGAAAAGGCTCTTGTGGAAGGAAATGAACACAACCGCGACAAATCTCGAAGCCCGATGCAGTGGAATGGAAATGCTTTTGCGGGATTTTCAACCAAGAAAACTTGGATTAAAATTAATTCGGATTATATGAAAGTCAATGTTCAGCATTTAATGAATAAAGAAAATTCTATTCTTAACGGTTACAAAAAACTGATAGCCTTAAGAAATAACGAAAAAGTGTTGCAATATGGAACCTACGACAAATTGGAACACAATGACAATCAAATTTTGTTTACCCGATCTTATGAAGGAGATAAAATAACCGTGGTACTAAATTTTGGCTCAGCAAAGAAAGTAAGAATTCCAAAAGGAGCAAAAATCCTATTGGGAAAACCGAAATTGAAACCAAACGACTTTATTATTTACAGAAACTATCATTAGCAAAAAAACATCAATCGAATATTTTTACTTTTTAAAACAATAAAAATGAATCTTAACATACCTAGTACTTTAGAAAAAAGTGCTGTTTTTGAACAAATTGCAGCGGCGCTAAAACAAGAAAATTTTATCGTTATAAAACAAGATGAAACCCGTCCTTGGGGAGGCTTTTTTGTAATTGATGAAAGTCAGGCAGCAGCTTTTGCCGCTAAATTTTTTCCTCATCTGGGAATGGATGCGATTAGAATTACCAATAAGTTAAGCCCGAAAATTCTGGTCGTGGCTCCAAATAAGCGGTTGTCATGGCAATTTCACCATCGTAGAGCAGAAATATGGAAAATACTTTCGGGTGTTGTTGGTGTAAAAACCAGCCTAACTGATGAAGAAGGAGACATTAAGGAACTGCAACCAGGCACTTTTATCCAAATGGACAAAGGAGAACGTCATCGTTTGATAGGCTTGGATTCATGGGGAATAGTGGCTGAAATTTGGCAGCACACTGATCTTGAAAATCCGTCTGATGAAGATGATATTATTCGTTTGCAAGATGACTTTGGAAGATAAATTTAATAATTTTAGGAAAAATAAATAATCCTAATTTGTTAGAAATAATCTTTTAGCTTTGTGACCCTGTCGGGACAATTTTAGAACCATTTTTTAGAAGATCTGAAGCTTTTGAGTGGACTATTATATATTTAATAAAGCTAACAAAAGCATTAATTTATTCTTACCTACATATCCACTTTAACTAAATATATCCAGGTAATAAGTGATTCAAACAACGCAAGTTTTTTTATAACAATTATCAGAATAATTTTAACTCTCGTCAATGAAATCAGTAAAGACATTAACGCCTCAAGTCATCATTTACTTTTCTTCAAAGCCTCGATCAATTCTACCAAATCGACTACACCATAAGTAGATGAATAGTCTGAAACGGCATAAGGCAATATAAGGCTATTGTTGTGAATAATCGAACCACAAGAATACACTACATTAGGTACATAACCTTCCCGCTCATCTTCCAGTGGTGAAAGCAGGGGCTCTTTAAGTCTTCCAATTTCCTTTGAAGGATCATCAAGATCAAACAGTGAAGCACCTATGCAATACCGTCTCATAGCACCTACACCATGAGTAATAACCAGCCAGCCTTCTTCGGTCCAAAGCGGCGATCCACAATTTCCAATTTGCGTAAACTCCCATGTATAACGGGGCTCCTGGAGGATAACTGGATCATTCCATTGCGTAGGCCTTTCGGAATACATAAGGTAATTGTTAACACCATCAATTCTGGACAGCATAGCATACTTACCCTTGATTTTTCTAGGGAATAACGCCAGGTTTTTATTTTGAGCACCGATTCCATATAAGGGCATTACACGGAATGTATAAAAATCTTCAGTAGAAATGAGTTTTGGAAGAATTACATGACCATTATAAGCCGTATATGTAGCCATTACTTTATCTGATTTATCATCATCCACAAAGCGCACAAAACGGGCATCTTCAATACCACGGCTTTCAGAATCAGATATCGGAAATATAACACGCTCGGTGATATCGGAATCGTGTTTGAATTGCAAATCATAAAATGAATCCGCCAACCAGATTACTTCTTCGAGTGCAGTTCTTCTCTCCTGGCGGATCATTGGATCGCTTAATGCTTTATTCACCAAACTTTTTAATATGGCGTACTCAAATTCGTCTGGCAGGTCCTGCATAATGCGTGTTGAGTATTTGTCAGAGGTATGCATTTCTGCCAATTTCATCAGAAATCGTTCTTTGTTGTATAAGGTTTTGTGTACAATCTCTGCTTTATCAATGTTATTACCAATTTTCATCACTCGGAGATTGTTATTCTTATCCAAGATTCCTCTTCTAAAGACAATGGATGAGATATGACCTTCCCCAGTGGCACGGAAAGAAATGATAACACGCTTCTCTCCTTCTTCGAGATCCGACTGATCGAAATCTTCCACAATGGAAGGGTTAAAAATAGCGGCGGATTCAATAGCATATTCCATTGTACAATAGGAACCGATGAGCATTTTTCTTTCCTGAGACAGACCGTCATAGTCGATTTGCATCCCTTCAATTATACTTCTAATTTTTTCGCAATGCTTAAAAAATATACTTGAAATATTTCTATGGCGTCTGGCAAATTCCCGGAGTGTATGTTCTAGTGTGTCTATAACTTGTTTTTCATCCAACATCATTATGCGGCTCACCATCTGTTGCGTCCGTTGCTCACCATTCATAAAATACCGCGCAACAACCCTCTTGGAATCAGGAGTGAATATTATATTTTTTCGGATTACTGGAACTCGCATAGCTTTATTTTTAAATTATAATAAAATTAAGTACGCTTTTTTATGTAGTGATAAAAAGTCGTTTAAGTTTATTACCTCGTAGCTCGTTCCTGTTTTAGACGAACCTACAAGGGTATTTGTTTGAAACGTTTCCATTTTCGCTCCAAGTGACGTCTACCTCTAAACCTGTCCAATAAAGCGTTGATACCCAAGCCAAGCGTTGATGAAGTAAATAAAATTATTGAAATGCTAACGCAAAAAGACTTTATTCTTTTGTTCTGAAGGTCATTTTGTTGACGCTATCGGTCTCAACCTGATTCAGCACGAATCACTTTAAGAAGTTGGGAATTTTGGAAGCTCAAACTTTAGTTAAGTGATTATGTCAAAATTACAAAAATAATAATAAAATAAGTGTTAATATTTGATTTACGGAGCGAATGCTTTTTTAAAGACCTGATGATTGACGGCAACCAAATTTTAAATATTAATTTCTATTAGCTCTATCCTTCAAACTTTAACTGAATAATGTCGTCTCACATGTAAGGTGAAGGCTTCAAATTTCTTTTATAAAGATTACCCAGCATTTAGGATCAATAGTGCAAGTTGTAAAAAGTATAAAATAAGAAGGTATTTAAAAACAGAAAAACCAAAACATAATTTTTTGGTTTTCTTTTGCGAATAAAGAGAGATTTGTTTCTCTTATTGCATATCAGTTTTTGCAGTGCAGTCAAATATCCCAAAAACAAATGTTTATGTCAGATAAAATATAGCCATCTCAATGTAGTGAGACGGCTTATTTAATATAAATATTTGGATTATGAGTAAGCTAGAAGATAAGTGTTCTTATTGCTTCTAAGAACCTGATATCATAAATATATTATGCAAATTGATTTTTGCTGTTCAATTTCAAATAAAGCTTCTTTTGACTTTCAGTGGTCCTGAAATGTTTAAGTATTTTTTTGAATGTTTTTTTAACGGTTAGCCTTGCCATTAAATAACTTACTGTAGATTCTGCTCCTTGATTCAAATTGATATAAGTGTCTTCCAGCCCGTCATAACATCCTCCCGTACAGGGGTTATAAATAATTTGTCTCAAATGATTGTTTCCTAAAAACCAACTGAAAGCAATTTCTATTTTTTGTAAATAGGCGTCTTCTTTAAATACATCATAGAATTTGCTTAAAGCCAAAATGGTATAAGCAACATCTATTGGTTGTTCACCGCCTAATGGTGTCGGAATAGACTCCTTTTCTTTATGCAGCCACCCTTTGTTAGAAACTACATTTATGCAATTTTCTCTGAATATTTTTGACAAAAGAAAGTCAAATGAGGATTTGGCAGTTTTTTTATAAACAGCATCTCCAGTTGCTAACCAGGCGCATAATAAGGCTTCGGGCAAAATGCTGTTTCCATAAGTAAGGTAGCTCTCGAACCAAGCCCATTTTTTGTCGGATTCATGTCTGTACATTTGAACCAATCTATTGGCCAGTTCTTTTATTAAAACTACATTTTTTGCCAATTTATTTTTTGCATTACTATAATACACTCCTTTTATTATAAATGCCATTGCTCTGGTAGAATATATTTTATTGACATTCAACAAAGCGGTATCCATCGTAGTTTGTGCGGCTTTCGCTAAATTTTGTGGTATCAAATCACCTATAGAAATTAAATATCCCAATGCCCATATAGCTCTTCCATTGGAATCGGATAAGTTAGTGGTATTATTTTGATTTGTAAATTGTTGATATTCATCTATATAGTTTAAGAAATGTCCTCCAGGCTGCATACAATATTTGATAAAATCAAAATAGATATAAATGTATTCTAAATCGGTTACGTCTTTTGTCAATTCAAAATGTTGGCACATTGCAACCATAGCTCTTGCGTTATCATCTAATGTGTAGCCGGAATTTATATCTGGCTGATTGATATTTGAAAACTGAATCATTCCAAAAGAAGTGGTTAATTTTTTTATGTGATCCAAATTAATTTTGGGCATTTTAAAATGCAAAGAAAGCGTGATTTCTGCAATTTTTTCGAATAATAAAGCGTGAGCAATTGCCGCATTTTCCCATGCTGTTGGTGCTATTTTGTGCAATGCATTGGCGCTGGTGTTTTTTCTCAACTGCTCGTCTAGTAACAAATGGTTTACTTCTATGGCTAATTGTTGAACGTTTCCAAAATCTACAATAATTCCAGATCCACCACACAATACTTCGCTGGCATGCGGAATAGGGGTAGAGACAATTGGACATCCACAACTCATCGCATAAGAAAAAGTGCCACTGACAGCTTGGTTTGGATCTTTGGATGTAAACAAATAAATATCGGTAAGTTGTAAATATTCCAATAGATTCGATAGCGACAAATAGCGATTAATAAATTGTACGTGATTTTGCAGTTGCAGGGTTTCAATCTTCGCTTCGAGCATTAATCGATATTTTTCTCCCTCTTCTTTTATGACAGATGGATGTGTCTTTCCAATAATTAGAAACAATACATCGTGATTTTCTTTAATTATCTTGGGTAACGCATCTAGTGTGGTTTCAATGCTCTTTCCGGAACTAAGTAACCCAAAAGTGGAAAGTACATTTCTACCCGTTAATTTATATTTTTCCTTCAAAAGTGCTTTGTCAGAATGAGGAACTAAATGCGTTCCATGCGCGATGATGGCTATTTTCTCTGAAGTAACCCCGTAATCATTTATTAAAATTTTTGCGGATGAACTGGTCATTACAATAATAGAATGGGCCGATTCGGCTATTTTTTTTACGTTTTCTTTTAATAATTCATTTGGATTTGGCAATACGGTATGAAAAACAAGGATTACCGGTTTTAGAAGAGTATTTAAAAACTGTCTAAAATCGGGCTCTTTTTTTCTAAACAATCCAAATTCATGTTGTATCAATACAATCTGAATAGCAGTGTTATTATTAATTTTGGTCGCTAAATTTTGGAAAGCATTTGTATGGTCGGTATTCAGAATATATTGTGTTGGTTCGGAGTAAACATGTTGCTCATTTTGGGATTCTAGCGGGCATATTTTTATCTTGAACGAATGTTTGAATTTGTTATCCAATGCCTTAATTAAATCCTGAGAATAAGTCGCAATGCCACATTCGCGAGGAGGATACGAAGTGATAAATAAAATTTCGGGCAACTTCTCTTTAGTCTCAGGAATATATAAAGTATTAAACTCCAAAAAATTCCCTTTTTTTTGATTTCCTGCAGATCGTACAATGGAACTTTTAGTTGTGATTCTGTTTTTCATTTTTTTGGTATTAAGCATTAATTCTTTCAGTAATTAATATTGATCAACAGATGTACAACCTATCCGTTCATCGGCAGCGCTATAATAAAGTTAAAGTGTATCTCTACATAATGCCGTGGCAAAAACATACATTATTTACTTCTTCTTTCAATTCCCATATCAATTCCCATATCAATTCGGGTTTAAATGATTGCTACGACAATCGAGCAATTTTTTTATCGAATTTTGTAAGTCCATTACCGCAGTGTAAGCAGATAAATAGTATACTTTCTTTTTTGGCTGCTATCATGATTCCTTATTTTGATTGGCTTTCTTAAAAAAAACATTAGCAAGAAGACAATAACTTTTATAATTGTTTTCGCTATTGAAATGTAAAGTTCGATTTCTAATGTTAAAATCCGTTGCAAAAAATTGTTAAAAAGTTATGTTATTTACATATTGTCAAGTTGTTATAAAAGAAACGCCCGTTATTAGTATTGTTAGGTTATTAGCCATGTAAACTAGTTAGGAAATTTGTATAATAACTTCGCAAAATTTTTACTAGGGATTCCTTGTGAAGCAAATAAAACATTTAAAATTCTTGTAGTTAGACACAGATTTTTTTTCAAAATTTTTAAAACAAAAAAAGCTATTGATGACTAACAGCTTCTTCTTCCAAACTAACATTGAACTAGGTAATATATCTCTTTAACACGATGTTTTCAATTAGGCTGATCTGTTTTTTGCACGACCAAAAGAAGTCTTATTACTCACTATTAGTTTACTTTTGCCAAATCTTATAGTTTTAATCTAGTATTGGAGATTGCTCAACCATCTAAGGATCTTTTACAGAATCGGTATAACTATGTTAGCGATCTAAGTTGTAAACATCTGTTGTCTACAGCTCTCAATAAACAAGTATGTACCTTTGTGACGGTTTACTAGATTTTCCAACTCGTCTAGTTGAATCAAAGTAACTATTTTTAGTTTATCGTTGGTGTTTTTGAAGAAAAGTGTACTGGCGATATCCGTGATTTTTTTGGAATCTTGAGGAATAATTTCAGGACAACCTGATCTTTAGGATAGTTCCTTTTGTAATTAAACAACGGTTATCAATAGCGGCAACAACGTCTCTATCAGAATCAGGACATTTATCGTCTCTGTCTGATGCGCCAAACCGTGCTTTTCTTTAAAAAAAAAGTTAGAAATGCAAATCAATTACTAATTTGTAAATGTATTTCAAAAGCATTTACGGTTTAACGGGTATGTAGCTCTTATATCTTTTCGTTGGTAATAGAAGGAAGGTAGAAAAACTTCTATGCTTTAGCTGCCGTTACGGGCGACCTACCATTCAGATAAATACTATTAAATTAGTTATTTTTTTAATTTCAAAAACTATGATTCATCTTTTGTTGTATGAACTAAACTAATGCCTGATATGAAGAATATAAGGCCCAGTATACCATAAATGACGAGCATATTAATGTCAAGTTTACCACCAGAGGTATCCATAAATATTAAAGCAGTATAAATAAGACCACTTATTCCGAGAGCAGTAAATTACGCTCCAAAGATTCTTTTTAGATTCATGATTTTTAGTTTTAAAGATTTGTTGCTATAAAATTTAATTTTTGTATTTGATTATTGTTTTTGAAAATTGTTCGATTTCAGAATCGATATTTGAATGCAACATGCATTTTTATACATGTACATCCATCAAGCTATTGAAAAGTCCAAACACCTTGAGAAGCCAAATAATCACAACAATAATCACCACAATGTTAAATATTTTTTTTATTGTCCCATCCATAGGTATATAGGTATTGACAAGCCAAAGAAGAACACCTACAACAATTAATACAAGTAATACAGTAAGTAATGACATAAAATATGATTTAGAAGTTAATTAAAAGTATCCCAGTTAATTCCAGAAAGCATTATATAATTTTAAAAATAAGTTTTCGTACGCTTCAATTCTGTCGTTGTTGATTTAGATGAGTTTGTTTAACACTTCAATTTATTTTTTTTATCCATTTTATTTTTAAATTGTTAAGAATCATTATTAATTATTGTAAACTTTTGCCGTCAATTTTTAAACTTTAGATTCATGCTTTATAATTATTTTATCCGAAGTGTTTGTCATGCGATAATTCATCCTAAGCGGGAACCTTACCCCTTTTTTCGCGTTCCCAAAAACGATGTTGTGCGATTGCATTTATAAATTCTTTAGAATCACGATTAAGCAACACTCCGGTTGCAAGGTTGTTTTTATCTGCTTTGTCTTCGTTTTGAATTTTAACCCCGACAGCAGTCAGATATATGAAATCTACACCAGATCCATCTGCAGCTATAGCTTTACAATGTTTATACGCTTCATTAATGAAATGAATAGCATCAGGTTCTTCTTTTAATGCAGTAGCACTTCGCTTTCCATCCGGCACATATACTGCGTCAAATAAAACGGAAGCTGCGGTTAAAAAACTTTGATCAACTTTGATTTGTTTACTCGTTGCCGTTGCAATAAACCCTAAGTGAGGCGCAATAATTTTTGTTTGTGCTCCTGCGGCTTCGAGTGCTTCTTTCATGGTATTTAATGAAATATCATCAATCCCATCAGCGGCAAGTATCGCTACTTGTCTGGTCTTAATACTATCTTTAACTGTATTTTCCATACTTAGTGCTGCTGAACTTTTCAATGAAGATTCCACTTTTATGGGTTGAAATTTCATTGGATCACCATCAGCAGGAATACTTTGATTCATTGGTTCTTCAGGGGCTTTTGGAACAGGTATGCCTAAGCCCTCCGCAACTTTTTCAGCCAGCGTTTTGTCCACTTGGGTAAGCATGCCTACTACTCGCACTCGAATAGCCTCTGTTTCCAGTTTACCTAATTCAAATAACAAGGCATCGACAATATGATTTTTTTCGGTTTCACTTTGGCTGTTGTAGAATAATGTTGCCTGACTGAAATGATCAAAAAAACTTTGACTGCGTGCACGGACTTTTCTGGCATCGATTCGCTCATTGTACGAAACAAATCCTCCATCGGCCGCTCCGGCTTGGAACGGACATCCATTTCCTGTCGCGTTCGGATTATAACTCGACTGACCTGTATTAATGGTTTGCCGCATTATTCCGTCCCGTTGATTGTTGTGTACAGGTGCGATGGGGCGATTGATCGGTATTTCATGAAAATTAGGGCCTCCCAGTCGGCTGAGCTGTGTGTCTGTATAGGAAAATAATCGACCTTGTAATAAAGGATCATTACTGAAATCAATTCCGGAAACAATATGACCGGGATGAAAAGCTACCTGCTCAGTTTCTGCAAAAAAATTATCGGGGTTGCGATTCAGTGTCATTTTACCAATTATCTGCACCGGAACAATTTCCTCAGGAATAATTTTGGTAGGATCAAGCAAATCAAAGTCAAACTTATGTTCGTCTTCTTCCGCTACAATCTGCACTCCAAAATTCCATTCCGGAAAGTTGCCGGTTTCTATAGCTTCCCATAAATCTCTACGATGATAGTCAGTGTCTTTTCCCGAAATTTTTTGTGCCTCATCCCATGTAACAGAATGAACACCCAATACGGGTTTCCAATGAAACTTTACAAATACTGATTTATTATTTTCATTTATGAAACGAAAAGTATGAATGCCAAATCCCTCCATCATCCGCAAGCTTCTCGGAATAGCACGGTCACTCATCGCCCACATAATCATGTGCATGCTCTCCGGCATCAGAGAAACAAAATCCCAAAAGGTATCGTGTGCGGATCCCGCCTGTGGCATTTCGTTGTGTGGTTCTGGTTTTACTGCATGAATAAGGTCTGGAAACTTAAGGGCATCCTGAATAAAAAACACAGGAATATTATTCCCGACTAAATCATAGTTGCCTTCTTCGGTATAAAACTTAACTGCAAATCCCCGTGGGTCACGCGCTAAATCCGATGACCCACGCGATCCCGCTACGGTACTGAACCTTACAAATACGGGAGTTTGCTTGCCTGGAGTCTGCAAGAATTTAGCCTTGGTATATTTTGACATGGATTCGTGAAGTTCAAAATATCCGTGTGCCGCACTTCCTCTTGCATGCACAATGCGTTCTGGAATTCTTTCATGATCAAAGTGCGTAATCTTTTCACGAAAGTGAAAGTCTTCCAGCAAAGTTGCGCCACGTTCGCCTGCCTTTAATGAGTTTTGATCATCGTTGATTCGCAATCCATGATTCGTGGTTAAAAATTCACCCTGACCACTCTCTGTGTTTTTAGCAAGGTCATTAATTTTAAGATTATCAATCTCTTTTGTTTTTGATGTTTCCTTCTTTGCCATAATAAATAAAATTTGTTAATTTATTTTACCACTTGAAATGAGTATTTTTAGACCGGTATTAACTTTTAAACTTTAGGTTCTTTGTTAATAATGATTTTTTTTAAATCGGAGGTTGCGGGGCCGTTTATTACTGTGCCTTCATTGGTAAAACGGGAACCGTGCATGGGACAATCAAATGTTTTTTCGTCAGCATTCCATTGCAGTATGCCACCTAAGTGGGGACAAACAGCAGTGCAGGTATGAAGATTATTCTGTTCGTCACGATATACTGTGATTTTTTTTAATCCTGAAGAAATAATTCCACCTTCACCAGGTTTTAAATCACCTACTTCTTTTATATCTTCTTTAGTAAGCCAGTCTCCATATTGCAAAATCATGTTTCCAACTTCGTGTAAATAATCACCAGCGGTTTTTAATGAAATGCGAGACGGGCTATATAATTTAATCCAAGGATTATCTCTTCCTGTAATTATGTCGGTGATAATCATTCCACCAAGGGTTCCGTGTGTCATACCGTTGCCGGAGTCTCCAGTTATGATATAAATGTTATCTTCACCAGGATTCTTACCAATGTATGCCAATGAATCAAGAGGTTCCATTACCTGACCTGACCATTTGAATTCGATAGTTTTAATAGCCGGAAAATGTTTCTTTGTCCATTTTTCCAGTTTATGATAGCGGTCTTCTTCTTTGATATGTTCATCATCTGCCTGCCCCGTGCGATGATCTTCTCCACCAGCAATCAACATATCATATTGTTCATCAAACTCTTCTAAGCGTACATAATGATAAGGCTTCGATATCCATTTTGAGTCATGATCGCCTGTGTCCCACCACAATGCATAAGGTAATTTTCCTCTTGAAACTTTGGCAGCTATCACATAAGTGCGATAAGGCCATTGTTTGGTGTGCATTATTACCCAGTCATTGATGGGGGTATTTGTTGCCACTACAATGTGATTTGCTTTTATTTTAAAACCGTTTGCAGTAGCTCCTTCCTTTGTAATGTTCCCCGCTTTTGTTTCTGTATATATTTTTCCGCCCAATTTTATAAAGGCATTAGTCAATCCTTTAAGATAAAGAAGTATATGAAATTGTGCTTGATCTGAGAATTTAATGCACCACTTGTCATCTTCTGTTGCAACGGACGGAACGGAATTCAGCATCTCGGTAATAAGTCCCGCACGTTTTGTAGCTTCGAATTCCTTCTCTAATGTTTCCTTGGAATCAGAAGGATGTAAAAACAAATAGCCATCCACTCTTTTAAAATGACAATTAATTTTATGATGTTTAACGGTGTTAGCTATCCATTCAATAGCTGCCATGTGACTATTGGCTGCTAATTGTGCAGTATGTTCATCGAAATTTTTTTCCAATTCAAAATAACGGTCGTCAAGCGCACAGGTAAGATGAGCAGTAGTTCTTCCGCTTTCACCGCTTCCAATAAATCCGTCTTCAACCAAAATTACTTTACGTCCTTCCTTTGCAAGACAATAAGCAGTGGTAAGTCCAGAAATTCCACCACCAATAACCAAAATATCAGTATTAATATCCTGGTTTAATTTCTCAAATGCTATTGGCTTCACAGCAGATGAAAACCAATAGGATAGATTATCTCCCGAGGTTATAGTACCATTTTTAGATTCGAAAGTATTAGGAGTTTTCATTTGAGTTTGTCTTTCTTATTTAGTGCAAACATTTTGGAGAGAATAAATTTACGAAATAAATACAACAATTAAAGAGTAAGTTATTGATTTTTAGTTTATTATTTTAAATCTAATTTAGTTTTTAAGATTTTTTTTTTTAGTTGTTTGATAATTTTATTATATAAAAGTTTCTCATCAATGGGCTTAGATATGTAGTCATTCATTCCAACTGCTTTAGATTTTTCCGTATCTATAGTCTTTACATCTGCGGTTAGAGCTATAATAGGGATTTTGGAATTCATTTTATTTCTTATGTACTCTGTAGCTTCAAATCCGTTCATTTCAGGCATTTGTATATTCATCAGAACTATATCGTAATTGTTTTCCTGTAGCTTTTATATTGCAATTTTTCCATTTTCGGCAATGTCACATTCAAAGCCAAATTCTTTCAATATAATTTTTATCAAAAGCTGATTCAGTGGCATGTATTCAGCAACTAATACTTTTACATTTTCTATCCCAATAGCCAGATTTGATATTATTTTTTTTTCGATAGCAATTGCTGTTATGTATTTTTCAAAATCTAAAATATAACCAAAAGTAGATCCTTTGCCTTCTTCGCTTTCTACAATTAAAGTTCCATCTTGCTGTTCTACCAGTTGCTTGACTATAGTGAGCCCCAAGCCTGTTCCACCATATAATCTGGATGTCTCGATGGATGCCTGCTCAAAATTATCAAAAATATGTTCCAGTTTGTTTTTTGGAATTCCAATGCCAGTGTCGGTTAACATAAATTGGATTGTTATTTTTTCTAAATCTTCTTTTAGTAGAAGAATACTCAGGGTAATTTTACCAGCCTGTGTAAACTTTATGGTATTGCTTATTAAATTTAATATTATTTGTCGCAAACGCAGACAATCACCTACTATATATTCTGGGATAGCTGTATCATATTGTTTCTCTAGTTCTAAATTTTTTTCTAAGCATTTTGATTCAAACAAATAAAATATGTCGGTAATGCATTCGGAGATATTAAAAGGTTTTTTGTCAAATGCCATTTTTCCTGCATCTACTTTTGCTAGATTTAGAATGTCATTGATAAGCACAATCAATGCATCACCACTTATTTTTATAGCCGTAAGATATTCTTTCTGATTGGCTGTCAATTCGGTTTTCTATTTCCGTTAAGTTATTTTCCAAATTGATATTAAATATATCATTTTCATATATTTATAAAAAAATAAGGTTGTAAACAGCGGATCTTTTCGTTACTATTACTTTTCAGATAATAAAAAGAGCGAACTTATTAAAGTAACGCTCTTTTGTTTTAAACAAGATTATAATTTTCTTTAATAAATCTATTAACTACAATAAAAAAAGCACTTTAAAAGGAATTGAGTTGTTTTTTTACACTTTGTTGCTTATTAAATTACACAATAAATAAATTAGCTATTGTAACCGTTTCTTGCGTTGTTAATGGCTCGTCAAATGATTCTGTTCCTGCATCAACACCAAATAATGCTGCGGTATTGAAACCTGCCTGGTTGGTATTTTCCTCCCCATTATATACAGGTTGCGCCTGCTCCGGTAAACCGCCACGATCATTGCGGATAATCCATCCTTTTTGAGCGCGTAATCGTCTTACTTCAGAGGCATGACGCGCTTCGACAGAATGGATCTGCAAGGCTGCGGTCAGTAAATCAGGCGTTGAAATTAAATTTCCAGCTTGTCCTTTGTATGCTCGTACGCCAGTATCTTCAAAAGCTTGTGCCAATGCCAAAAACGTTGCGTAATCACTAAATGGGTGAAAAAGTCCACCAACTGTAAAGTCAAATGTCGGTTTTGCAACAACGTTCGGACTTCCAGCGCCACCTAATGCGTTTATTAAAAAGGTAACATGATCTGTTTCATGGTCTGATATTTGCTTAAAAACTTTTTCATCTCTTCCATTTGTAGGGATCACACCCGACTGTAGTCCTAGAAGATAATACTCCTTTTCAAGGTATTCTAAAGTCAGAGCAAGTTGTAAAGCACCAGTTGGGGTGCTTGGCGTTGGGCTAATGTCTGCAGCATAGGCAGCATTTGTGAATGTTGACAATCCAAATGGGATAGATGCTAAAGCTAAATTTTTCCCCAACTGACCAAATTGTGTAAAACTTTCTCTTCGGGAACCTTTACTTTGCATTAAACTCTCATTAGCAAAAGACTCTATAAATTTTAATATGTTCATAATTTCTATTTTTAAAAGTTAAAAGTTAATTGTTTTACGGTAAGTATAATGCAGTGAATGGAGTTGTAATAAATCCATCAGCAATAGCGAGGACTTCCGAAGGATTTTTCTTAACATCCAGACCAGTTGTAGTATCTACTACATCATCCCCGGCAAAATCTTTGGAATTGGGATTAATTAAACTTCTGATGGCAGAAGCATGTCTCGCTTCAACCGAAACTATTTTCCCAGCTAATAACAAATATTCCGGATTTGAAATTAATCTTCCCGCACCGTTATAAGCGGCAACTCCAGTATCTTCCAATGCTTTAGCTATAGCTAAAACCTCACTGCGACTACTAAAATTTAAACCCCCATAATCAAAGGCTAAATCAGGAAGTAATTGTTTTTTTGGATTTGGAAGCGCTGCGCTCAGAGTTGCTTTAAAGAAGTCTCGGTGTATTACTTCATGATGATACAAATCAATCAACACTTGCTGATCTTCTGCTGTAAAATTTGATGTAAAACCACTGGCATTTACGACTTTAGTATAAAAATCGGCTTCTAATTGTTCCAGAGCATATGCATAGGTCAACACTCCTAGATCGTTTCCGCCTAAATCAAATACCCCATTTTTTACCCCAGGGAAATGACCACCACCATATTTTGATGTTAAATTAGCGTCATTAGGGCTAATAAAGATATAGTCGTCTTTGTTACAACCGGTTAATAATAAGCCTGTGCCCACCATAGTGAGCCCGCTGATTTTAAGGAATTTCCTCCTGTCGGTAAAGGAAGATTCCGCTTTTTGAATCTTTACTACATTTTTCATAATTTAAACAATTAAAAGGTTACTAATTATATTAATAAATGATGCAGTAGGTGCGTTAGGTTTGAGAAAAATATTAAAACTTAAATTATCAAATTACATATAAGGGTTAGAATTATAATTATGCATTTAAGTTTAAACTTGTTATTATATATTGTTTAAAAATTTCGTTTATTTTGCCCCTTTTTTTTTCATTCCTTTCATTACATCTTCTTTCGTTAATCCTGTGGTATTTATGTCTGGATCGGCAGAGTTTTCCTGTGTTGAGAAAGTTAGCTTTTGCATATATATTGGGTTACCTCCATTCATTTTCTCTTTTACAGTATCTCCATATGCTTTTCGTGCTTCTTCAACAGATTTTTTACCTGTAATAATATCATTAGCCAGGTTTAATGCTAAGAAGTTATTCCCTTCTTTATCGCAGCGTGCGCTCATAGTTCCTTGCGTACGATCAAATGTTACACTACCATCAAATTTACCAAGTTCATCCATTATATCCATAGGTACTTTGTAACTTATCGTAGTTTGCATCATATCGGTATGTTCAATGGGGAAACTATGTTTGGATTCTTTTTTACTGATGCATATTTTTTTCCAAACGCCTTTCTTCATCCAGATAAGTTCGTCTTTTGTAACCCCATCAGGTTTACCGTATTTGTCGTTGATTTCTTTTACCGCCATACGGGAAGCTTCAGGCCAGTCGCTTACATTGGGCATCATCATTATTGTTTTATCCTTAGACATTTTGTTGTCCTGTGCGGATAATTTTCCTAATCCTGCAATGAGAATTAGCGAAAGAATTGCTACTGTTTTTTTCATTTTGAATGTTTTTAAATTGAATCCTGCTTATTTATGAATGCTATTTTAAAAATTAGTTACGCTTTTACGTTGTGACATTGACAGGAGTATATGTTTCATCTTCCCTTTAATTATATCTAAAATTTGTATTTAGCATCGTTACAAAATCAAGTTTTATTTTAATGCTTTTTTTATTTCAGAAGCTGCTTGTAATAAAGCTGATGTGGTCCCAGGAATTGTACTTATTGGATTTAGTAACCCCCAATCGTGAATCATTCCATTATAACGTGTTGCAGTAACTTTTACCCCTGCATCGTCTAATTTTCGGGCATACGCTTCTCCTTCATCTCTTAAAATATCATTTTGTGCGGTCTGCACTAATGCTGGTGGCAATCCTTTCAACTGGCTACTTGTAGCCTGCAAAGGAGAGGCATAAATTTCTTTACGTTGTTTCGGGTCAGTTGTATAATTGTCCCACATCCACATCATCAAATTTTTAGTCAGGAATCGATCTTTAGCAAACAAGTTATAGGATTCGGTTTCAAAATTAGCATCGGTAACCGGCCAAAATAAAACCTGCAATTTAATGTTCGGCCCTTTTTTTTCTTTAGCCATCATTGCAACCACGGTAGCCATGTTTCCTCCGACACTGTTCCCTGCAACCGCTAGTCTTTTACCATCAACTCCAATTTCCTTCCCATGTTCAGCTACCCATTTAGTAGCGTTATAGGCTTGGTTAATAGCGGCTGGGTAGTGCGCTTCAGGAGATGGTGAATAGTTAACAAACACCGCTGCTGCGCCAGATTCGACTACTAAATCTCTAACCATTCGCTGATGGGTAGGAAAATCTCCAAGGACCCAACCTCCTCCATGAAAGAACATAAATACTGGCAATGGGCCTTTTTCACTTGCAGGTTTGACAATATTTAGTTTAATATTTTGACCATCCACAACAATCGTTTTCTCTGTAACAATTATTCCAGATATATCAACTTTTACAGATGATTGTAAGCCACTCAGCACTGCCCGACCTTCTTTAGGTGGTAATTGTTCTATAGGCTTTCCAGTTCCTGAATTAAGGACTTTTAAAAAACCTCTGATATTGCTTTCAATGTTCGGATCTTGTGAAGCATCTTTTGTTTGTGCAGCTACTTCACCAGAAAAAGCAATCGCTAACAATAATATCCCGACTTTTTTTAGTTTTGATTTCATTTTTTGTGTTTTATATTTAATGATAGAAATATAATCTGTAAATAAATTCAATGCAATGAAAAATCAGGGCTTTTTGTAGCATTCAATTACAGGATATGAATTCTACACAAAAATTTTACGGTATTTTCAAAGATTAAATGATATTACTAAGCTCGATTTGGGGTTTTCAAGCATTTTTTTTCAAAAATAAGGTAGACATCACTTAAGAATTCAATTTTTTGCTGGAACTATCTTTCTGCTCATTCCAGTTTCCTTTTTACTTTTGGAGTTTTTTTTTGAGGATTAAAATTACTAATAAAAATAATATATTAATTTGTTTTACAGATAATTAACAAAAATTTAAAAAAAATAATTTCATTTGGTCGTTGTCTTTGCAAAGATATTTCTTTCTGGAAAAAAGATGCAACTCTTTCAAACAGTTCTTTTTGATAAATTAGTTTTTTAGTGTTTTAATTTGATCAAATCTTGAATCATTTCTTAAGCTAATATGTATCAGGAATGGAATTTACAAGCTAAAAACAAAAATATAGGATTGTATTCTATTGTAAATAAATTTTAATTTATTTTGTTGGGAAGATATTGGGAATTAGCAAAATAAAAAAAAACCGTAAAAGCTTAAAATATAGCTTATTACGATTTTTTTAAAGTGGAGTCGCCGAGAATCGAACTCGGGTCCAAACAAGCAACTAAAAAGCTTTCTACGCGTTTATTTCCTGATTGAGTTTTCGATATTGTGCTAGGCCAGAAACAGCCACACTATACTTATCTTCTTAATTTTGAAATCCACCCGAAGCTCATGGAAATCTAGGTTTATTTTTACGGTTCCCCTTTACTGAACGCCACAAACCAAGGCTTTCAAGGAGAATCCTGCTTTCCTATCTGATAGGAACGAGGCTAATCTTACTATAATTCAGATTATGCAGCTAGAGCGTAGTTATTTTCGCCGTGTAAAATTGTAAGATCTTATATTTACGAGCAAGGTCTCAATGCTCGACGTGCTTACTTATCAATTCGACTTGCTGTCAAAACCAGTCGACCCCTTTTTTATTCTGACTCAGAAATAATTTGAGTTTGCAAATGTATTCTATTTTTGTTTAAATCTGCCATCTATATTTAGAATATATTTATCAAAAATCATTCCTCTTTTTCTCCCTTGCCCAATGGGAATGGATAATCACCAAATAACCTAGATAGTTTCCTGACCTGATAAGTTCTAGTTGTGAATTTATTAGACAGCGCAATAATGGTAACTTTCTCTTTTGGTAATGTGATATATGATGAGGTGTTTCCATGCCACCAACCGTTATGGAAATAAAAATTTTGTCCTGTTTTCCAATTTATTATTCGAATACCAAGACCATAATTCTTTTCTCCTGCACGTTCATTGCTGTATCCCTCAAAAACTTCTTTGAATAACTTTGGATTCAAAAATACACCGGAATTTCTCGCTCTGTCAAATTTCAATAAATCTCGGGGCGTCGAATAGATGTTTTTATCCCCGTAAACGGCATCTAAATAATCTTTACCTATTTCGACTCCATTTCCCTTATAGGACGGCGCAATAGTATCTTTATCTCTTTCGTAATCAAAGACATAAGTGTTTTTCATTCCTAGTGGTTTGAAAATAATTTGTCTCATTGCTTCTTTGTAGGGAAGCTTGGTTATTTTCTCTATTATCAGTGCCAACATTGCATAATTAGTATTGCAATAGCTGAAGCGCGTGTCCGTTTTAAACTCCAACCCAATATCCTTAGTAGCCATTATAGTTAAAATATCTTGATTGGTCAGTCTATTATGTCTGTCCCATACCGTCTTATCGCGATCTGTAAAATAGGCGTAGTTCCTCATTCCGCTTCTGTGGTCCAAAAGTGTTTTAATAGTAACATCAGGATAAGGAAATTCTTTTAGAATGGTATTTACCTTTTGGTCTAAATCAATCCTCTTGGCATTAATTAATTTCAAAACTGCAGTTGCAGTTAATACTTTGCTCACAGAGGCCAAGTGAAGGGGAGTAGTACTTGTTATTAATCTTTTGTCTCTTTTATTAGCATAGCCCTCGTAATTTTCATAGATGATCTGACCATTTTGAGCAACAAGAAAACTTCCATTTGCACTATTATTGGGCCACGTTTTATTATAAAAAGATTCTACTGATCTTTTTTTAGAATTAATGTATTCAGCCGTTAATTTAGGATGTTCATTCGTTAAAGGTTTCATTTTAGGCAAGGTACTCTTGGGTAGTAGTGCATCGCTCAATTGTACTTTTTTCTTCTCTTTTGTACAAGAACTCAAAACTAATATAAGGATGAGTATTTGTAGTATATTTGCGTTTTTTATAAAATTCATTTCAATAGTGCTAGAAAGGCAAATATATAGAATCAATCCCTGTTGATTTATTTTTTTTCCAAAACCTTAACACTATTTTATCACTGTCTGGCATTAGCCGTTTTCTATGTTTATGGACATCAGCTTTTAATCGTTTCAGAATTATAAATTTATTAAAAAAATAAATTAAATTTCATCTTATTTGTTATATTTGTAACAAATTAAAGGTATTAAGTTATATTAAATCATAAATAAAGCATTTAAAAATGAAATTCGGAATTATAAAAGAGAGAAAAACCCCACCAGACAGAAGAGTTGTTTTTTCACCAGATGAATTGGCAAAAATAAAACAGCTATATCAGGACGCTTCTATAAAAGTAGAAAGTTCAGATATTAGAATTTTTACTGACGAGCAGTACAAGAAATTGGGAATTGAAGTTGCAAATGACATAAGTGATTGCGATGTTTTTTTTGGGGTAAAAGAAGTTCCGGTCGATTATCTTATTCCTAATAAATCATATTTCTTTTTTTCTCACACCATAAAAAAGCAACCTTACAACAGAAAATTGCTGCAGGCTATACTTGAAAAAAATATTGATCTATATGATCATGAAACGATTGTTGATGCTAACAATCGCCGATTAATAGGTTTTGGGAGATATGCCGGAATTGTAGGTGCTTATAATAGTATCAGAGCTTTTGGAATAAAATTTGGCTTGTTTAAAATCCCGAAAGCAGAAACACTTTCTGGAAAAGAAGCACTAATAGCGCATTTAAAACGAGTGGTTTTGCCACCTTTAAAATTTGTTATTACCGGAACCGGAAAAGTGGGTAACGGTGCAAAAGAAATTTTGGATGCTATAAAAATCAAAGAAGTTTCGATTGAAAATTACTTAACTAAAAACTATACACAGCCCGTTTATACTCAAATTGATGTATTGGATTATAATAAACGTAAAGACGGTCAAGTATTAGATTTCAATGATTTTTATAATAATCCACAGGAATATGTTTCTGATTTCGAAAAATTCACAAAAGTAACAGAGGTTTTTATTGCGGGTCATTATTATGCCAATCAGTCGCCAGTAATTCTTACTCAGGAAATGCTTCAATCCAATGACTGTAAAATAAAAGTGGTTGCTGATATTTCCTGTGATGTCAATGGTCCAGTTGCGTCTACCCTTAGATCATCAACTATTGCGGAACCTTTGTATGGATATTTATCTGCTGAAAATAAAGAAGTTGATGTATTTCATCCTGCTGCAGTAGTTGTAATGGCAGTTGATAATTTGCCATGCGAATTACCAAAAGATGCCAGCGAAGGTTTTGGTGAGATGTTCATGGAACATGTAATTCCAGCCTTTTTTAATGGTGATAAAGACGGGATTCTTCAAAGAGCCAAAATCACCGAAAAAGGAAAATTGACGCCTAGATTTAGTTATTTACAAGATTATGTAGATGGGAAATAGTTATGAATTGTAAATTATAAATGCCGAATTGAAACATTTTTTTTTAAAATTATTAAAACTAAAAACCCTGCAATGTTTTATCACTGCAGGGTTTTTATTTATAACTCAAAATTCAAAATTATTTCAAGCTTCCTACCATATCTTCGGGTTTTACCCAAGCATCAAAATCTTCTGGAGTTACATAACCCAAACGAACAGCTTCTTCTTTTAGAGTCGTCCCGTTTTTGTGAGCAGTTTGAGCAATTTCAGCCGATTTATAATATCCAATTTTAGTGTTTAACGCCGTAACAAGCATTAATGAATTATCTACTAATTCTTTAATTCGTTTGTAGTTTGGTTCTATACCTTGTGCACAATGCTCGTCAAAAGACATGCAAGCATCACCTAATAATCTTGCTGATTGCAAGAAGTTAGCTGCCATCAATGGTTTGAATACATTCAATTCATAATGACCTTGCATTCCTCCAACAGTTATCGCAACATCGTTACCCATTACTTGTGCGCAAACCATAGTTAAAGCTTCACATTGCGTAGGATTTACTTTTCCCGGCATAATAGATGAACCCGGCTCGTTTTCCGGAATAATAATTTCACCAATTCCTGAACGTGGCCCTGAAGCCAACATACGAACGTCATTTGCAATTTTATTCAATGAAACCGCCAATTGCTTTAATGCACCATGAGTTTCTACGATTGCATCATGAGCTGCCAAAGCTTCAAATTTGTTTTCAGCAGTTACAAATGGATGTCCGGTAAATTCAGCAATATATTCGGCTACTTTTACGTCATACCCTTCAGGAGTATTCAATCCGGTTCCTACAGCCGTTCCACCCAAAGCCACTTCTGATAAGTGCGCTAAAGTGTTTTTAACCGCTTTCAAACCGTAGTTTAATTGCGCTACGTATCCTGAAATTTCTTGTCCTAATGTAAGTGGAGTAGCATCCATTAAGTGGGTACGACCAATTTTAACTACAGTATTAAATTCAAGCGCTTTTGCGTGAAGTGTATCTCTTAACTTTTCTACACCTGGAATAGTTATTTCTACTACCGCTTTGTATGCTGCAATATGCATTCCTGTTGGGAACGTATCGTTAGAAGATTGTGATTTGTTTACATCATCATTAGCTTTGATGAATTGTTCGCCTTCGCCAATATTGAATCCTTTTAATACTTGAGCACGATTAGCAACTACTTCATTTACGTTCATGTTACTTTGCGTACCAGAACCAGTTTGCCAAATCACCAATGGAAATTCGTTGTCTAATTTACCGGCTAGGATTTCGTCACAAACGGCAGCAATAGCATCACGCTTTTCGATTGGCAAAACGCCTAAATCACAGTTAGCATACGCGGCTGCTTTTTTTAAATAAGCAAAGCCTTCAATAATTTCTTTTGGCATGGAAGCCGAAGATCCGATTTTGAAATTGTTTCGGGAACGTTCTGTTTGTGCTCCCCAATATTTGTCTGCAGGAACCTGCACTTCACCCATCGTGTCTTTTTCTATTCTGAATTTCATTTCGTTGTTGTTTATAAGTATTAAGTAGTTTGTTTGATTTTTAGCCCCGATAATAGTGAAAATCCTTTTATGCCGGTGTTCGGCATAAAAGATTGTAACGTATAGCGGGAGTAGCTCTAAATTCTGAGCTCAAAAATACGGATAATTCCCTTTTTATAAAAATTGATTGATAGTTTTTGTTCTTTTTTATTGGTAAGAAAAGGAATTAAACTTACATTTGTGGCTACATTCAAAATTCTGGAAAACATGTTTGAATTTTCACAGTACTTAGGCTTTTTACTTTTCTTAACCGTTCTTACTATAGGATTCTGGTTGATGTTTTTTTTAGTTGGTTTCGTATCTTATTGGATAGGTGGAGCAACTTGGGAATCATATAAAGAGAAAAGAGCTAAAAAGAAGCAACAACAACAGTCAGTTTAATCTGATTGTGACATAAAAAAAGGACCCGTTTTTACGAGTCCTTTTTTTTATTATAATTAATTATTGCATAAAAAGGATCCTTTTGTACGAGTCCTTTTTCTATTTAGCCTTGAAAGTCTCCCTCACCTTCATTCATGTTTTTCTTAGGTTGTTTTTCTTTTTCGTTTTTCTGTTTGTTGAAACGATAGGTAAATGATAAGGTAAACTGTCTTTCTCTCCACTGCATTTCAGAATAAGAATTAAGTATTCCTGGAAGATTTGTTTCCATTATCCTTTTTCTGGAATTGAATACGTCACTGATGTTGAAAGAAAGTGTTCCTTTATCTTTCATTACATCTTTACTAAACGCTAAGTTGGCAGCAAAAACAGCTAGACTTTTTCCTTGAGCATTACTTTGCGGACCATTATATGTCGCATTAGTTTGCCAGTCAATTTTGTAAGGCAAGGTAACTTTTGATGTGATTCTTGTAAACCATGAAGTTGCTGTGTTGTCAAAATTTTGAGTTATTTCAACATTATTAAAATCCGTGTACACATAATTCCCTTGAGTTTGGTTTCTGAAGAAATTGAAATTACCGTTTAATTTCCACCATTTGTATGGAGAGTAGTTTAAAGTAAATTCAAATCCTGTTCTATATTCCGTAGCCAAATTGATTGGTGAACTGATGATAATTGGTGTGCCATTGACAAAATCTCCTGATTCTCTTCTTGCAAATTGAAAAACATCGCTAGTTTTGTTGACGTATAATGACGTATTAAAAGTCAGTTTGTCCCAACGTTTGATATATCCTAAATCAATAGCATCAGTAAATGCTGGATCTAAATCAGGATTTCCCATAAAAATATTGATATTACTGGATAAATTGCTAAATGGATTTATCATTCTTCCTCTAGGTCTTTGGATTCTTCGGCTGTAGCTTATAGAAGTGCTGCTTTTATCTGAAATTTCATAGGTAAAGAAAGCACTGGGGAAGAAATTATTGTATTTTTTATTGTTGAAATCATTCGTAGCTAACTGATTGATATCGATATTAGAATCCTCCCAACGCAAACCAAAAAGAGCGGAGAATTTATTTACTTTCAAACCATATTGAGTGTAAATGGCATTCACTTTTTCTTTGTATTCTAATGTATTGGTGAAGTTTGGATCAATCACGCCATCATTTTCTACTTTGTAATCAGTAACCAGTTTAGAGAAATCTCCACGATATCCGGCTTCAAATTGGCTTCCCTTTGCTAACGGCAAAACATAATCTGCCTGCAGTAAATTTCTATTTTGAGTTTGATGATTAAGTGTGTTGTCTAATTTTATGTCCGCGGTATTATTTGCTGTATCCGTTACCAAAGCTGTTGTGTTGTCGTCATTGGCTGAAAAGGAACCGTCAATAGTCAATTTATGTCCGTCCTTTTTAAAGTTTTTAATAAAATTTGTGGCAAATTCGACATTTTCACTCTTACTGTCTTCGACATTTATACGAGTTCGAGTGTAGTCGTAAACATAATTAACATCGTAATATTTTTGGAAAACATTATCCGTATCATCTCCATTACTTTTTCTGTAATTAAAAGTATTGGTCCATGAAGTTGTTTTATCTATATAAAGTTCGATACCAAAATTCCCATTATATCCTTTACTGAATCTCTCGTTTTCTCTATTTTCATTCACATAGTTTCTTATCGAATTATCTGAATTTAAATATTCGGTATTTGTGATCATATTTCCTGGGCTACTTCTGTAATTGTAACCTTGGTTAGTAAAAAGATTAAAGTTTTTTGATTTGTAATTTAAAGTACCGCTCAGTCCATAATTTTCTGGATAACCAGTAGATGCAATAAAAGTCCCGTTTAATCCAAGATTTTTCCCCTTTTTCAAAATAATATTTAATATACCACCGCCACCTTCAGCATCATATCTGGCGGATGGATTAGTGATAACTTCTACTTTTTCAATAGCATCAGCAGGGATTAAACGTAAAGCTTCAGCAATATTAATTGCATTAGAAGGTTTTCCGTCGATAAGTACTTTTACATTATCGTTTCCACGAAGGCTTACATTTCCTTCTACATCCACTGAAACCGATGGTATATTGTCTAAAACATCACTTACCGTTCCGCCTTTTACCATTAAATCATTCCCTACATTATAAACTTTTTTGTCTAATTTAATTTCAACGGTCGTTTTCTCAGATCGAATAACAACTTCATTTAATTGATTTGCATCTTCTTCTAAAGCGATTTGCCCCAGATTTGTACTTGCCTGAAGATTTTTTTGTTTAATTTGATTTAGTTTGAAAGAAATAAACTCAATTTTTATATCGTAAACTCCAGGATTCACATCAATATCAAATTCTCCTTTTGCGTTTGTAATTCCACCAGCAACAGGTTTTGGATTATTTGGAAAAAGAAAAGTAATTGTAGCGTATTCAAGCGGCTGTTTGCTTATTTTTTCTATTACATTTCCAGTAATTTTAATTTTTGGTTTTGAATTGGGTCCTTGTTGCGCAAAATTTATTGAGCTTATAAAAAGGATTACAAAGGCTAAGAATTGTTTTGTTTTTTTCGGCATGCTAGTAGTATTAGATATGCTATTTTAGATTGTGAAAAATGGATTTGGTTTAAATGCCAAATCACAAAAAAATGTTAATTAAATAAAATCAATAACGGAGTCTAATTCTCTTCCTATTATAGCTTTATCTCCAATAATAACAATAGGTCTTTCGATAAGAATGGGATAATTAACCATTGCTTGTATGATTTCATCGTTAGTCATTTGTTTATTTTTGAAGTTTTCAACCCAAATTTTTTCTTTTTGCCGAACCAAAGCGATAGGCTCAAAATCTAGCTTTTGAGTAAGAGCAATTAATTCATCGAAAGTTGGTCCATTTTCAAGGTAGTTAATGACTTGATGTTCTTTTTCAGATTCTTTTATGAGAAGTAGACAATTTCTTGATTTTCCACATCGTGGATTATGGTATATTTGTATCATGTGATTAAGAAAATAGAGTTGTAAATGCTCATTATAAGTGTAACAAAAGTTGAATTTGTTACTCTAATTTTAATAAAATATAAAAACAAATAATCTATGTTCATAAAGCAGGGTATCAAGTCAGAGAATAAATTTTGGAAGTATATTGTAGGATCATTGCTTATTATCGTTGCTTCTTTTTTAGGTCAAGCTCCTTTATTAGTTGCTATTTTGTATGACAGTTTTGTTAATGGTAAAGCATATCCTTCAGAAAATGATGATGTTATGCGTTTTTTTGAACCAAATCTGACATTATTTTTGATATTGATTTCCTTTGTTTTTACGATGTTTGGGATTTTCTTTGTTGTGCGCTACTTGCACCATCAAACGTTGCTTTCTATAACGACCTCAAGGGCAAAAATAGATTGGAAAAGAGTTTTTTTTTCATTTTCTATTTGGGCACTGTTTACTATTATATCCACATTAGGTTTCTATTTATCTAATCCAGCTGATTTTGTAATCAATTTTAAACCTATTCCATTTGCAATTTTGGGTTTAATAGGCACGGTCTTAATTCCAATTCAAACCAGCACGGAAGAATATATTTTTCGAGGTTATTTAATGCAAGGTTTTGCTAATCTCGCTAAAAATAAATGGTTTCCGCTAATCATGACTTCTGTAATTTTTGGCGCTATGCATCTTTCTAATCCGGAAGTAACTAAAATGGGAAATATCATTTTAGTATATTACATAGGAACAGGATTAATGTTAGGAATAATCACTTTGATGGATGATGGAATGGAATTAGCTTTGGGATTTCATGCTGCTAACAATTTAGTTAGTGCATTATTGGTAACATCAGATTGGTCGGCTTTTCAAACGCATTCTATTTTCAAAGATATTTCCCAGCCATCAGCTGGTTTAGATGTTATATTTCCTGTTGTCATCATTTACCCAATACTTTTATTTATCTTTAGTAAAAAATACAACTGGACTAATTGGAAAGAGAAGCTAACAGGCAAAATAGAATAACAAACATCTTTCAAAAAAAAACTTAAATACAAGTAAAAATATTATGAATACAATCACTTACAAAAACGTACACAATCATTTTAAACTGAATGGATTTCATTTAGACCGAAAAGATTTGTGCAGAGTAGCCTATAGTTTTATAAAAGAAGGTGAAGATCATGAAAAGTCTGTCGGTGATTTTATTTTGGACTGGTTTGACAACAAGTCATATCTTGAACTTAATACTTCCGGGACAACTGGTACTCCAAAAATTATTAGAATTGAAAAACAAGCGATGGTAAATTCTGCTTTAGCGACAGGCGATTTTTTTAATTTGAGTCCTGGCGATAAAGCACTGCATTGTTTGCCCACAAAATATATTGCCGGAAAAATGATGTTTGTCAGAAGTTTTATTTTGGGACTTGATATCGACTTTGTCGCTCCAAGCTCACATCCTATGCTGCGTAACGATACAAAGTATGATTTTGTGGCAATGGTTCCTTTGCAAGCGCAAAATTCTTTGGCAGAACTCAAAAACGTGAAGAAAATGATCGTTGGAGGTGTCAAAATGAGTAAATCTTTAGAAAAAAGTCTTTCTAAGTTGAAAACAGAGACCTATGAGACGTATGGTATGACGGAGACGATTACTCATATTGCTGCAAAAAAAATTGGCGAAAAATATTTTACTGTTTTGCCTAATATTAAAATTTATCAAGACAATCGAAATTGTTTGGTGATTGATGCTCCAAATATTTCAAACGATACAATTGTTACCAATGATTTAGCGGAACTTATAAATGAAAAACAATTTAGTTATTTAGGACGAATTGATAATGTAATCAATAGTGGAGGAATTAAACTGATTCCGGAACAAATTGAAGATAAATTATCGTACAAAATTCAGTCAAGATTTTTTGTTAGTGGTATTCAAGATCCTATTTTGGGAGAAAAACTAATATTAGTTGTTGAAGGGGAAAAACAAGTTTTAGATGAAAGCACTTTTGATGAATTGGACAAATATGAAAAACCCAAAGAAGTTTTTTATGTTTCAAAGTTTATTGAAACACATAACGGAAAAATAAAAAGAAAAGAAATTCAAGAAAGTCTGTAGACTAATTTAAATCATAAAAAAAGCATCCGTTAGCGCGTGATGCTTTTTTTATGATTTGTTATTTTTGCATTTTAAAATAGTAATCGGCTGAATGTTTTCCGCTGCCATAAAACAGGAAAAACACACAAATTGCCAATGTAAATAATGCTAATAATAGATTTTGAGAATGCATTTCTCCCATGAAATTTATGATAATTGCGGATATTAAAATAGGTAATTGTGCAATGATTGCCCATCTGGTCAGTAAACCAAAAACAATCATTATTCCACCTACCATATGTGCTGGAGCAATATAATGGATGAGAAACATTCCTCCACCAATTTTGTCGATTGGAGATATTAAATCCGCTAGATATTGGATGTTAGTTATAAAGGAAATTCCTTTCATAAATAAAAAAACACCAAGCGCTATTCGTAACAAATCAATAGGTAAATAAGTATGGGTATTAGCCCATTTATTTAATTCTTTTACGCTGTTCATAATACTTAGTTTTAGAAATGATACACTAAGATATTAATTTTTAATGACATAGGAAATACTTTGCAAAAAAAAATGCGAAATTTTTTGCTGTAAAATAGATTTTTAAATAAAAAACAGGCATTTTTTTATTTAAAAAAGCAATAATTAAACTTCAGCCCAAGTGTGTTTTCGGCATGCCTATGAGCAACGAAATTTGTTAGATTCAAGGAGATGTTCAGTTTGTCATTAGCAAGGTATTTCCCTAAATATATTTGGGAACAAGTGCCAAAACTAGTAGGACCATTATATTCATCGACAAAACCTAATCCAATTTTCGGGTCTTCGTCGGAAATGGCATGCAAACGGAGCAATCATAAGAAAAACAATGCAAACGATATCTTTTTAAAATTTTTTTCATTTTTTCTTGGAATTAAAATTAAAATTTTGTTGGAAAAAATTTATTTTAAAAAAAAAATGATGATAAATGATAAGTTGCAGTTTGGGGAATTATATTTACCAATATATTAATCAAAGATACAAACAACAATTGTTTTAAAATCTTATTAATCAAGGTTTTATGAACTATATAATTGATTAAATTTTGTAAGGATTATTAGAAAATTTATAAAGGAAGCGAATCGTAGTAAAATTCAATTTTCATTTAAGAAGAGTTATGCACTACAATCTTTGTCGGAAATGAGGAACATTTGTCTTTAAAAAAGGTTTAAAAATAGTATAGGATAGATTTTATAGAAAACTACTTTGTTTTAGGAATTTCTGAAACAGTTGATTTTATATCATTCAAAATCCAATTCATTTCTGGGTCAGTTCCTTTAATTTGGTCTTGCAATGTTGGGATAATTGGCGCATCAGGAAAAATACCTCTACCATTAATTTCTGACTTATAATGTGTGGCCATCATCATCAAGCCTATTCTAATTTTTAATTCAGAATGGGGTAATTTTACAAGAGGCATAAATCCAGCGACAGTTCCGTTGTATGCTCCTCCGGTTTCTTCCCCTACAAAAGTGGCTCTTTTTGAACCTTTCAAATTGGAGGAAATAATGCTGGAAGCCGAAAAGCTCCTTCCGTTGATAAGAACATATACCTTTCCTTTGAAAGAATTTTTATTAATTTTTTGAGGCTTTGTTTGTGTTGCATAAAAATTTTTCCCGTTCTTGTCTTTATGAACGGTTAAAAGCAGATACGCATATATTAAAGGAGAAAAAATTGTTTTTATAGTTTTCACTGCGAAAGAACCGCCATTAAAATAGGCTCCCTCGAATAAACTTGATCTGGATACTACCTCAGATTTATCCAAAAACACAAAAGTTGAATCGGATAAGTAAGAGTATAAATTGTTGATTTCAGTTACACGTCCGCCACCATTATCTCTTAAATCAAGTACAAATGTGGTCGATTTACAGTTCTTAATTTTACTGAAGCTCTCTTTGTAAAAAGTTCGAAAAACCCCACTTTTGAAGCCTCTGATTTTCATTACAGCTACACTGCTGTCTTTTTCTTCAAAATGTAGGTTTCGGTTGTAATTTTTCAAATCTGGATTATAGCCATTGACTCTTTTCTTCTTTTTGAATGCTTTTGTTTTTGCTCTGTCAACCTCAGTTAGTCTTTTTTTGACTTTTTTATTCTGCTTATCAGTTGTGTCTTTATCCCTTTTAATTGTAATGGTTTTCAGACTGTCATTAAATTTAAAATTAAATTTCAGACTGTCTTTTATGCCATTTTGAGTTGTAAAAAAGGAAGGAAATCGCTTACCAGAACTACGTGTTTTAAGAGTAGTATTATAGCCGTCAGAACTATAAAATTTATTGTATTCCTGAATTAAATCTTTTGGTTTTGTTCCGTTTGCATCGACAACTTCGGTTCCTGGTTTGATGCTTTTATCATAAGATTTATTTTTTATGACATACAGTTTGTCATTAAAATAATCAAAATCAAATTGAGAAAATGGTCCAGTCCCTTTTTTAAGAAGTGCTTTGGTTTCCTTCTTTGTTTTTAATTTTGTAGCAGGATATACAAACGTATGTCCTTGTCTTACCGCTGCAACAATAGGACTGAGTTTTTTGAAAAAATCTAAACTCGTAATTGGTTTTCGAATAGTCGTTTTTAAACTGTCAAATTTATAATCGAGTTCTTTTTTAGAAATGTACCAGTATAAATTGGGATGTAATTGCTGAAGTTTTTTATAAGTAAAATCAACATCAGATTTTAAATCTTTTTCAGAAATTAGATCATTCAAATGCTCGTTATGCTTTTTTATGGAGGCACACTGACTAAAGAACAATAATGTAAAACCGAATAGAATTATTTTTCTCATTTTTTACCTACGAATGTTTTTCCCTTAACACAGATGACTGAGCACTGACGACTGAAAACTATTTTTTATACCTGAATTACTCCTAAGTTAAACTTTTTTTCAATAGGCGAGTGATTTGCCGCTTCAATTCCCATAGAAATCCAAGTTCGAGTATCCAAAGGATCAATGATCGCGTCTGTCCACAAGCGAGAGGCTGCATAATAGGGAGAAACTTGCTCGTCATATCTTGCTTTAATTTTGTCAAAAAGGGCTTTCTCTTTGGCTTCATCAACTATTTCTCCTTTTGCTTTAAGCGAAGAAGCTTCAATTTGTGCCAATACTTTTGCAGCTTGTGTTCCGCCCATAACGGCCAATTCAGCACTTGGCCAAGCAAAAATTAATCTTGGGTCATACGCTTTTCCACACATAGCATAATTTCCGGCACCATATGAATTTCCTACAATAACGGTAAATTTTGGAACAACCGAATTAGAAACAGCATTCACCATTTTAGCCCCATCTTTTATAATTCCGCCATGTTCTGATTTAGATCCAACCATAAAACCAGTAACATCTTGAACGAATATTAAAGGGATTTTCTTTTGATTACAATTTGCGATAAATCGAGTAGCTTTATCTGCACTATCCGAATAAATTACGCCTCCAAACTGCATTTCACCATTTTTAGTTTTCACCACTTTTCGTTGATTAGCAACAATTCCCACTGCCCAACCATCAATTCTGGCATAACCAGTAATAATGGTTTGACCGTAACCGTCTTTGTACGCTTCAAACTCAGAATTGTCAACCAAACGATTAATGATTTCCATCATATCATATTGTTCATTTCTAGCTTTTGGCAAAATACCATAAATATCATTTTCGTCTAATGCTGGTTTTACCGCTTTTATTCGGCTATAGCCTGCCTTGTCGAAATCACCAATTTTATCAACTATATTTTTTATTTTGTCTAATGCATCTTTGTCATCTTTGGCTTTATAATCCGTAACACCCGAAATTTCGCAGTGTGTAGTTGCTCCGCCCAATGTTTCATTATCGATGCTTTCGCCAATGGCTGCTTTAACTAAATAACTTCCTGCTAAGAAAATACTTCCTGTTTTTTCTACAATCAAAGCTTCATCACTCATAATTGGCAGATAAGCTCCACCGGCAACGCAACTTCCCATAACAGCAGCAATTTGGGTGATTCCCATACTACTCATTTGAGCATTATTTCTAAAAATGCGACCAAAATGTTCTTTGTCAGGAAAAATTTCATCTTGCAAAGGCAAATACACACCGGCACTATCAACTAAATAGATAATTGGTAATCTATTTTCCATTGCGATTTCCTGAGCACGTAAGTTTTTCTTAGCGGTAATTGGAAACCAAGCACCCGCTTTTACGGTAGCATCATTGGCCACCACAATGCATTGTTTTCCTTTGATATATCCTATTTTCACAACAACTCCACCCGAAGGGCAACCGCCATGTTCAGCATACATTCCTTCACCAACAAATGCTCCAATTTCTATACTTTTAGCTTTGGGATCTAGCAAATAATCAATGCGTTCCCGAGCAGTCATTTTACCTTCGTTATGTAATTTTTGAATGCGTTTTTCACCACCGCCCAATTTCACCAGGCTTAATTTTTGGCGTAATGCTGAAAGTAAAAGTTTATTGTGGTCTTCGTTTTTATTGAAGTTCAAATCCATGATGAAATAGTTGTTAAATAATTAGAGCTAAAGTAAAAAATTTATTGAGATAAATCTTTTAAACGCTATTAGTTTAGAAATAAAATTGAATGTATTATTGGTATTATAGCAAAAAAACAGAGTTTAAGTTCTGTTTTTTTATGAATTTAACAAAAAATATAATTAGTTATTTTTTTGAATCGTTAACCATTCTTTTTAAAATTGCCCATTGTTTTAAAGCATCACGTGCTTCGACAGCAGGATACCCCAACATGGTTTTCCCTGCAGGAATATCTCCCGTGACACCAGAACCAGCGCCTACAATGGCACCGTCGCCAATTGTTGTATGGTCTTTTATAGAAGCGCTTCCGCCTATAATTACACCATTTCCTAAAGTTACGGACCCTGCCAATCCACTGTTTCCAGCCATAATGCAAAATTTGCCCAATTTACTATTGTGCCCAATTTGAACTAAATTATCAATTTTACAACCATCACCTAAAATAGTAGAACTGAATTTTCCTCGGTCAATGCAAGTATTAGCGCCAATTTCAACACCATTGCCTATAATTACATTTCCAATTTGTGGGATTTTCACCAAACCTCTTTCAGGATCAGGCCGAAAACCAAAACCATCCGCACCAATAGTTGCATTAGGGTGTATTATGCAATCGTTCCCTATGTGACAACGCTCTCGAATTACCGCCCCAGACCAGATTACAGTGTTTTTTCCTAGGGTACATTCGTCTAGAATAGTGACATTTGGATATATTGTTGAATTGTCTCCAAGAACAACTTTAGCTCCTATATAACACCCTGCACCAATTCGAACACCATTACAAATAATTGCGGTGTCATCTATAACTGCTGTCGGATGAATATCAATATTAAATAATGGGGTTGGAGGTGCAAAAAGAGCTAAAACTTGTGACATAGCCAGATCAGCATTTTTAACTTTTATGAAAGCCCTGTTTTCTCCTGGTTCTATCGAAATATCCTCATTTACAACCGCTACAGCAGCTTTAGAAGTTACCCAAAATTTTTCGTATTTTTTATTTCCAATAAAAGAAATTTCGGATTCATTAGCCACTTCAAGTTGTTCAGGAGCAGTGATTTTTTGGAAAATTTCCCCGACAATTTCCCCTTTTAAAATTTCATTTATTTCTTGGATTGAATAGGATTTCATTAAGCTTAGATTGGATTGTTTAGTTATAGTCATCAAATAAAACAAATTGGGTTTATAATTCCTAATCTTTCGCAATTCTTTAACACGATTACAAGTGGCATTTACATAACCAAAAAAAAATAGATCAAATAACAGTTTTAAACAATTATTTTTGTCGGTTAATATGCGCTAATATATTATGGAATTACGACATATAAAGTTCTTAATTTTTATACTTTTATTTTCTAATTTTACTGCAAATGCTCAGATGCAGGCTTACTTTAATCAGAAAACGCAACTCCGTAATATGACGGAGCGTTTGGAATTAGATACAACGTCAGTTAGCGGAACCTTTTTAGAAACATCCGATAAACCTATGGATGTTTTATCGGTGCACTAAACTAATTCCCCTACTGAACAACTTGTAGATCCTGATTATACTGCAACAACAAGAGTTAATTATAAGAGTATTGAATCTAAATTTCAATTGAGTTTGAAGACTAATGTATTGCAGAACTTTTTTAGCGAACATAGTGATTTCTGGGTGGCTTATACCCAAATATGACACTGGCAAATTTACAATACTGATTTATTACGCCCTTTCAGGGAAGCTAATTATGAACCAGAATTAATTCTGAATTTCCCTATCAAGTTTAAACTTTTTGGGTTAAATACACGCATGATAGGTATGGAAATAAATCATGAATCAAATGGGAAAAGTGATCTTTATTCACGAAGCTGGAACAGAATTATTTTTCATGCTGGATTTTTAAACAATCATTTGAGTGTTTACAGTAGACCTTGGCTCATTTTATCAGTAGCAAAAAACGACAATCCTGATATTGCATAATATATTGGTCGAGGCGATCTTAAATCATTTGCAGACAGCTATAGGTGTTGGAGTTTCTTTGATTGAATGGTTGTAAGTGTGTAAATTAGTACTTTAAAAATGCGTGCTTCGCAAATGTAATGGTTTTGCGATAATTTGTTTATGTTTGTTAAAGAGCGTAAAATCGAATTTACAATGCTAACACTATTTTCTAGTTAGCTTTTAAATAATAAACCTACCATAAAAATGAAACTATTAGACGGATTTTTGTTTTTACCTGTTATACTACTTTTTTCTATTAATCTGCAGTCTCAAACAAATAATAGTATTATTGAAAATGCATTATTAATTGCTGAGAATAATAAAAAAAAATTAGAAAATAGTGAACAATTGTTGGTGGTGTACAATTATCAACCAGAAAATTATAGCGCTGTTCTTGTAGCTTTAGAGAGAAAAGACAGGAATTGGGTTGTAAAAGATAATCCGATAGAAGCTGGTATTGGTAAAAATGGATTTGCACCACCACTTAATAAACTTGAAGGTGACGGCAAATCCCCAACTGGTATATTTCGTTTGGGAAAATTATTTACCTATGAAAAACAAGTAAACACATTATTGGAATACCAACAAACGACTAAAGAAGATAAATGGATTGATGATCCAAATTCGAAGGATTATAATACCTTTATCAGAGGTTTTACCAATGCGAAATCTTATGAAAATCTATTATTGAAAAGTGATGCCTACAAATATTGTTTGGTTATAGAATACAATACGAACCCAGTAATAAAAGGAAAAGGTAGCGCTATCTTTTTTCATTTGGGTATAAAAAAGCCTTATTTCACTGCTGGTTGTGTTGCTATTAATGAGGAAAATATGAAGTTGATAGTAAATTGGTTAGATCCCAAACAGAACCCTATAATTATTATGGGTAATTACAATGTTTTGAAAAGTGGTCTTTAAATAAGTACTAAGGCTAAAGTCTAATAAGTAAGTTTTTTAAAATTCAAAAGAAACCCCTTAAATATTTCGAATAACGAAAGTTAAGAGAATTTTATTACTTATTTTATCTTTTGAAGAACTCACTTTTCACTGAAAACTGACCACTGAAAGCTAAATACTATTCTTCTTCCTTTTGTCCCATCATCATCAAATAGGCTTTTAGGAACTCATCGATTTCTCCATTCATAACGCCATCAACATTGCTGGTTTCATGACCGGTTCGAACGTCTTTGACTAATTTATAGGGTTGCATCACATAATTTCTGATTTGTGAACCCCATTCAATTTTCATTTTTCCGGCTTCGATATCAGCGCGTTGTGCCTGTTTCTTTTTTAACTCAATTTCGTATAATTGAGATCGTAACATTTGCATCGCACGTTGTCTGTTATCTTGTTGTGACCGTGTTTCAGAACATTGTATTTGAATTCCGGTTGGTTTATGAAACAATTGTACTTTGGTTTCTACTTTATTTACATTTTGTCCTCCAGCACCACTGGATCGCGATGTTGTAATTTCAATATCAGCAGGATTAATGTCAATTTCGATACTATCATCTACAAGCGGATATACATAAACGGATGCAAACGAAGTATGACGCTTTGCATTACTATCAAATGGAGAAATACGAACCAATCGATGTACACCGTTTTCGCCTTTTAAATATCCAAAAGAATAGTCTCCTTCAAATTCAAGTGTAACGGTTTTTATTCCTGCAGCCTCTCCTTTTTGGTAATTCAGTTCTTTTATTTTGTAACCGTATTTTTCGCCCCACATCATGTACATACGCATAAGCATTTCAGCCCAATCGCAACTTTCCGTTCCACCAGCACCCGCGGTTATTTGCACTACTGCGCTCAAAGTATCACCTTCGTCCGAAAGCATGTTTTTGAACTCGATAGCTTCAATGTGGTCTTGGGTTTGCTTGTATTGATCGTCTAGTTCTTCTACGGTAAATTCTCCTTCTTTATAAAAATCATGGGCGAGTTGCAACTCGTCAGTCATTTCGATTGCTTTGTTGTAATCTTCAATCCATTTTTTTTTATTTCGAAGATTCTTTACAATCAATTCCGCTTCTTTTGCGTTATTCCAAAAGTCGGGAGCAAAAGTTTTTTCTTCTTCGTTAGAAATTTCAATTAATTTGGCATCAACGTCAAAGATACCTCCTCAACGCACCAAGGCGCTCTACAATACCTTTAATTTGTTCGGTAGTTGTCATAAATTATGTAATTTTGTGGTACAAAAATAAGAAAATTTTGAGAAGAGACAAGTCACAGCTTGTCCGTAACATAAATATAAAACAAATAAATGGAAATAAATTTAGTTAGCGATACGATTACCAAGCCGTCATACGAAATGTTACAGTATATGTTTAAAGCCCAAGTTGGCGATGACGTATATAAACAAGATCCTACAGTTATTGAGCTAGAAGCTAAAGTTGCTGAAATGTTTGGCATGGAAGCAGGTCTTTTTTTTCCCTCTGGAACCATGGCAAATCAAACGGCTATAAAATTACATACGCAACCTGGAGAACAATTAATAGCCGATAAATATGCTCATGTTTATCATTACGAAGGAGGAGGAGTTTCTTTTAATAGCGGAGTTTCCTGTTGTTTATTAGATGGAAATCGTGGAATGATTACTGCCCAACAAGTTGCTGGAGCCATTAATGATCCGGAGTTTTATCACAGCCCTTTAACCAGTTTAGTATGTGTGGAGAATACAACTAATAAAGGCGGTGGTGCCTGTTATGAACTAGAAGATTTGCAAAAAATAAAACAGGTTTGTGATGCCAATAATTTGAAGTTTCATATGGATGGAGCCCGAATTTGGAATGCATTGGTAGCCAAAAAACAAGACCCAAAACAATTTGGGAAATTGTTTGATACCATTTCTGTTTGTTTGTCCAAAGGACTTGGAGCGCCTATCGGTTCTGTTTTATTGGCTGATAAGGTAACAATTCACAGAGCTTTGCGAATCAGAAAAATATTAGGAGGAGGAATGCGTCAGGTAGGTTATTTGGCGGCAGCCGGAATTTATGCTTTAGATCATAATATGGAGCGTCTCAGTGAAGACCATCGAAGAGCTAAAGAAATAGCCGAAGTACTGAAAAAAGTGAATTGGGTAGCATCGGTGGAACCTGTTGAAACTAATATTTTAATCTTTTCTTTGGCAAATAATGTAAGTGATACTGTTTTAATAGAAACATTAAAACAAAAAAATATTTCCATTAGTTCTATGGGTCATGGAAAATTAAGAATCGTTACACATCTTGATTATAGAGAAGTTATGCATACGTATGTTTTGGAAACTTTAGAAAAATTAATTTTCTAATATGTAAAATTTGTTTAAGGTTTAAAGTTTTTCGCATTCTCAAAAACTCTAAGCCTTAAACTTTATTTTTTTATTTGAACAAATTGTCCATTCCTGGAATCATTGGCATATCCATTTTTGCAACGGCATCAAGTTCAGCTTCATTTGTTTTACTAGCTTTTTCAATGGCTTTATTTATAGTTAGAATTAAATAATCTTCCAGTTGATCTTTGTCTTCCAGTAAAGTATCGTCAATTGTAATTGATTTTATTTTTCTATTGGCAGTCAAAGTTACTTTCAATAAACCATCTGTGCTTTGCTCATCGATAAGAACAGTATCCAAACGTTTTTTTGTATCCTCTATTTTTTGTTGGGTCTCTTTAAGTTTTCCCATCATTCCCATTAAATCCATTTTGATAAATTTTAAATTATTGAAATACGAAATTACTACATTTGAAGGAATAAGCAATGTTAAATTAGATGAAAAACGGGGGTGTTTTAAATCACCTTTGTACTATTTTTGTAAAATCACATATTTAATAAACGAATAAAAATGTCAGAAAATATACTACCACCTGTTGCTAAAATAATTCCTAAAACATTAGAAAATTTAGGACACTCCAGAACTGATAATTATTTTTGGATGAACGACAGAGAAAACCCTGAAGTCATCGATTATTTGAACAAGGAGAATGAATATTATCATAAAATGACTGCGCATACTAAAGATTTCCAAAAAGAATTATTTGAGGAAATGAAGAGCCGAATCAAGGAAGACGACGAATCGGTTCCTTATTTATATAATGGTTATTACTATATCACTCGTTTTGAGAAAGGAAAAGACTATCCTATTTATTCTCGAAAAAAAGAAAGCCTTACGGCAAAAGAAGAAATCATGTTTGATTGTAATGATATGGCCAAAGGGCAATCCTACTTTCAATTGGGTGGTTTGAGTGTTAGTCCAGATAATAAATTAGCTATTTTTAGTTTTGATACTGTTGGAAGAAGAATATACACGATTCAGGTTAAAAGTTTAGAAACCAATGAAATTTTAGAAGATAAAATAGAAAAAGTTACTGGAAGTGCTGTCTGGGCTAACGATAATAAAACTATGTTTTATTCCAGCCAAGATGAAGTTACTTTGCGGTCTGATAAAATTTTTAAGCATAAATTAGGTTCAGAACAGGCGGATGATGTTTTGGTTTATTTCGAAAAAGATGATACTTATAATGTAGAAATTGCTAAATCTAAATCTAGAAAATACCTTGCAATTGAGTCTGGAAGTACCTTAACAACGGAATACAGAATTCTAAATGCAGATAATCCTGATGGAAAATTTGAAATTTTTCAAAAGCGAATTCGAGGAGTAGAGTATAGTATTAATCATTATGAGGACAGTTTTTATATTATGACTAATGCGGATGATGCAGAGAATTTCAAATTGATGAAAACGCTCGAAACAACAACAACCAAAGAGAATTGGAAAGAAGTTATAGCGCATCGAGAAGATGTATTGCTGGAAGATATCGAAATTTTTGCTAATTATTTAGTTGTTGAAGAACGTTCGAACGGTTTAAACAAAATCCGAATTATGCCTTGGAGTGGGGAAGGAGAATATTATTTGCCTTTTGAAAGCGAAACGTATACCGCATATACCAGCACCAATGTTGATTTTGAAACAGAAATTTTGAGGTACGGCTATCAATCAATGACAACTCCCTCTTCGGTTATTGATTTCAATATGAGAACTAAAGAGAAAGAAATCAAAAAAGAGCAGCAAGTTTTAGGAGGAAAGTTTGATAAAAATAATTATACCGAGGAACGCGTTTGGGCAACTGCCAAAGACGGAATAAAAATTCCAATTTCGCTGGTGTATCGAAAAGAAGTAAAAAAAGACGGGAAAAATCCCCTGCTTCAATATGCGTATGGTTCTTATGGGCATTCTATGGATGCTACTTTTTCTTCCACTAGATTATCATTGTTGGATCGAGGATTTATATATGCAATTGCACACATTCGAGGCGGGGAAGATCTGGGAAGACAATGGTATGAGGACGGAAAGTTATTAAAGAAGAAAAATACATTCACGGACTTTATTGATTGTTCTAAATTTTTAATAGAACAAAAATATACTTCACCAACTCATTTATATGCCGAAGGTGGCTCTGCGGGAGGATTATTAATGGGTGTAGTGGTAAATATGGCACCCGAATTGTATAATGGGATTATAGCACAGGTGGCTTTTGTGGATGTAATAACCACAATGCTTGATGATAGCATTCCACTGACAACCGGTGAATATGATGAATGGGGAAATCCAAACAAAAAGAAATATTATAATTATATGTTATCCTATTCTCCTTATGATAATATTAAACAACAAAATTACCCCAATATGTATGTTTCTACTGGTCTTCATGATTCACAAGTGCAGTATTGGGAACCTGCTAAATGGGTGGCTAAATTAAGAACCATAAAAACAAATGATACCGTTTTATATCTTGATACAAATATGGAAGCAGGTCATGGAGGTGCATCTGGACGATTTGAAGCATTAAAGGAATTGGCGAAAGAATTTAGTTTTTTATTAGATTTAGAAAAAATTAAAAAGTAATTCAAAAAATTTTGTTAAATTTGTGATATTTCGAGGTTAAATAAAAAGAATCTTGATTAACTATTTTTTTATGAAAGAAGAAATAAACGCTTATAATAATGTATTAGAATTAATAGGTAATACTCCACTTATTAAGCTAAATAGAGTCACCGAAGAGTTAGACGGTAATTTCTATGCTAAAGTAGAAGCTTTTAATCCGGGACATTCTTCTAAAGATAGAATTGCTTTATATATAATCGAAGAGGCTGAAAAAAGAGGTGTTTTATCTCCTGGAGACACAATAATCGAAACGACATCCGGGAATACCGGTTTTAGTTTAGCAATGGTAAGCATTATAAAAGGCTATAATTGTATTCTTGCTGTAAGTTCAAAATCATCCAAAGATAAAATAGATATGCTTCGTAGTTTAGGAGCTAAAGTTTATGTTTGCCCTGCTCATGTTTCTGCCGATGACGAGCGTTCGTATTACAATGTTGCCAAACGTTTGCATGAAGAAACGAAAGGTTCTGTATATATCAATCAATATTTTAATCAATTGAATATTGACGCACATTATAAATCTACCGGGCCAGAAATTTGGAAACAAACAAATGGTAAAATTACGCATCTTATCGCTTGTAGCGGAACGGGTGGTACTATATCAGGAACTGCAAAATACTTGAAAGAGCAAAATCCAAATATTAGAGTTTTAGGTGTAGATGCTTTTGGTTCAGTATTAAAAAAATACCATGAAACAGGAGAGTTTGACAATGATGAAATTTATCCTTACAGAATAGAAGGTTTGGGTAAAAACTTAATTCCATCAGCGACCGATTTTGATATTATCGATAAGTTCATGAAAGTTTCTGATGAGGAAAGTGCTCATGCAGCCAGAGAGATTGTAAAAAAAGAAGGTTTATTTGTAGGATATACTTCAGGAGCAGTAATGCAAGCCATTAAACAATATGCCGAAGAAGGAGAATTTGATAAAAACAGTAATGTAATTGCTATTTTTCCAGATCATGGTTCTCGTTATATGAGTAAAGTATTTAGTGACGACTGGATGAATGAACAAGGTTTCTTTGACAGCATCAATGAAGAAGAAGCTCAAAAAATAGAATTTATAAAATAAATTTAAAATTATAGATTTATAGTCCCATTTGCTGATGCAAATGGGACTTTTTTTTGACCATTGATAACACTATTTATTTCAGTAATTCAGCATTACTAAGTATTAATTCTATTTTTTTAATAGTAATTGTGATCTGACTCATTTGCAATTCTATATTTCTAAAAAAGAGACTAATATCTCTATTGACCCAACTTTCAGAAATAACTCTTGAACCCAAACTAATTCTTAAAATAGCACTTTCAATTTCGTTAGTATATTTTACATTAACTGCTTGACCAATATGACATTTTTGAGCAGCAAGTCGGATGATTTCTAAAGAAGAGTCTTCAAACTGATCGGATAAATCGGAATTTAATAAAGTATAAAGTTTTTTTACTTTATCAACAGATAAGACTTCATTATCTTTAAAAATAAAGAAAGGAAAAATGGTGCGGATATTTCTTATTCCAAACTCTTTACTGCTGTAACACTTCGTTTTGGTTTCATCACCATAAATAGGCTGTAAAAAAGTGGCCTCTTTGATTGAGTCATCAACAAAATTGCAAAACATCTCAATACCCATATTTCGGTATAAAATAGGTGTTTTGTAATACCTGTCCATTTCAACTACGGCAGCATTCCAGCGCATATAGGAACCATAATTATAACCATCAGATAATTCATTTGAACAGTACCAAGAAGTCGGCCAATCAGAATGATTGTAATATTTAGTTAAACCTTTAGGTAATGTGTTTTTTACAGAATGAATTAATTTATTGACAGTTTCAGGCAGGATTAGTGCCCCGCAATATGGAGGACCAGTGAAGAATTTACTCCCTGTTATGGTAACAATATATCCTTTATTTAAATAATTTTGTATGTCTTTTGGATCTAATCTAAGCTGTGAACCATCCACAATTATCTGAATTGATAAATTTTCAAGTGTATTTAGTTTTTTTATAAAATCGTCGCTAGGAGATTGATAGCCTAATTTCGATTGATCCATGGTATGCAACACAACGTGCCTGCCAAGATCTTTGGTCCTGGAAACGGCATTAAATACTTCTTCATCTAATTGATTAGAAGATTTCAAGGCACCATTTTCATCTCTAAAAGGGATTTCAATTAAATCAACATCTCTAAAGCCTTCAATTTTATCGCCTTTTTTTATCGGATAATTTAAAGCTGTTGTGTTTTCAAAATGATATCCTTTTAAGGCTGCAGCAACACCACTGCCGGTTTCATCAGACGCAACCAGAATATGTGTAATTTCTTTATCGGAAATAATTTGCGTTATAGCTGCAATTTGAAGTGAAGAATCTGTTCCTGATGGGGAAAAAATTATTTCGCATTCCTCATTTAATTTGAATATTTTTCTAAGGTTGTTTTTTAGTAATTCAGAAAACTCCATAGTGGCATTTTTAAAACCATTTTTCAAGCTGTTTCTAATTAATATGCTTCTAACTTTATCTGTTTTATCAAAAGCAAAATTTGAAACGCTTGACGCTGTAGACGAGGCAAAAGTAAATGCATCAGGTCTTGGGAATGGACGGCATCCGTATTTATTTAGCAAATGAATTTCGTCTATATTTAATCTCAGATCGCCTCCAGACATCAGTAAGTATTCAGTAGGTTTTGCCAGATTTTCAACAATAGGTTTCCAAGATTCTTTAAGTTCGTGGTCTGAATTCTTCAAGCCATGAAAAGATTGTAGCTCTTCGTGGTTTAACGTATATTCAGTATTTAAATCGCTACTATTTTTAATTAAATTAATTAAAACATAATCAAGATTTTCTAATTTTTCTTTATCAGCTTTAGGTAGTAAATTATAAAAGATTCGAATCACTTCAAGTGCTGCGATATCACATAATACAGTATCTTTTTTTTCGTTATTCAACGCTTTATACCATAACTGCCATTCGATACCATATCTTAAATAAACTAACGCTAATATGGGTTTGTCTAAAAAGGAAGAACCAATTATAATCGATTTATTGGGTACAATTTTGAAAATATCAGGCTCACGGGTTGAAGTGATAATATTGATGTTATTTATCTTTGGTACAGTATTGAATCTTTTTAAAATACGAACTAAATAGTTTACATTTTCTTTTTCAAATAAACTTGTTCTTTTATATTGATTTTCAATTAGAATGTTGTTTGTCATATATGTTATAATTTAAAACGTTCCTTAGAACGATATTCTTTATTAAGAAATTTAGTTAATTGACTAAACTGATTCAATAAACGGCTATATTCTGTGAAAAATCATCATAAAAAACTGATTTCCCCTTTTGTATTCTATATTTTAATTAATAATGTTCTACTTATCAAATAATTACCCTAAAAATAGTTTAAAGTGTCGCCTTTTTTTTTGGCTTCGCATGTAATATACCAATTATATGTATGATGTAGCACAAAATTTTTTTATTAGGTGAGAACTTGAGAAAATGTTATAAGCACAATAGCAACTATTGCTAATAATAATCCAAAATAATTGTAACGGCTAACTTTCTCTTTAAATACAACTATTCCTACGATGCTTCCTATAATGATTACGCCCATATTCATTGCAGCAAATACTGTCGATGGATTTTTGGCGAAAGCCTGATGCGCTTTAAGATAAAATAAAATATTTCCAAAATTAAACACTCCTACAAGCGCTCCAAAAAGAAAATTGTTCCTTTTAAAGGGGGCTTTTTTAAACGCTATTTCGTAAAGGACTATTGCCAAAATTAAGATGAGCGAAATGCCAAAAACAATAAAAAGCGAAGTTGTAAAAGGCAAACCAGTAGTTAGAGCGATTTGTTTGAACAAGATGTCTATCGCTCCAAAACCCACTAATACGACCGCTGGATATATCCATTTATTATTTAGATTGTCGGTTTTTTTTGAAAGTATTAATACTAAAGCGGGTAGGGCTATCAAGAAGGCAGTCAGTTTGATAGTGTTGAATTCTTCATTGAATAATAACCAAGCTGCGAGTACAGGAATAAAAAGGGAAAGGCGTTGTGCAGCATCTGTTTTTACAATTCCCATGTGCTTGATGGAAGCCGCTAAAAACAAAAATATTGTGGGTAATAAAATCCCTAACGGAATATAAATAATCCACGGTGCAGATGTATTAATTGCGGTTAAATCAGGGCTATAAAAGAAGTAACAAAGCAACAGTGCAAACACATAATTCCATGCAACTACTTGGGTTGTATTTAAAGTGTATTTTCGGCCGACTTTGAAAATTACCCCTACGGTTACGCTACAGAGAATACTTAAAATAAGAAAAAACATGGGCTTTATATTAAATGCAAATAATTTGAGACAAAAAAACTCCAGCCGGAGCCAGAGTTTTATATATAATTGTACTGAAGTTTATGCCTCTTCCATTGTATGATATACGTTCATTACATCATCATCTTCTTCTAATTTTTCGATTAGTTTTTCTACATCGGCCATTTCAGCTTCTGTTAATGTCTTAGTAATTTGAGGAATTCTTTCAAAACCAGAAGAAAGGATTTCAAGACCTCTGCTTTCCAATTCTTTTTGAATTGTTCCAAAACTATTAAATGGCGCATAAATTAAAATACCATCTTCATCTTCAAAAACTTCTTCAGCACCAAAATCGATTAATTCTAATTCTAATTCTTCCGGATCAATTCCGTTAGCTGGAATTCGGAAGTTACAAGTATGGTCAAACATAAATTCTACAGAACCCTGAGTTCCCATTGTCCCATTACATTTGTTAAAATAACTTCTAACATTTGCAACAGTTCTATTATTGTTATCGGTAGCCGTTTCCACAAGAATTGCAATCCCATGAGGTGCATATCCTTCAAATAAAACTTCTTTATAGTTTGCAGTATCTTTATCGGTTGCTTTTTTAATGGCACGTTCCACATTCTCTTTAGGCATATTTGCAGCCTTTGAATTCTGGATAACTGCTCTTAATCTTGAATTAGCATCTGGATTTGGTCCGCCTTCCTTAACAGCCATGACGATATCCTTTCCAATTCTTGTAAATGCTTTAGCCATTGCTGACCAACGTTTCATTTTTCTACCTTTTCTAAACTCAAACGCTCTTCCCATTGCTAATTTTTTATTTTGAACTGCAAAAATACAGCTATTAGTTATTTTACCAAAATCAATTTAAATTCTTTTCATCATTTTAAGCTGATTTGTGGTGATATTTTTTATTTTAAACTGTTAAAATCTTCAATTATAGTAATTGCTTCATTTAGATAGTGATTTGTTTTCAAACCATCTAATTGGAATTGATTATATGTTTTTTCCAAAGGGTGAATAGCAAGAAGGTATTTATTTAAATTCGAGTTGTAGACATTCAAATCGATGCTCTTCGAATTAAAAATTGTGATATCATCCCATAAAGCGGTTACTTTATTTTGTTCTTCAAAAACGGCATCTACATTTACTGGCGTTGCTGTTTTTGGTTGGTTAACCAAATCATCGATTCTTTTATTCCGGTTCTTAATCGCATTAAAATAAGAATCGTTTGCAACCCTTTGATTACTTTTTTTTGTTATTTTTTCAATTAAACTATTCTTAAAGTAAGTCCTGAATTTTATTGAAGTGTTTATGCTATCATTTTTAAAAGCCGTTGGAAAGTTACTTTCTTTTTGAAAGATGGTTTCGTAAATTTCAGGAAGGATTACATTAGGAGATATACCCACACTTTGATGGCTTTTTCCTGTAATTCTATAAAATTTATTAACGGTAACTTTTACAAAATTTTCGTTGTCATTTTCCTCCAATGGCAGAATCGTTTGCATCGTCGCTTTTCCTAACGTCGTACTTCCTATCAATACTGCTCTATTGTAATCTTGAAGAACGGATGCAAAAAATTCACTCGCTGATGCTGAATTTCCATTAACAAGTAGCACAATAGGATCTTTATAAAACATTCCTTTAAACGGATCTTCAATTTTCGTTTGAATTTTATTTTTGTCAATAACAACAGAAATAGGACCTTTGTCTATAAAAATGCCCGCCAATTTTATAGCTTCTTCCATGGAACCACCACCATTATCCACAAGATCGATAATTAATCCTTTAATATTATCTTTTTGTAATTTGATTATTTCTTTTACGACATCCTGAGCGCAGCCTTTGCCATTATTGTCTTCAAAATCAGCGTAAAAGCTAGGTATTTTTATGTATCCTATTTTGATGTTTTTTTCAACAATAAAACTGTAAACCGTGTTTTCTTCATCTTTGATTATTTGTTTTTCAATAAGTACCTCAAAACTTTTTCCAGTCTTTCGTTTTAAGGTCAAAACAATGTTTTTATTCGCTTCTGACAAAATCATATTCGAAATCGATTCTAGTGATGCGCAGGTAACCAATAACGTTTCCTTTCGGTTTGAAATTGAAATAATTTGATCTCCTTTTTTTATTTTTCCTGTTAAAAATGCGGGACCGTTTGGATCTAAATCCTCAACAATAATTTCGCTTTTTTCATTTAAGCTTACATTTAGTCCTAGTGACAAGTGTTCTTTTGATAATGATGCTACAAAACTGGACTTAGAATCGTCACTGAAATACGAAGTGTGAGGATCAAAATAACCGCAAAAGTCATTATATAGATTTTCTTCTAAATCGGTGTCATTTTGTAAAATGGTATTTATTCTGCAAAGTTCATTTTGAATGACAATATCTTTTACTAAAGCTTCTATAGAATTAAAATTGGCTTTTATAGAATCCAGATTTTTACTGGTTTGGGAGATGTCATCCAGAATTTGATATCTGATTTTTTTTCGCCAAACTTTCTCCACTTGGCTATCCAATAAATAAATGGGAAATGCTTTTTTATAAAACCGAATCGTATCTTTCAATTCATAATCGATAGCTTCACGGTCAATTTTTTCTAAAATAGCTTTGTTTCTCAAAAGGTCTTTTTTGTAAACGCTTGAGATTTCCGTTAGAAAAGAACAATCGTTACTTTTGATAAAATCATCAATATTTAGTCGGTATTTTTTAGAAAGAATATCGTATTCTGATTTTAGAAAAATGTTTCTTGATGGATCCAATTTATCAATAAAACTGTCAAAAACAAAAACCGATAAACTGTCGTCTACCGGTTTTGGATTTAGATGCTCGCGTTGAATCAACGCATTTATTTTGGAAAGTTTTTCACAAGTGATGGCGCTATTTTGACCAAATAGTGAAAATGTAGTCAAGAATATTACCAGCGAAAATCCTTTCATTTATAATTTATTTCTTGTAAAAAGGCAATTTTACCACTTTGGCAGGAACATCATTTTTACGGATTCTAATGAAAATATCGCTGTCAACTGGACTGTTTTCAACAGTTACATAACCTAAACCAATTCCTTTATTCATAGACGGAGACATCGTTCCTGATGTTACAATCCCGATTACATCTCCGGCAGCATTCACAATTTCATAGTCATGTCTTGGCACAGAGCGCTCTTGCATTTCAAAAGCAACCAGTTTTTTAGTAACCCCAGCTTCTTTTTGTTTTTTCAGGTTTTCTGAATTCGTGAATTCTTTATTGAATTTTGTAATCCAACCCAAACCAGCTTCAAGAGGTGAAGTTGTGTCATTAATGTCATTTCCGTACAAACAGAAACCCATTTCTAAACGCAACGTATCACGAGCCGCCAATCCAATTGGTTTAATACCAAATGCAGCGCCCGCTTCAAAAACTTTATTCCAAATTTGTTCCACTTCCGAGTTTTTACAATAAATCTCAAAACCTCCAGAACCGGTATAACCCGTAGCTGAAATAATCACGTTTTCAATTCCGGCAAAATCACCCACTTCAAAATGGTAATAAGGAATAGCCGCTAAATCTAATGAAGACAAAGGTTGCATCGCTTCAACCGCTTTTGGTCCTTGAATGGCCAATAAAGAATAATCATCCGAAAGGTTTCTCATATCCACACCCAGATCATTATGAGCTGAAATCCAATTCCAATCTTTATCAATATTCGACGCATTTACCACTAATAAATACTGCTCTTCTTTCATTTTATAGACAATCAAATCATCTACAATTCCACCGTCATTATTTGGAAAACAAGAATATTGCGCTCGTCCAATTGTTAGAGTTGAAGCATCATTCGAAGTCACTTTCTGAATCAAAGCCAAAGCATTTTGACCCGAAAGCAAGAATTCTCCCATGTGTGACACGTCAAAAACACCAACAGCATTTCTAACCGTTTCATGTTCCGCGTTCACCCCTTCATATAAAATAGGCATATTGTATCCGGCAAACGGAAGCATTTTTGCTCCCAAACTTTCATGTATGTGCGTAAGCGCAGTGTTTTTCATTGTGTTTTTGTATAAAATTTGATGGCGCTAATTTATTGCTTTTATTTTGAGTGACAAAGGCGATAGCAAGCAAAGTTTAAAGTTTCAAACGTTTTCGAAGTATTACTGAAACGTCATCGTCTAAATCTTTTTTGGAGCTATTTCCAGCTTTCCATTTCAAGTCCTCGTCTCGCCTAAAAAGGCTTGACTGTGGGCTTTCCATTTCTATCTGGGCTAGGGAATTTGTTATTCAATTTCAATCTTTTTTTAATAATTACGATGCGTTATTAAACAAAAAAAGACAAATCAAAAATAGATTTGATTTGTCTTTTTAGCCAAAAGTCACAGCCTTAATATTTCGCCGCTTCTCCCGTTTTAGGCAATGAATTTTTTATGAACGCTCTGATATCCTCATTAGCCGTTTCTAAATCCTTTTTTCTTAAATACATCATGTGTCCGCTTCGGTAGCCTTTCCAACTCATTCTGTCTTTTAGCTTTCCGCTGGGATCCATTTGCCATAAATTGTATTTTGCATTGAAATAATCGCAGGCGCCATCATAATATCCAGACTGAACCATAACATTCAAATAAGGATTTTGTGCCATTGCCTGACGTAGATTTTCACCTGTTTCATCATTTGATTTATCCCAAGGATTTACCGAACCAAACATATTGTATTTGAAATCAGTTTTATAATTCAAATCATTGCGAATGTACATGTTGATTGCGGGAGTAAAGGAATGCAGCCACGAAGTAAGTTCAGCATTAAAATCAGGACCATCTCCTGCATTCTTACGATCAATTCCTTTGTAACGGGAGTCTAGTCTGCCTACCGTAAAACCTTTGTCGCGCAACAATTCTTTCCAGAAATAATTATAAGGAACGTCTAAATTGTTTTGCATAACCACTTTTTCTGAAATACCGGAGTACCGTGCTATTTTTATAGCAATTTCTTTTCTTTTTTGCTCGTCAAGTGAACCGCCTTTGCTTAAAGAAGGAAGAAGTTCATTGATAGTAAAATCTTCCACTTCTGGCAGCATATCAGTCAAATCTTTATTCTGTAAATCTGGAGGAAGCATTTTATGATACCATGCAGTAGCTGCAAAATAAGGAAGTTTCAGGGCTCCATCAGCAGCCACGCCACGAGTTATTCCTAATGTCGTTGGGGAGACTAATATAACTCCGTTAAGATACATCCATTGATTGTTTTGCAATTGAAGCGCCAATCCGGAAACTCGGGTTGTGCCGTAGCTTTCGCCAATAAGATATTTAGGCGAAGCCCAACGGTTCGTGCGCGTTACAAATCCGCCAATCCAATCGGCTAAATATTTAATATCCGCATTGATGCCAAAAAACTTAGTCGTTGGAATTTCTTTGCTTGTTGCTCTGGAATAGGCGGTGTTAACGGGATTTACAAAAACAATATCAGCAACATCTAAAATAGAATAAGGATTTTCTTTAATTCCATAAGGCTGCAAAGGATATCCTTCATCATCAATATTTAATAAACTAGGACCAGTGTAAGCAATTTGCATCCAAACCGAAGCAGAACCGGGACCGCCGTTGAAAGAAATTACCAACGGGCGTGAAGCACGATCTTTAACATCAGAGCGTTCATAATAAGTATAAAATAATCCTGCAATTGCTTTTCCCTCTTCGTCCCAAACCGGCATGGTACCAGTGGTCGCTTTGTATGAAACTCTTTGTCCTTTTATGGTCGTGGTGTGTTCAGTAACAACATTTTGATCAGGATTGAAAACAAGATTAGAGGGAGAAAAATCCTCTTTGACAACTGGTTTGGTTTCTTTAGGAGGTGTTGAGGATTGTTGTGCATTGGAATAATGTACACAACAAGTTAAGAGTAATAAAAATAATGTTTTTTTCATCGGTTTATTTTAAAAGTAATTCTAAAACACTAAAGTATTCTTTTTTAAAAGAATAGCAAAAACTTGAAGAACATATTTATCCAACCATCATACAATTTTATTAGAACTTAACCCGTTGGGTGTAATTAAATGATTTGATTTTTGATATTATTTATTGGTCTATCAAAGATAAATTTATTGATATATTGAACCAATGTTAATGCTGTTATTTTTGCTAAAATTCTTGT